>NZ_CP125380.1:5982500-6300000 GCF_034009455.1 Pseudomonas sp. P5_109
ATGCAGCAACCCAAGCACGAGAACCAGATAAGCCAGACGATGCAGCTTCTTCCAGAGGGCCCCCAAACGTCGCTGACTGTATCGATTGGAAGTGCACGCCAATACCAGCAAACACAAAAATCCCAACGCCCCGACAATGATGTACGGACGCTTGCGCAGCTCCACCCCAAGCTGCGACCAATCGAAACCAAGGATAAAGGCCAGATAGGCGCTCAAGTGCAGCACTACATAAGTGAAGCACCACAACCCCAGTTGCCGCCGGACCACAATCCACCCCGCCCAACCAGTAAGCCTCTGCAGCGGCGTCATGCTCAATGTAATAAGCAACAGAACAAGTGTGCCCAATCCCAACCGATCAACCAGCACCTTGCCGGGGTCCGGCCCGAGCACATCCGCCCAGGCCTGATACAACCACAACAGCGGCCACACCATCGTTGCAACAAAAACGGCCGCACGCCAAAGCGGATATCGCATCAGTAGTTCTTCCGCAGATCGAGCCCTGTATATAGAGAAGCGACTTCATCCGCATAGCCATTGAACATTTGCGTGTCACGCACATTCGGCTTGAACAGGCCGCTCGGCAGGCGCCGTTCCCGAGCCTGAGTCCAGCGCGGATGGTCGACAGTCGGATTCACATTGGCGTAGAAGCCGTACTCGTCCGAAGCAATACTCTGCCAAGTGGTTTTTGGCTGCTCACTCACCAAACTGATCCGCACGATCGACTTGATGCTTTTAAAGCCATACTTCCAGGGCACCACCAGACGCAGTGGTGCACCGTTCTGATTCGGCAACTCGCGCCCATACATACCCACCGCAAGAATCGCCAACGGGTTCATCGCCTCGTCCAGACGCAGCCCTTCTATATAAGGCCAGTCGATCAAGGCAAAACCGGAGCGCTGCCCCGGCATGCTTTTGGGATCCTGCAGGGTTTCGAAGCGGATGAATCTGGCTTTCGAGGTCGGCTCGACTTCCTTGAGCAACGCCGAGAGAGGAAAACCTATCCAGGGAATGACCATCGACCACGCCTCCACACAACGAAGTCGGTAGATGCGCTCCTCCAGCTGGTAAGGCTTCATGAAGTCTTCCAGCGCATATCGCCCTGGTTTACCCACTTCTCCATCCACGACTACGCTCCATGGCTCGGTCTTCAGCGCACCGGCATTGGCAGCTGGATCCCCCTTGTCGGTGCCGAACTCATAGAAGTTGTTGTAGTGGGTCGCATCCTTGAACGGCGTGATCGCCTCATCCTTGACGCTGACCACACCCCACTGGGTAGCCGGGAGTTTTTCGCTGAACCAGGCAGGCGCCTTGCCAGGCTCGACATCCGGGTAACGCGCAGCATCGCCAGCGCTAGCCCATTGCGGCAGGCCGCTCAGAGCAAAGCCGGCAACCGTGGCGCCAAGCACTTTGCGTCGAGAAAGATAGAGGGATTCAGGCGTGACGTCCGACTCGTGGCAGTCGGACGCTCTGGAGACTTTGATCAGCATGGTTACTCCGCAGCTTTGGAGGACAGATGCACCCATAGACTGCGGAGTATGAGGGAAATTACGCGCTCTTGTTACGACGAAGACGTAACAGGTATTGAACAGGGCCGGAGGCTGCATAGGCGAGAAACACCAGCAGCAGGATGCGCGGAGGGTCACTGAACACTACTGCGAACACCAGCACCACAGCGAGAATCGCCACGAAAGGCACCCGCCCCTTCAGGTCCAGCTCTTTGAAGCTGTTGTACTTGATGTTGCTGACCATCAGCATGCCGGCCGCAGCAACCATCAGCGCAACCAGGAAGGACATCTTGGAACCCTGAATGCCATAGTCGCTGAATGCCCAGACGATACCTGCAACCACACCCGCTGCGGCAGGACTGGCCAGGCCGATGAAGTAGCGTTTGTCCGCGGTGCCGATCTGCGTGTTGAAGCGTGCAAGACGCAATGCCGCACCCGCGACATAAATGAAGGCGACCATCCAGCCAACCTTGCCCATGTCACCCAAGGCCCAGCCAAATGCGAGCAATGCCGGCGCAACACCAAAGGCAACCATGTCGGACAGCGAGTCGTACTCGGCACCAAAGGCGCTCTGGGTATTGGTCATGCGGGCCACGCGACCATCGAGGCCATCGAGCACCATGGCGACGAAGATCGCGATGGCCGCGAAGGCGAAATACTTGCTCGCATTGGCCGAATCACCAGCACTCAAGGCCGCCTGGGCGCTCATCGAGTTGATGATGGAATAGAACCCTGCGAACAGGTTCGCAGTGGTGAACAGATTCGGCAGAAGATAGATACCACGATGCCGGACTTTACGACCTTCAGCGTCATGGCCCTCCTCGACATGTTCATCGATGGGCAGCAGGCTTTCGGCGTCAGAAGCCTGGTTTGGCTCTTCGGGGCGTTCGCTCATGGACATTACCTTGCAACGGGGGTGGAAAGTTTGGACAGGTGTCTGGGACGACGGTTCGGCCACAAACGATGCAGCTTTATACCAGAACCGGCCTCCCAAACGAAAAAACGCGGCCTAAGCCGCGTTTTTCGTACAAGCGCGTGACTTAGTTTTTAGCTTTGTCGACGATCTTGTTGGCACCGATCCACGGCATCATGGAGCGCAGTTGCTCGCCGATGATTTCGATACCGTGAGCGGCGTTGTTACGACGCTTGGCGGTCATCGAAGGATAGCCGGTAGCGCCTTCGCTGATGAACATCTTGGCGTATTCGCCGTCCTGAATACGTTTCAGGGCGTTGCGCATGGCCTGACGGGATTCGGCGTTGATGACCTCAGGGCCAGTCACGTACTCGCCGTATTCGGCGTTGTTGGAGATCGAGTAGTTCATGTTGGCGATACCGCCTTCGTACATGAGGTCAACGATCAGCTTCAGTTCGTGCAGGCACTCGAAGTAGGCCATTTCCGGCGCGTAGCCAGCTTCAACCAAGGTTTCGAAACCGGCTTTGACCAGTTCAACGGTACCGCCGCACAGAACGGCTTGTTCGCCGAACAGGTCGGTTTCGGTCTCGTCCTTGAAAGTGGTTTCGATGATGCCGGTACGACCACCGCCAACGCCAGCAGCGTAGGACAGAGCGACGTTCTTGGCGTTGCCCGAGGCGTCCTGGTAGATAGCGATCAGGTCAGGGATACCGCCGCCCTTCACGAACTCGGAACGCACGGTGTGGCCCGGAGCCTTCGGCGCGATCATGATCACGTCGAGGTCAGCGCGCGGCACTACCTGGTTGTAGTGGATCGCGAAGCCGTGGGAGAAGGCCAGGGTGGCGCCTTTCTTGATGTTCGGCTCGATTTCGTTCTTGTACAGGGAGGACTGGAACTCGTCCGGGGTCAGGATCATGACCAGGTCGGCAGCTGCAACGGCAGAAGCAACGTCGGTCACTTTCAGGCCGTGGGCTTCAGCCTTGGCAACGGTAGCCGAACCTTTACGCAGGCCAACGGTAACGTCAACGCCGGAGTCTTTCAGGTTGCACGCTTGAGCGTGGCCCTGGGAACCGTAACCGATGATGGCAACTTTCTTGCCCTGGATGATCGACAGGTCGCAGTCTTTATCGTAGAAAACTTTCATGAATTTCCCCTATATCAGGCCGTTCAGGCCGTTCGCTAATTTGGTTTAGATGCTGAGTACTTTGTCGCCGCGGGCAATACCGGTCACGCCACTACGGACGGTTTCCAGAATCGATGCGGTGCCAATGGACTGAATGAAGCTGTCGAGCTTGTCGCTGGTACCGGTCAGTTGAACGGTATACACGCTGGCGCTGACATCGACGATCTGTCCACGGTAAATATCGGTAGTGCGCTTGATCTCGGCGCGCTGGGCGCCGGTGGCCTTGACCTTGACCAGCATCAGTTCGCGCTCGATGTGAGCACTCTCCGACAGGTCGACCAGTTTTACCACTTCGATCAGCTTGTTCAGGTTCTTGGTGATCTGCTCGATGACTTCATCGTGACCAACGGTGGTCAGCGTCAGACGCGACAGGGTCGGGTCTTCGGTCGGGGCCACGGTCAGGCTTTCGATGTTGTAGTTGCGCTGCGAGAACAGGCCAACCACACGAGACAGAGCGCCGGGTTCGTTTTCCAGAAGCAAGGAAATAATGTGCCGCATGATTAAGTACGCTCCGTCTTGCTCAGCCACATATCGCGCATGGAGCCGTCTTTGATCTGCATCGGGTAGACGTGCTCGCTGGTGTCTACCGAAACATCGATGATCACCAAACGATCCTTCATGGCGAACGCTTCTTCCATCTTCGACTTCAAATCTTTCGAATCGGTGATGCGCACACCAACGTGACCATAAGCCTCCGCCAGCTTGACGAAATCAGGCAGCGATTCCATGTAGGAATGAGAGTGACGGCTGCCGTAGCTCATGTCCTGCCACTGGCGAACCATGCCCAACACACCGTTGTTCAGGATGACGATTTTTACCGGCAAACCGTATTGCAGGCAGGTCGACAGTTCCTGAATGTTCATCTGGATACTGCCCTCGCCGGTGACACAAACGACGTCGTCATCCGGGAAGCTCAACTTGATGCCCATGGCCGCCGGGAAACCGAAGCCCATGGTGCCCAGGCCACCGGAGTTGATCCAGCGGTTCGGCTTGTTGAACGTGTAGTACTGCGCCGCGAACATCTGATGCTGACCCACATCGGAAGCTACAAAGGCATCGCCCTTGGTCACTTCGCACAGGGTTTCGATCACGGCCTGCGGCTTGATAACGCTGCCGTCGCCCTTGTCATAAGGGAACAGGCCGCGATCACCACGCCACTCATCAACCTGCTTCCACCAACTGGCAACGGACTCCTTGTTCGGGGTCTCGCCGATTTCCTTGAGGATCGCGACCATTTCGGTCAGGACACTCTCGACCGGACCAACGATAGGCACGTCGGCCTTGATGGTCTTGGAGATCGAAGCCGGGTCGATGTCGATGTGAATGATCTTGGCGTTCGGGCAGAACTTCGAGGCACCGTTGATGACACGGTCGTCGAAACGCGCACCGACGGCGAGGATCACGTCAGCATGGTGCATCGCCAGGTTGGCGGTGTAGCTGCCGTGCATGCCGAGCATGCCGATGAACTGACGATCGGTGCCAGGGAAACCGCCGAGGCCCATCAGGGTATTAGTCACTGGCAGGTTGAGCATTTTCGCCAGTTCGGTCAGTGGTGCGGAACCACCGCCGAGGATCACGCCGCCGCCCGAATACAACACTGGACGCTTGGCCGCCAGGAGCATTTCTGCCGCCTTGCGGATTTGACCGGAGTGACCACGAACAGCCGGGCTGTAGGAACGCAGCTTGGCTTTTTTCGGGAAGACGTATTCGAACTTCTCGGCCGGGTTGGTCATGTCTTTCGGGATATCGACAACGACCGGGCCAGGACGACCGGATTGCGCCAGGTAGAAGGCTTTCTTCATGACTTCCGGGATTTCCGACGCGTGCTTGATCATGAAGCTGTGCTTCACGATCGGCCGGGAGATACCGATCATGTCGGTTTCCTGGAATGCGTCGGTGCCAACCATGGTGCTCGGCACCTGGCCGGAAATGACCACCATTGGAATGGAGTCCATGTACGCCGTGGCGATACCAGTGATGGCGTTGGTTGCGCCAGGACCGGACGTCACCAGTACCACGCCGGCTTTACCGGTGGCACGGGCGTAGCCGTCAGCCATATGGGTAGCCGCTTGCTCGTGACGAACCAGGATGTGGGTCACTTCCGGTTCTTTGAACAGGGCATCGTATACATGAAGAAGAGCACCACCCGGGTACCCGTAGATATATTTGACGCCTTCGTCGCGCAAAAAGCGGACGAGCATCTCACCGCCAGATAAAAGCTCCACGTTGCTCACCTCTAAAACGCCAGAATACCGCCCACGAAAAATGGGACGGGTCTTAATAGGTTTACTTCTCAGCAGAGCATGAGCGACGGTGGTCGCCGACTACGTCAGCACTGACTGAGCAAGTATTGGGATCGTCCCAAGTGTTGCGGGCCTTTCCCACCCAGCGCGAGGTAACGCGTTGCGGGTGTAACAGGTCGACGCGGATATGCGCCTCATGATCTGCTGAGAGGGTCTGCTTCTGGCAGTCCCTGTACAGCGGACTTTGGATTCTTCTGTTTCGCCCCTCGCAAGTCAAGTCGTCTATGAGCTTTATTCTAGTAAGCACATGAGAACGCAAGAAAAAACCTGTAAATCCGCCGTGTGTTAGCTTCGATTGCGCAAGTTTTGGCAAAAAATTGGCACGCGCATGCGCTTACCCTGCAATGGCCGACAAAATAGAGAGAGATTGTGAACAACTGCCAGCGGACGCTGGCAGCTTCTGGCTCAGCGAGACGCCGTGATCAACTGATCAAACTGTTTGAGCAATACCTGCAACTGCCGATCCTTGCCCTGGACATTGCGTCCGGCAAAGACCATTTCAGCCATTTCCTGAATGCCCGACGCATTGGGTAGCGGCAAATCCTGCTCGAGGATCATCTTCATGCGTGGCAGGAAGATCCACTGCAGCCATTGCTCGAAATCCAGGGTATCGACCGAAAACGGCTCGACACTGGAAAGCGCTTCAGCGGATGGCGAGACTTCATCCCACCATCCTTGCACCCGCAACTCGCGCTCGATCAACAGCAGTTGATCGGCGATTTTCAGAAAGCGCGCATCCATCACAGCGTTACCTTGGCCTTCTGGCGCGCCAGCGACGCGCCCTGGGAGTCACCCTGCTTTTCGCGCGCCTGGGCAATCAGTTCCCACAAATTGGCCTGCAGGGCCGGACGGCCATTGGCCAAGGTCAGGCCACGGCGAGCGAACTGCTCGGCCTGGGCCGCATCGCCTTGAGCCATCCGCACCTGTGCCAGGCGGTAAAGCACCTGCGGTTCACGCGGGGCAACGCGCTGGGCGCGTTCGAGGCTGGAGGAGGCACCGTTGAGATCACCGCTCGCCTGTTGCTGCTGAGCAGTGGTCAGCAAAGCCAGTACCGGGCCGTCCAGTTGCTCGTCGGCAGACAGTCCGCCCGAACTGGCCGACGGAATCCCGCTTGGCGACGACGGCATGCTGTAGTTGCCCTGATTGATCGGTGCCGACTGGATCGGCGACGTGTCAATCGGCCCCGGCGTGATCGGCCCCGGAGTAATGGGTGTGGTGCTGATCGGCGTTGAAGTCGTTGCAGCGCCTGGCACCATCACCACGACGCCGCTGTCACCTTGCGGAATCGCCTGGGTCTGCGACTGACCTTGCGCAGGGCGCTTGACGGTCGTCTGGCGGAAGCCGCCATTGGCCGAGATACGTTCACTGTTGGACACGGCGGTGCCGGAATCCACGACCGGAATCGAGCCACGTTGTACGGTGGAGCAACCGCTGAGCAAAGCCACGGCGGTAATCGCTGGAATCAGCCACTTGTTCACTTGAAACCCTCTTTGCTTAATTCATCCAGCCCTTGACCCAATCCATCACCGACTCGGCAGGGCTTTCGCCACCGCAAGCAGCGCCGGGAGGCGGTTCGCTGCCGCGAATATACGGCATCTGCACGGCACCCGGGCAACCGGCGTCAGAACCTTGCCCGGTACGCGAATCCACCCAGGCCTGAACGATATTATCCGGCTGCGGCATGTCCAGCGGCAACGGGTCGGCCTTGCGCATGAAGCTGGTCCAGACCTGCAGGGCCCCGGTGGCACCAGTGAATGGGGTCTTGCCGTTGTCATCGCGCCCCAGCCAGACCACCGCCAGCAAGTCCTGGCTGAAACCGGCAAACCAACTGTCCCGCGAATCGTTACTGGTACCGGTTTTACCCGCCAGGGTCAGGGTTCTTGGCAACACGTTATAAACCGAGCTGCCGGTACCTTCGCGCATCACCCGCTGCATGGCGCTCTGGATCAGGTAAATGGAGGCCGGATCGAAACGCTGCTGAATCTGGAACGGATAACGCTTGAGCGGTTCGCCTTCAGCAGTCAGCACGCTGCGAATCCCGCGCATCGGCGTATTGAAGCCGCCGTTGGCGAGGGTCTGGTACATGGTCGCCACTTCGATGGGCGTCATGCCGCCAGCGCCGAGCAACATCGACGGGAAGGCCGGGAATTCACGAGAAACACCCAGGCGCTCCACCGTCTTCAGGACGTTCGGCACACCGACCGCCAACCCGAGCCGTGCGGTCGACAGGTTGTAGGAGTGCGCCAGGCCTTGATAGAGGAAGACGGTCCCGTGAGAACGGCGATCATAGTTCTGCGGTTTCCAGACTTGGCCGTCGGCGCCCTTGACCGAGAAGGACTCGTCCGACAGCCAACTGGTCAATGTGTACTGGCTTGGTTTCTCCAACGCGGTCAAGTAAACCGCCGGCTTGATCAGCGAGCCGATCGGTCGCACAGCGTCCAGCGCCCGGTTGAACCCGGCAAAACTGGCCTGGCGACTGCCGATCATGGCCTGCACTTCACCGGTTTCCGGGTTGGTCACGACCATGGCCGCTTCGACGTCATCGGAACCCTTGCGCCCCGCCAGACGCTTGAAGGTGTCGTTGACCGAGGCCTCAGCCTTCATCTGCAGGATCGGGTCGAAACTGGTGAAGATGCGCAGACCTTCTTCGGTCAAGTCTTCGTCGCGATAGTCTTCGCGCAACTGACGCTTGACCAGATCGAGGAAGCCGGGGAACGAGCTGTCCGCCAGACTGCCGCGCTTGGTCACACCCAGTGGCATTTTCTTCGCGGCTTCAACCTGCTCGGCAGTTGCGACGCCCTGCTCTTGCAGGACATCGAGCACCAGGTTGCGCCGCTCGAGGGCACGCTCCGGATAACGACGCGGGTTATAGGAGGAAGGCCCCTTGACCATTCCCACCAGCAGAGCGACCTGGTGCAGCTTGAGCTCGGCCAGCGGCTGGCTGAAGAAGAACTGGCTGGCGAGGCCGAAACCGTGCACCGCGCGTTGACCGTCCTGCCCGATAAACACTTCGTTGAGGTAAGCCTCGAGGATTTCACGCTTGTCGTAATGCAGCTCAAGCAACAGCGCCATCATCGCTTCGGTGAGTTTGCGGCTCAGGCTGCGCTCGTTGGTCAGGTAGAAGTTCTTGACCAACTGCTGAGTCAGGGTACTGCCGCCCTGACGCATGCGGCCGGACGAACCGTTGACCCAGATTGCACGGGCGATCGACTTCGGCGAAACACCAAAGTGATGATAAAAATCGCGGTCCTCGACAGCCACCAGCGTTTCCAGCAAGTACGGCGGCACCTGATCGATCTTGATCAGGATCCGGTCTTCGAGGTTTTTCGGGTACAGGCCGCCGATCAGCAACGGCTCCAGGCGCACTACCGAAAGTTTCGAACCTTTTGCCCCCGCCAACTCGGCCACGTAATCGCCGGAGAAACGCACCCGCACCGGTTGCGCTTGCTCCATGCCTTCATAGAACTGGAAGCCACGGGTATTCAGATCAACGGTATTGCCGTTGACCGACGCCGCACCCGGACCATTGGCCACGCTTTCACGGCGATAGCCCAGGGCATCGAGCTCGGTCAGGAAATCGTCCCTGCTCAGCTTTTGTCCGACGAACAGTTCGAGCGGGCGCGCGTAAACCTTGGCCGGAATGGTCCAGCGCTTGCCGGAAAACTTCTCCTGGACGATCGCATCAAGGTAAACGGCGAATCCGGCCAGCACTACCAGGCCGACCAGACTGAGTTTAATGGCCCAGCCCAACCAAGGGCGCAGGCCTCTGGAGGGTGGTTTTTTTGGGGTACGGGGAGTTCGGGTACGAGTCATGGCGGCGGATTATACGCACTTTATTCATACTCAACAGGAGCGCTCCGAGGTTTGCGTCGAGCGGACTTGCGGCCATAATGACGGCCTTGAATTTCCCAGACTCTGAAGGATCGCCTGTGAGCCAGTCCCTGATCGCTGCCCTGCAAAACCCTGCCCTCTACCCGCATCCTGTAGAGGGATTCCAGGTCATCGAGACCCATATTTCCTGGGTACTGCTCACCGGCCCCTATGCCTATAAAGTGAAGAAGCCGGTCAATTTCGGTTTTCTCGACTTCACCAGCCTTGAGGCGCGCGAACACTTTTGCGCTGAAGAGCTGCGCCTGAACCAGCGCCTGACCGACGACTTGTACATCGAAGTACTGCCCGTCACCGGCAGCGCCGAGGCTCCGCAACTGGGCGGCGAAGGCCCCGCCATCGAATACGTACTGAAGATGCGCCAGTTCCCGCAAACCGGTCTGCTCAGCACCCTTCAAGCCAATGGCGAACTGACCACCGCACACATCGACGAGATGGCCGAGCAAATCGCCCGCTTCCACCTCAGCGCACCGAAAGTGCCGGCCGGGCACGAAGCCGGCACACCGGACAGCGTCATGGCACCGGTGCGGCAGAACTTCGAACAGATCCGTCCGTTCCTCAGCGACAAAGCCGACCTGCTGCAACTCGACGCCCTGCAAGCCTGGGCCGAAAGCAGTTTCGAACGCCTCAAGCCGCTGCTCGCCCAGCGCAAGGCCGAAGGCTTCACTCGTGAATGCCACGGTGACATCCACCTGGGTAACGCCACAGTGATCGACGGCAAGGTCGTGATCTTCGACTGCATCGAATTCAATGAACCGTTTCGCTTCACCGACGTTTATGCCGACACCGGCTTCCTGGCGATGGACCTGGAAGATCGCGGCCTGAAGTGCCTCGCCCGTCGTTTCATCAGCCAGTACCTGGAGCTGACCGGTGACTATCGCGGCCTCGAACTGCTGAACTTCTATAAAGCCTACCGCGCACTGGTTCGCGCCAAGGTTGCCCTGTTCAGCATGCCGGCCGACGCCACTGCAGTGCAGCGCGCCACGACCCTGCGTCAGTACCGCAACTACGCCAACCTGGCGGAAAGCTACAGCACTATTCCTTCGCGCTTCATGGCCATTACCCACGGTGTTTCCGCCGTCGGCAAGAGCCATGTCGCCATGCGCCTGGTCGAAGCCCTGGGAGCGATTCGCCTGCGCTCCGATGTCGAGCGCAAGCGTCTGTTCGGCGAACAAACCGTCGAAAATGACGTAAAGGCCGGAATCTATAGTGCCGACGCCAGCGCGGCGACCTATGCCCGCCTGCACGAAATCGCCGACGTCATCCTGCGTGCGGGCTTTCCGGTAGTGGTCGACGCCACTTACCTCAAGCATGATCAGCGTGACAGTGCCGCGAAGGTGGCCGAGGCCACAGGTGCACCCTTCCTGATCCTCGATTGCAATGCGCCACAAGCCGTCATCGAAAGCTGGCTGGCCACGCGCCAGGCAGACAAAAAGGACCCATCCGACGCCACCCTGGCTGTTATCGCAGCCCAACAAGCCAGCCGCGAAGCGCTGACACCCACGGAAATCCTCTGCAGCAAGCGCGTCCAGACCAATGAAAGCGGAACGCTCGATACAGTTGTGGAGCAAATTCGCCAGCGCCTGCCAGGCCTGTAAAAAACTATTTCAGTCGTGAAGCCGCACTGGCTTCACGTCCGTCAAATAGTGGCACTATACTGGCGTCATAAAACCATCAGGTGATGCGACATGAGCCAGCCGAAACTTCTCGACACTCCGCTTTATGCCCTGCTGCACAAAGACGACATCAGAGGCTTCAACAGTGAACGCCCCAAGGATGCCCCCATCGATATGGTGGGTGGAGACTTCCGGGGGCTGGACCTGCGCGAGCTGAATGCCGACGGTGTGGATTTCAGCGACGCCTACTTCCGCTCCGCCGACCTGCGCGGCATCGATTTTCGCAAGGCGAACCTTGAAGGCGCGAGCCTGGCCCACGCGCAAATCTCCGGTACGTACTTTCCGGTGGAACTCAGTGCCGACGAAATCCTGATGTCGATGAACTTCGGCACGCGATTGCGTTATCGCACCCGCTGATCATCATCGATGACTGACACGTCCAGCGCCCCTTGCGCTGGACTACAGGGATGTTCACCCATAATTCCTTGCTCTTCCCCGCCTCCTCCCGCGTTCGCAGACTTTTCACACGCTGCCAATACTCGTTTCTTAGAAGCATTTGCGTCGTAATCGAGCAAACAAACACGCTTTTCCTACTGATGGCTACACTCCTCAGAAGATTGCCCGCGCTCTCCATTCGGCCATCGCAAGGAGGCTTGATGAATGATGAACTGCAACACCTGAAGAATCTTGGCAAGACGTCAGCGCAATGGCTGCATGCCGTGGGCATCCATAGCGCTTCGGACTTGCGTCGCCTCGGGGCGGTGGATGCTTATCGGGCCGTGCGCACGCGCGGTTTCCGGGCGTCCAAGGTGTTGTTGTACGCAATTGAAGGTGCCCTGATGGATGTTCACTGGAATGACATTCCCGCAGAGCGCAAGGAAGCGCTAAACAAACAACTGGAAGCCATCTCTTCACGCCACAAAAACTGATCCGACAAATAACGCTGAAGCTTTTCAACCTGTAACCCAATGAATACAGGGCCTGCAGGCGAAAAATCGACATATCGCAAAGAAACCGGAAAACAGCGGTTGACTTGGTAATGAGAATCGCTATGATTATCACAACTGGTCGCGAGACTGGTCAGATCTTCTGAAAAGCCCTTGGTTCGGACTCTCAGATTATCTCCTCATCAGGCTAATCACGGTTATTTGACCCGGCTCTTGCCGGGTCTTTTTTTGCCTGTGGAAAGTACTGGCGGGATGCTCCATGCCGATCACGCTGACACGCTGGCCAGGCGCATAAACAGCTTCCCTTGAAGGTTTCCCGGGCATCGAATGATCAGGCCAAGTATCCTCGACGACAGGCACTTGTCCCCGGCGGGCAAGACGGCCAATTGAAAGTATTTAACCGTCAAGCTTGGACATATCCGGTCACGAGCGGCGGGACCGAGGATAGACATGAAGTTGCTTTGCAAAGGTGCCGAGCTGGTCAATGACAGCAGCCGCGGTTTCGACATTGATGGCCAAAAGCTTTTTGCGGTGCGCCGCAGCGGCCAGGTATATGTCTACATCAATCGCTGCCCGCACCGGGGCGTCGCCCTGGAGTGGCATCCCGACCAATTTCTCGACCCCAGTAACAGCCTGATCCAGTGCGCCACCCATGGCGCACTGTTCCTGATCGAAGACGGCGAATGCGTCGCCGGCCCTTGCGCGGGGCAATCCTTGAGCAGCGTGGCTTGCCGCGAGGATGAACAAGGGATCTGGATCAGCCTTTAGACACCCGGCAACACATCCAGGCGCCGATCGACCGACATCTCTTCGTGGCTCAACCGCACACCGTAAGCCAATACCTCGACCCCACAGGCGATAGCCTCACGCAAGGCCTGTGCATAAACCGCATCGATTTCCTGCGCCGGGCGCACGGCCTCGATGTCGGTCAAACACACACAGTACAACTGCACCGCGCGAATACCGTCCCTGGCCAAGTGGGCCAGTTCCCGCAGATGCTTGGCGCCACGCTGGGTGACCGCATCGGGAAACGCCGCCACCGCCGTACCGTCAAAGCCCAGGGTCACGCTTTTGACTTCGACGTAGGCCGGCCCATCGGGATAATCAAGGCGGAAATCGATGCGGCTGTTTTCCTGGCCATAAGCCACTTCGCGCTTGAGCCCGGTAAAACCGTTAAGTTCGGTGATGACGCCCGCTCGCAGCGCCTCTTCGACCAATCCATTGGCCCGGGCGGTGTTCACGCAAAACAGCCGCCCTTGCGGGGTTTCACCGATCTCCCAGGTGCCAGGCAACTTGCGTTTAGGGTCGTTGGAGCGACTGAACCAGACCTGCCCGCCTTCGACCTGGCAATTGAGCATCGAGCCGGTGTTCGGGCAGTGAATCGTCAGCAACTCGCCGCCAACGGTTTCGATATCGGCGAGAAAGCGCTTGTAACGTCGAATCAGGCGCCCTTCTTCGAGGGGAGGATGGAATCGCATCAGCCTTGCCAGCTCCGCAACCCACGGGCAATGCGCTCGACTGCCTCCTGCAAACGCTCGAGATTTTGCGTATAGGCGAACCGCACATGATGCCCGGCCTGATAACGCCCGAAATCCAGCCCTGGGGTGAATGCCACATGTTCGGTTTCGAGAAAATGCTTACAGAACGCGAAGGCATCGCCGCCGAACTTGCTGATATCGGCATACAAGTAGAAAGCCCCTTCCGGCTCCACGGCAATGCCGAAGCCCAACTCACGCAAGGCCGGCAGCAGATAGTCCCGACGCCGGCCAAATTCGGCGCGACGCTCTTCGAGAATGCTGATGGTCGCCGGCTCGAAACAGGCCAGTGCCGCGTACTGCGCCATGCTTGGAGCACTGATGTAGAGATTCTGCGCGAGTTTTTCCAGCTCACCGACGGCAGCGTCAGGGGCCACCAGCCATCCGAGCCGCCACCCGGTCATCCCGAAATACTTCGAAAAACTGTTCAGGACGAATGCACTGTCGTCGACTTCCAGCACGCTGGCCGCATCAGCGCCGTAAGTCAGGCCGTGGTAAATCTCGTCGACCACCAGATGACCGTGGCGCTCCTTGATCGCGACAGACAGCTTCGCCAGCTCGTCGCGAGTCAGGATCGTGCCGGTCGGATTGGCTGGCGACGCCACCAATGCACCGACGCTGTCGTGATCCCAATGACGCTCGATCAGGCCTGGCGTCAATTGATACCGCACATCCGGACCGACCGGCACCAATTGCGCCGCACCCTCGACCAACCGCAGGAAATGCCGGTTGCACGGATAGCCCGGGTCCGCCAGCAGCCAGTGTTTACCGGGGTCGACCAGCAAAGCGCTGGCCAGCAGCAACGCGCCGGACCCGCCGGGCGTGATGAGAATGCGTCGAGGGTCGATGTTCAAACCATAACGCTGCTGATAAAAGCCCGAAATAGCCTCGCGCAGCTCCGGAATGCCGCGCGCGGCGGTGTAACGGGTCTTCCCCGCTGTCAGTGCAGCCTGGCCGGCCTGGATGATAGGTTCGGCGGTGGTGAAGTCCGGCTCGCCGATTTCCAGGTGGATCACATCGTGCCCGGCGGCCTGCAATTCATTGGCCCGCGCCAACAGCGCCATGACATGGAAAGGTTCGATTGCACGACTGCGGGCACTGTAGGGCTGAGCCATTGGCCTTCCTTCAACGGAAAAAGAACCGATTCTACCCAAGCGCAGGAACGAGCGAGAACCTAAAGCGGTCAGAGGCCTTGTAACCCCGAACACAAACGACTCAAGCGCGCGCGCAAGGTTTGACTAAAATCAATAATTGAGCAGGACTCCAGAGCCGCCAGACAACGGTTTGCCATCATTTGCAAGCATCATGCGCCGTGAGCTCGACATCCGGGAGTAGCGCGGCCCGAGTTGATCTGGTAAGTTCGCCCGCTTGCAGCCGCAGGGCCGGCAGGTGTCGGTGATGGAGCAATCCTGCGCAGATGGATTACAAGAGTAGAGGCGGTCTATTTCATGTCCACCCAAGCAAAGCAGCAAAACCAGACGATCAGCGGCTTCGAGCCCTATGTTCAGAAAGTCGGTGAAGAGTACATGGGCGAGCCCATGCGCAAGCACTTCACCAAGGTCCTGAATCAGTGGAAAAAAGAGCTGATGGAAGGGGTCGACAAGACCGTGGACCACATGAAGGACGAAGCGGCCAACTTTCCTGACCCGGCAGACCGTGCCAGCCAGGAAGAGGAATTCGCCCTCGAACTGCGTGCCCGCGATCGTGAACGCAAGTTGATCAAGAAGATCGACAAGACACTTCAGTTGATCGAAGACGAAGAATACGGCTGGTGTGAATCCTGCGGCATCGAGATCGGCGTCAAACGCCTCGAAGCGCGTCCTACCGCTGACCTGTGCATCGACTGCAAGACCCTGGCGGAAATCAAGGAAAAGCAAGTCGGCAAATAATTGCGACTTGAATGAAGAACGGAGCGTGCGAACGCTCCGTTTTTGTTTCTGATATTCGCCCCGGCGGCAAACCTGTGGGAGCGGACTTGCTCCGGGCGGCGTTCCGACGAAGGGGCCATGTGGTTCAACATTAGCGTTAGCTGACACACCGCCTTCGCGAGCAAGCCCGCTCCCACAGGAGGGGTGCGCAAGCCCGGAACAAGTGACATTGCATTCATGACCGCCACCTCCCCCACCTACATCGGACGCTTCGCCCCCACGCCCAGCGGCCATCTGCACTTCGGCTCGCTGGTCGCCGCACTGGCCTCCTACCTCGACGCACGCTCGGTCGGCGGACGCTGGCTGATGCGCATGGAAGACCTTGATCCGCCCCGCGAGGAACCTGGCGCCCAGGCCGCCATTCTCAAGGCTCTGGAAAGCTATGGCTTCGAGTGGGATGGCGACCTGGTGCGCCAAAGCGAGCGGCACGATGCCTACGCCGAGGTGCTCAATCGCCTGTTCAGTCACGGCCTGGCCTACGCCTGCACCTGCTCGCGCAAACAGCTGGAGCCATATCACGGGATTTATCCGGGGCTGTGCCGCAATGCCGGCCATGGCACCGATGATGCTGCCATCCGCGTGCGCGTACCGGAACTGGAATACCACTTCATCGATCGGGTGCAGGGCGAATACCGCCAGCACCTGGGCCGGGAAGTTGGCGATTTTGTGATTCGCCGCCGGGACGGGCTCTACGCCTATCAATTGGCTGTGGTCCTGGACGATGCCTGGCAGGGCATCACCGATATCGTTCGCGGTGCCGACCTGCTGGATTCCACGCCCCGCCAGCTCTACCTGCAGGAATTGCTCGGCCTGCCGCAGCCACGTTATCTGCATATCCCGCTGATCACTCAGCCAGATGGCAATAAACTCGGTAAATCCTACCGTTCGCCGCCATTGACCGAGGATCAGGCAACGCCGCTATTGCTGCGGGCGCTGCGGGCGCTGGGGCAGAACCCTGGAACCGAACTGACTTACGCAACGCCACGGGAAGTGCTCAATTGGGGCATTGCCCACTGGGATGCCTCGCTGATCCCGCGCACACTGAGCCTGCCCGAGGCACAGCTATTGTGATCGCACTTGCAGTGGCGCACCCATCCGTTACCATCGCCGCACGTTTTCGGGCACGCGCATAAAAAGAGAGGCCGGGATGTACATTTATCGCTTGGTCCTGCTTTTGGTAGTGGGGATTTACCTGTTTTCCCCAGCCATCATGGATTGGTGGATCGACGCCACTGGCGCCTGGTATCGCCCTTATCTGCTCTGGCTGATTCTGATCGTCGTGACCTTCATCCTGCAGAGCCAAAAAGATGCCGATGAGCTTTAGCCTGACCCAGATGATCCTGATCAGCGCCGCCTACCTGGCGGTGCTGTTCGGTGTGGCCTGGATCAGTGAACGGGGCATGATTCCCCGGGCGATAATTCGCCACCCGCTGACTTACACCCTGTCACTGGGCGTCTATGCCAGTGCCTGGGCGTTTTACGGCACCGTGGGCCTGGCCTATCAGTACGGCTACGGCTTTTTGTCCAGCTACCTCGGTGTTTCCGGGGCATTTCTGCTGGCGCCGGTGCTGCTCTACCCGATCCTGAAGATCACCCGCACTTATCAACTGTCTTCGCTGGCGGATCTGTTTGCCTTCCGCTTCCGCAGCACCTGGGCCGGTGCGCTGACCACGATTTTCATGCTGATCGGCGTGTTGCCGCTTCTCGCGCTGCAGATTCAGGCGGTGGCCGACTCCATCGGCATCCTCACCCGCGAACCGGTGCAGCATCGCGTGGCCCTGAGCTTCTGCGCCCTGATTACGTTGTTCACGATTTTCTTCGGCTCCCGCCACATCGCCACCCGCGAAAAGCATGAAGGCCTGGTGTTCGCGATTGCCTTCGAGTCGGTGATCAAGCTGATCGCCCTCGGCGGTGTCGGGCTGTATGCGCTGTACGGCGTGTTCGACGGTCCGCAACAGCTTGAACTGTGGCTGCTGCAAAACCAGACCGCCCTTGCTGCCCTGCACACGCCTTTGCAGGAAGGCCCGTGGCGTACGCTGCTGCTGGTGTTCTTCGCCTCGGCGATCGTGATGCCGCACATGTATCACATGACCTTTACCGAGAACCTCAATCCGCGCTCGCTGGTCAGTGCGAGCTGGGGCCTGCCGCTGTTCCTGCTGTTGATGAGCCTGGCGGTGCCGCTGATTCTCTGGGCTGGCCTGAAGCTCGGCGCCACCACCAATCCGGAATACTTCACCCTGGGCATCGGCATCGCCGCCAACAGCAAGGCTTTGGCGTTGCTGGCCTATGTCGGCGGACTGTCCGCCGCCAGCGGCCTGATCATCGTCACCACGCTGGCGCTGTCCGGGATGGCCTTGAACCACCTGGTGCTGCCGCTTTATCAGCCACCGGCCGAAGGCAACATCTACCGCTGGCTGAAGTGGACCCGCCGGGCGCTGATTGTCGCGATCATCATGGCCGGCTACGGCTTCTACCTGATGCTCGGTGCCGAGCAGGACCTGGCCAACCTCGGTATTGTCGCGTTCGTCGCCACGTTGCAGTTCCTGCCGGGCGTGCTTTCTGTCCTGTATTGGCCGACCGCCAACCGTCGCGGCTTCATCGCCGGCTTGCTGGCGGGGATCCTGGTGTGGCTGGTGACCATGCTGTTGCCACTGGTTGGCAACCTCCAGGGCTTCTATATTCCGCTGCTGAACATGATCTACGTGCTGGACGACACCAGTTGGCACATGGCTGCGATTGCCTCGCTGGCAGCCAACGTACTGATGTTCACCCTGATCTCGCTGTTCACCAACGCCAGCACCGAAGAGGCCAGCGCCGCCGAAGCCTGCGCCGTGGATAACGTGCGCCGCCCGCAGCGCCGGGAACTGCACGCTGCCTCGCCTCAGGAATTCGCTACGCAGCTGGCAAAACCCTTGGGCGCCAAGGCTGCGCAGAAGGAAGTCGAGCAAGCGCTGCGCGATCTCTACCTGCCTTTCGATGAACGAAGGCCTTATGCCCTGCGCCGTCTGCGCGACCGCATCGAGGCCAACCTCTCCGGCCTGATGGGCCCAAGCGTGGCCCAGGACATGGTCGAGACCTTCCTGCCGTACAAGGCTGGCGGTGAAAACTACGTCACCGAAGACATTCACTTCATCGAAAGCCGCCTCGAGGATTACCACTCGCGCCTGACCGGCCTGGCCGCTGAACTCGACGCCCTGCGCCGCTATCACCGCCAGACCCTGCAGGAATTGCCGATGGGCGTTTGCTCACTGGCCAAGGACCAGGAAATCCTCATGTGGAACAAGGCCATGGAGGAGTTGACCGGCATCGCCGCGCAGCGCGTGGTCGGTTCGCGCCTGAGTACCATTGCCGACCCATGGAAAGAACTGCTGCAAGGCTTCATCAATCTGCCGGACGAGCACTTGCACAAGCAGCACCTGGCCCTCGACGGCCAGACCCGCTGGCTGAACCTGCACAAGGCGGCGATCGACGAACCGCTCGCGCCGGGCAACAGTGGCCTGGTTCTGCTGGTGGAAGACCTGACTGAAACCCAGATGCTCGAAGACAAACTGGTGCACTCCGAGCGCCTGGCCAGCATCGGTCGACTGGCGGCCGGCGTGGCCCATGAAATCGGCAACCCGATTACCGGTATCGCGTGCCTGGCGCAGAACCTGCGCGAAGAGCGGGAAGAAGACGGCGAGCTGAAGGAAATCAGCGGGCAGATCCTCGAGCAGACCAAACGTGTGTCGCGCATCGTCCAGTCGCTGATGAGCTTTGCCCATGCCGGCAGTCACCAGCACAGCGACGAGCCCGTCTGTCTGGCCGAAGTGGCTCAGGATGCCATCGGCCTGCTGGCCTTGAACCGACGCAATTTCGAAGTGCAGTTCTACAACCTGTGCGACCCCGAACACTGGGTCGAAGGCGACCCGCAACGGCTGGCCCAGGTATTGATCAACCTGCTTTCAAACGCCCGTGACGCCTCGCCTCCCGGCAGTGCGGTACGGGTCAAGAGCGAAGCCGGCGAACACACGGTCGACCTGATCGTGGAGGACGAAGGCAGCGGTATTCCGTCGAGCATCATGGACCGATTGTTCGAACCTTTCTTCACCACCAAGGATCCTGGCGAAGGCACCGGTCTGGGCCTTGCACTGGTCTATTCCATCGTTGAAGAGCATTATGGACAAATCACCATCGACAGCCCGGCTGATGTTCAAAGCCAACGCGGCACCCGAATCAGGGTTACCTTGCCGCGTCATGTCGAAGCGACGTCCGCTGTGAACTGAGACCGTCGAGAGTATCGAATCAATGCCGCACATTTTGATCGTCGAAGACGAAACCATTATCCGCTCCGCCTTGCGCCGCCTGCTGGAACGTAACCAGTACCAGGTCAGCGAAGCCGGTTCAGTGCAGGAAGCACAAGAACGCTTCACCATTCCCTCGTTCGATCTGATCGTCAGTGACCTGCGTCTGCCGGGCGCGCCTGGCACCGAGCTGATCAAGCTCGCCCAGGGCACGCCGGTGCTGATCATGACCAGCTACGCCAGCCTGCGCTCGGCGGTTGACTCGATGAAAATGGGTGCGGTTGATTACATTGCCAAGCCATTCGACCACGACGAAATGCTGCAAGCCGCCGCGCGAATCCTGCGTGACCGGCAAACGGCACAAACCGGTGGTGAAGTGGTTACCGGCAAAGCCACCAACGGTGCGGCGAAATCCGGTGCCGACAACAGCAACGGTGAAATCGGCATTATCGGCTCGTGCCCGCCGATGCAGGACCTGTACGGCAAGATTCGCAAAGTGGCACCGACCGACTCCAACGTTCTGATCCAGGGCGAATCGGGTACCGGTAAAGAACTGGTGGCGCGCGCCCTGCACAACCTGTCCAGGCGCGCCAAGGCACCGATGATTTCAGTGAACTGCGCGGCCATTCCGGAAAGCCTGATCGAGTCCGAACTGTTCGGCCACGAAAAAGGCGCATTCACCGGCGCCAGCGCCGGGCGCGCCGGCCTGGTGGAAGCGGCGGACGGCGGCACCTTGTTCCTCGACGAAATCGGCGAACTGCCACTGGAAGCCCAGGCTCGCCTGCTGCGCGTATTGCAGGAAGGCGAAATTCGTCGTGTAGGTTCCGTGCAGTCGCAGAAAGTCGATGTGCGCCTGATCGCCGCGACTCACCGCGACCTCAAGAGCCTGGCGAAGATCGGCCAGTTCCGCGAAGACTTGTATTACCGACTCCACGTTATCGCGCTGAAGCTGCCAGCCCTGCGCGAACGCGGTGCGGACGTCAACGAAATCGCCAACGCCTTCCTGGCGCGGCAAAGTGCGCGAGTCAACCGCACCGACCTGAAATTCGCCGCGGATGCCGAGCAAGCCATTCGTCACTACTCCTGGCCGGGCAACGTTCGTGAACTGGAAAACGCCGTCGAGCGCGCCGTTATCCTGTGCGAAAGCCCGGAAATCTCCGCCGAGCTGCTGGGCATCGACATCGAGCTGGGCGACCTGGACGACGACGAGTTCATTGGCCTGCCCCCACAACAGGGCAACGGCAACGCCAGTAACAACAACCACGAGCCGACCGAAGACCTCTCCCTGGAAGACTACTTCCAGCATTTCGTCCTTGAGCATCAGGACCACATGACCGAAACCGAACTGGCCCGCAAACTCGGGGTCAGCCGCAAATGCTTGTGGGAGCGCCGTCAACGCCTGGGCATTCCGCGGCGCAAGACCGGGGTGGCCAGCGAAAGCTGAACCGCACCTGTCACATGTGCGGGTAACACATGACTTTGTGAAAAAACTGTTACCTCAGCGTTTTCACGTAACAGAAGCCGGGGCTTACGGTAACGAAGCCCCGGCTTTTTTTGGCCCTCGAAATACCTGCCAGCCGGCCTAACCCCTTGTTTTATTGGGTTTCGCAAAAGTTGGCACGCACCCTGCTATATGTTTGGTACAAGAACAATAACAAGCAATGCACAAGACAATAAAAATAAGACGAATCGACTCACGCACAATAAAAACAAGACGGCGAGAGGCGCAGCTAACTGATTCTTTTGGAGAGGCGTTGTATTTGGGGCTAGCCCCACGACCAGGCCGAGAACAACAAAAACTGTCCTAAGACAGAGCCTGTACTGGTTGGATCGAAAGATCACTGCAATTCAGCGACCAAAGCAATCCGTTTGCTCTTGGCTCCCGATTGGGAGGGTCATGAAGGAAGCTTCATGGCGAGGGCACTCAACAAAAACAAAAAGCCCGAAACCAAAAATAAAAATAGAGCATGCAACTACTTCTTGGGGAGCTTCGGCTCCCCTTGTAGTTTCTACCCCCCCATCCCCCCGCTTCCTGTAGGAGCGAGCTTGCTCGCGAAGAACCTGAGGACGTCGTTGGGTATCTGGATGTACGAGTTATCGTTCGCGACCATCGCGACCATCGCGACCATCGCGAGCAAGCTCGCTCCTACAGTGTCCTACACCATCCCCCGACTAAATGCTAGAATCCCCGCCCATCATGCGGTCATTCTTCTGTTATGGCCGAATATTCCTTCAAACAGTGCATCCCATGCTGAAGAAGCTGTTCCAGTCATTCCGTTCTCCCAAGCGTCCTACGCAACACATTCGCAGCACGCCTGAAGTGCTCAACAGCGGCCAACATTCGCTGCAAAAGGCGCAATTCAGCCGTTATGCGGTGAATATCGTTGAACGCCTGCAGAGCGCCGGTTATCAGGCTTACCTGGTTGGCGGTTGCGTGCGCGATATGTTGCTGGGCATCACACCGAAAGATTTCGACGTTGCCACCAGCGCCACACCCGAGCAGGTGCGGGCCGAATTCCGTAACGCGCGAATCATCGGGCGTCGATTCAAACTGGTGCATATCCACTTCGGTCGCGAAATCATCGAAGTCGCGACCTTCCGCGCCAACCACCCGCAAAACGAAGACGAGGAAGACAGCAACCAGTCTTCTCGAAACGAAAGCGGGCGCATCCTGCGCGATAACGTCTATGGCACCCTGGAAGAAGACGCGCAACGTCGTGACTTCACCATCAATGCCCTGTATTACGATCCGGTCAGTGAACGCATCCTCGACTACGCCAACGGCGTACACGACATCCGCAATCACCTGATCCGCCTGATCGGCGATCCGAAGCAACGCTACCAGGAAGATCCGGTACGCATGCTGCGGGCCGTGCGTTTCGCCGCCAAGCTGAACTTCGGCATCGAAAAACACAGCGCCATGCCGATCCGCGACCTGGCGCCGATGTTGCGCGAGATCCCGTCGGCCCGCCTGTTCGAAGAGGTGCTCAAGCTGTTCCTCTCCGGCCACGCCGCCGATACGTTTGAAATGCTGGTCGACCTGCAATTGTTCGATCCACTGTTCCCGGCCAGCGCCGAAGCACTGGAGTACAACCCGACATACACCCACACCCTGATCAGCGAAGCCCTGATCAACACCGACCTGCGGATCAAGCAGAACAAACCGGTCACCCCGGCGTTCCTGTTTGCGGCCCTGCTCTGGCCTGCCCTGCCGGCCCGCGTCCTGCGCCTGCAGGAGCGTGGCATGCCGCCGATTCCGGCAATGCAGGAAGCGGCGCACGAGCTGATTGCCGAACAGTGCCAGCGCATCGCGATTCCAAAACGCTTCACCATGCCGATCCGCGAGATCTGGGACATGCAGGAACGCCTGCCTCGCCGCAGCGGCAAACGTGCCGACCTGCTGCTGGACAATCCGCGTTTCCGTGCTGGCTACGACTTCCTGCTGCTGCGTGAAAGCGCCGGTGAGCAGACCGATGGCCTGGGCGAATGGTGGACCGATTATCAGGACGCCAACGAAAGCGAGCGTCGCGACATGATCCGCGACCTCAGCGGCAAGGAAGAAGGTACCGGCGCCCCGCGCAAGCGTCGCCGCAGCGGTGGTTCCAAGCGCAAACGCGCCGCCGGCGCTTCGAGCACCACGGGCGAGTAATCCATGGAACGCATCTACATCGGCATGGGCAGCAATCTGGCTGACCCCGCCGAACAATTGCGCAGCGCCGTCGAGGCGCTGTCGGACTTGCCGCAATCACGACTGGTCGGGGTGTCCGCGTTTTACCAAAGCGACTCGCTGCTACCCGGGCAACCGCGCTATACCAACGCGGTGGCGGCCCTCGACAGCACGCTGACGCCGCTGGAACTGCTGGATGCCTTGCAGGCCATTGAAAACGGCCAGGGTCGCGAACGTCTTGAGCGCTGGGGACCGCGCACGCTGGACCTCGACATCTTGCTGTTCGGTGACCGCCTGATCGACGAACCGCGCCTGAAGGTTCCCCACTACCACATGCAGGAACGGGCCTTCGTGCTGTACCCACTGGCGGAACTGGCACCTGCGGATCTGCGCCTGGCCGATGGCCGCGAGCTAAGTGAATTACTCGCCGCCTGCCCGTTCGTCGGCCTGGAACGCCTGCCCCCGACGTGACACAAATCCCCCTGTGGGAGCGGGCTTGCTCGCGAAAGCGGTGTATCAATCAACATTAATGTTGAATGTGATGCCCCCTTCGCGAGCAAGCCCGCTCCCACATTGGTTTTGTGTCGCGCACAAGATCTGCTGCTGAATCGCATCAGTTACCCCGGTAACACCCCACCCGTAACAATGCGGTAACACACGCAATTGACTTCCCTCGTTCTCCTCACGACTATAGGCGTCCCGCTGCCGCCAACACGGCGTTCAAGGGCGCAATCCAGGCCTTAAAAGCACGACAAAAGAGCGTGCGCCTGTATTCAACGAAGAATCACGCGCGTTACTCGCAGTAGTTTCCACAGCGCCTGAATGAGGAACTTTTCATGCCAGCCATCACCCTGACCACCCTGCAAGGTCTGAAGCAAAAAGGTGAAAAGATCACCATGCTGACCTGCTACGACGCGACCTTCGCCCATGCCTGCAATCAGGCTGGCGTCGAAGTGCTGCTGGTGGGCGACTCCCTCGGCATGGTTTTGCAGGGCCACGACAGCACCTTGCCTGTCACCACCGCGGAAATGGCTTACCACGTGGCTGCCGTCAAACGCGGTAACAGCGATGCCCTGATCCTCGCCGACCTGCCTTTCATGGCCTACGCCACCACCGAGCAAGCCATGACCAACAGCGCCCTGTTGATGCAGGCCGGCGCGCACATGGTCAAGGTTGAAGGTGCATTGTGGCTGGCCGATTCGATCCGCCTGCTGGCCGAACGTGGCATCCCTGTCTGCGCGCACATGGGCCTGACGCCGCAATCGGTGAACATCCTTGGCGGCTACAAGGTCCAGGGTCGCAATGAAAACCAGGCGCGGCAAATGCGTGCCGACGCGATTTCCCTGGAACAGGCTGGCGCGGCAATGCTGCTGCTCGAATGCGTCCCGAGCGAACTGGCAGAAGAAATCACCCAGGCGGTGAAGATTCCGGTGATCGGTATTGGCGCTGGCAATCGTACCGACGGCCAGGTGCTGGTCCTGCATGACATGCTGGGGTTGTCCATTACCGGCCGCGTGCCAAAGTTCGTGAAAAACTTCATGACTGGCCAGACCAGCATTGAAGCTGCACTGAATGCCTACGTGACTGAAGTCAAAGCGGCGACCTTCCCTGGGATCGAACACGGATTCTCTGCATGAACACCGTAAAAACCGTACGCGAACTGCGGGCCGCCGTGGCCCGTGCCCGTAGCGAAGGCAAGCGCATCGCCTTTGTGCCAACCATGGGCAACCTGCACAGCGGCCACGTTGCACTGGTGACCAAAGCCTCCCAGCGGGCGGACTTCGTGGTCGCGAGCGTTTTCGTCAACCCGCTGCAATTCGGTGCGGGTGAAGACCTCGACAAGTACCCGCGCACTCTCGCCGCCGACCAGGAAAAACTGCTCCAGGCCGGTTGCCATTTGCTGTTTGCCCCCGCTGTTGAAGAAATGTACCCCGACGGCATGGCCGGCCAGACCCGCGTCAGCGTCCCGCAATTGTCCGAAGGCCTGTGTGGCGCGAGTCGTCCGGGGCATTTCGAAGGTGTGGCGACGGTGGTCAGCAAGCTGTTCAACATGGTCCAGCCGGACCTGGCGATTTTCGGCGAGAAAGACTTCCAGCAACTGGCGGTGATTCGCGCGCTGGTACATGACCTGAACATGCCGATCCAGATCATCGGAGAGCCGACCGTTCGCGCGGCCGATGGCCTGGCGCTGTCCTCGCGCAACGGCTTCCTCAACGAAGAGCAGCGGGCCGTGGCGCCGGTGGTGTATCGCACGTTGAGCGAGATCGCCGGGGCGATTAAACAAGGTGAGCGCGACTTTCCTGCGTTGATCGGCATGAAGCTGCAACAGCTCGAAGCTGCCGGCCTGCGCCCGGATTACCTGGAAATCCGCCACGCCCTGACCTTGCGCCCGGCAAATGCGCAGGATCGTGACCTGGTGATTCTGGTGGCGGCGTTCCTCGGGACTACGCGGTTGATCGACAACCTGCACCTGAACCTCGACGCGCCAATCTAAACACCGAAAAAACCTGTAGGAGCGAGCTTGCTCGCGATGAACTCCGACGCGCCGCGTACATTCAGGAAATACGCGTAATCGTTAACGTCCATCGCGAGCAAGCCCGCTCCCACAGTCAGATCTGCTCGTCCCCCACAAACCCTTCGGGCCATTTGCCCGCCGACCTGGGAAATACTCATGCACGCCATCATGCTCAAAGCCAAGCTGCATCGCGCCGAAGTCACCCACGCCGTACTCGATTACGAAGGTTCCTGCGCCATCGACGGCGAATGGCTGGACCTGTCCGGTATCCGTGAGTACGAACAGATCCAGATCTACAACATCGACAACGGCGAGCGCTTCACCACCTACGCCATCCGTGGCGAAGAAGGTTCGCGCATGATCTCGGTCAACGGCGCCGCGGCACACAAGGCCAAGGTCGGCGATCGCGTGATCATCTGCGCTTACGCCCATTACAGCGAAGCCGAACTGCTCAACTTCAAGCCACGCATGCTCTACATGGCACCGGGCAATGAATTGAGTCACACCAGCAACGCCATTCCGGTCCAGGTCGCCTGATCCGAGTCCTGTCTCTTCCGTTTGTCGGACTATTCCTAACTTCGATGTTAAAAAAGTACCGGAAACAGGTCAGACAAAGTCAAGACAGATCATTGCGCGGGGTTTACTGTAGTCGCCCTGCGCCATGAAATCGTGTCGACGCAGTTGACCGGAACGCCCATCCATAGCGCTCCGGGATTTTTAGTGTTCAAAAGGCCGTTCAAGTAATAAGGAAACCCGCAGCGATGGCGTATTACCGCACTCCTCACGACGTTACCGCTCTGCCTGCCTGGCAAGCGCTGAATGACCACCGCCAAGCCATGCAGGATTTCAGCATGCGCGAAGCCTTCAATGCCGATCCGCAGCGTTTTACTCAATTCACCCTCAGCAGCTGCGGTCTGTTTCTCGACTACTCGAAGAACCTGATCAACGCCGAGACCCGCAATCTGCTGGTGGGCCTGGCCAACGAAGTCGATCTCAAGGGCGCGATCAAATCGCTGTTCGACGGCGAAATCGTCAACGCTTCCGAAGGTCGTCCAGCCCTGCACACCGCCCTGCGTCGCCCGGTAGGCGACAAGCTGTCGGTCAACGGCGTCAACGTGATGCCGGAAGTGCACAAGGTGCTGAACCAGATCACCGACCTCGTGGGCCGTATCCACGATGGTCTGTGGCGCGGTTACACCGAGAAGCCGATCACTGACGTGGTCAACATCGGCATCGGTGGCTCCTTCCTCGGCCCGGAACTGGTGTCCGAAGCCTTGCTGTCCTACGCCCAGAAAGGCGTGCGTTGCCATTACCTGGCAAACATCGACGGCAGCGAATTCCACGAATTGACCATGAAGCTGCGCGCCGAGACCACGCTGTTCATCGTCTCGTCGAAATCCTTCAACACCCTCGAAACCCTGAAGAACGCCCAAGCCGCCCGTGCCTGGTACCTGGCCCAGGGTGGTTCGGAAGCCGAGCTGTATCGCCATTTCATCGCGGTATCGAGCAATAACGCCGCCGCGGTAGCGTTCGGCATCCGCGAAGAAAACATCTTCCCGATGTGGGACTGGGTCGGCGGCCGCTACTCGCTGTGGTCGGCCATCGGTTTGCCGATTGCCCTGGCCATCGGCATGTCCAACTTCAAGGAATTGCTGTCCGGTGCCTACACCATGGACCAGCACTTCCTGACCGCGCCGTTCGAACAGAACATGCCGGTGCTGCTGGCCTTGCTCGGCGTGTGGTACGGCAACTTCTGGGGCGCGCAAAGCCACGCGATCCTGCCGTACGATCACTACCTGCGTAACATCACCAAGCACTTGCAACAGCTGGACATGGAATCCAACGGCAAGAGCGTGCGCCAGGACGGCAAACCAGTGTCCACCGACACCGGGCCGGTGATCTGGGGCGGCGTCGGCTGCAACGGTCAGCACGCCTACCACCAGTTGCTGCACCAGGGCACCCAGTTGATCCCGGCCGACTTCATCGTGCCGATCGTCAGCTTCAACCCGGTGTCCGACCACCACCAGTGGCTGTACGCCAACTGCCTGTCGCAAAGCCAGGCGCTGATGCTCGGCAAGACCTTGGCCGAGGCCGAAACCGAGCTGCGTGACAAGGGCCTGAGCGAAGACGAAGTGCAGAAACTCGCGCCACACAAGGTGATCCCGGGCAACCGTCCGAGCAACACCCTGGTTGTGGAGCGCATCAGCCCTCGTCGTCTCGGCGCTCTGGTGGCGATGTACGAACACAAAGTTTTCGTGCAGAGCGTGATCTGGGGCATCAACGCCTTCGACCAGTGGGGTGTGGAGCTGGGCAAAGAGCTGGGCAAGGGCGTCTACAACCGCCTGGTCGGCAGCGAAGAGGCGCCGGCCGAGGACGCTTCGACCCAAGGGCTGATCAATTACTTCCGTGGTCGTCACCGCGGGTGATTTGATGGCCCCCTGTAGGAGCAGCTTGCCAGCGATGACGGTGTGTCAGTCCAATAAATTTTGACTGATCCACCGCTTTCGCTGGCAAGCCAGCTCCTACGAGGGTCGCACCGCTCCCCTCTTGAACCCATTGACCTCCTGGCGCATCTTTATCTTTGTCGCAAAACAAGAATAAGGAACCGTCATGTTCGATATCAGCACGTTCCCCAAAGCCGATGCCGTCCGCCGGGCTGCACAATTGAGTCAAGACGACTATCAGCGCCTGTACCGCGAATCCATTGAACACCCCAGTACGTTCTGGGCCGAACAGGCCACGCGTTTTCTCGACTGGAGCACGCCCTGGGAAACCGTCCAGCGCTACAACCTGAAAACCGGAGAAGCCAGCTGGTTTGCCGGTGGAAAGCTGAACGTCAGCTACAACTGCATCGACCGGCACCTGGAAAAACGCGGCGATCAGGTCGCCATCATCTGGGAAGGCGACGACCCTGCCGACTCGACCTCGATCACCTACAAACAACTGCATGAAAACGTCTGCCGCCTGGCCAACGTGCTGAAAAGCCGTGGCGTGAAAAAAGGCGACCGCGTGTGCATCTACATGCCGATGATTCCCGAAGCCGCCTACGCCATGCTGGCCTGTACCCGTATCGGCGCAGTGCACTCAGTCGTATTTGGCGGCTTCTCCCCGGACTCCGTACGCGACCGGATTCTCGACGCCGACTGCCAAACCGTGATCACTGCCGACGCGGGAGTACGCGGCGGCAAGGCCGTACCGCTCAAGGAAAAGGTCGACAAGGCCCTACAGAGTTGTCCGAATGTCAGCACCGTCATCGTGGTCGAACACTCCAAGAGTGAGGTGGACTGGGTCGAAGGCCGGGACATCAAGTATCAGCAGGCCCTGCGCGATGCCAGCGCCGATTGCCCGCCCGAGCCGATGGACGCCGAGGACCCGTTGTTCATCCTCTACACCTCCGGCAGCACCGGCAAACCCAAGGGCGTGTTGCACACCACTGGCGGCTACCTGCTGCAAGCCGCAATGACCTTCAAGTACGTGCTGGACTACCGCGACGGCGAAGTCTTCTGGTGCACCGCCGATGTCGGCTGGGTCACAGGCCACAGCTACATCGTCTACGGCCCGCTGGCCAACGGCGCGACCACGCTGATCTTCGAAGGCGTGCCAAGCTACCCGACTACCTCGCGTTTCTGGCAGGTGATCGACAAGCACAAGGTAAACATTTTCTATACCGCCCCGACGGCCCTGCGCTCGTTAATGCGCGAAGGCCCCGGACCGTTGCAGCAAACATCCCGCGCCAGCATCAGGCTACTCGGTACGGTGGGTGAGCCGATCAACCCGGAAGCGTGGGAGTGGTACTTCCATGAGGTCGGAGAAGAGCGCTGCCCGATCGTCGATACCTGGTGGCAGACCGAAACCGGCGGCATCATGCTCAGCCCTTTGGTCAGTGCGCAGCGGATCAAGCCTGGTTGTGCGACACAACCGATGTTCGGCGTGCAGCCGGTACTGCTCGACGAGCAGGGCAAGGAAATCAAAGGCGCCGGCAGTGGCGTACTGGCCATCAAGTCCAGTTGGCCAGCACAGATCCGCAGTGTCTACGGCGATCCGCAGCGCATGATCGACACCTACTTCAAGCCCTACCCCGGCTACTACTTCACCGGCGATGGCGCGCGGCGCGATGAGGATGGTGATTACTGGATCACCGGGCGCATCGACGATGTGATCAACGTTTCCGGCCACCGCATCGGCACCGCCGAAGTGGAAAGCGCCCTGGTGCTGCACGAGAGCATCGCCGAGGCCGCTGCGGTCGGTTATCCCCACGACATCAAGGGCCAGGGCATCTATGTCTTTGTCACGCCCATGAACGGCGTCGAAACCAATGATGAACTGAAGAAAGAATTGCTGGCCCTTGTCAGCCAGGAAATCGGCAGTTTCGCCAAGCCGGACTTGATCCAGTGGGCGCCGGCCTTGCCGAAAACCCGCTCAGGCAAGATCATGCGACGCATTCTGCGCAAGATCGCCTGCAATGAACTCGACAGCCTGGGCGACACTTCGACCCTGGCCGATCCAAGCGTGGTACAAGGCTTGATCGATAAACGCCTGAATCAATAACGTGCCTTTGTAGGAGCGAACTCGCTCGCGATGAACTCAAGCGCGCCGCGTGTATTCAGGAGAAACGCGTTACCGTTAACGACCATCGCGAGCAAGCTCGCGCCTACAGAGTGGCCATGGAATTCATTCGCACCCGCATCGAAACCCAGATCATGAGCCTGACCGGCCTGTCCCTGGGCAAGCTCGACCTGGAAAACCCCAAGGGCGACCCCGGCCTGTTCGGGCCGGACTCGGTGAGTTGGCAAGTCCATGGTGATTTCAGCAGCATGCTGATAGGTGGCATCAGCGCCTTGATGCTGCAAGCCCTGCACCCGCTGGCATTGGCCGGGGTCTGGGACCATTCGAACTTTCGTGAAGACATGCTCGGTCGCCTGCGCCGCACCGGGCAGTTCATCTCCGGTACCACTTTCGGTTCGCGGCAGGACGCCGACTGGCTGATCGAAAAAGTCCGCACCATTCATTTGCAGATTACCGGCACGGCGCCGGATGGACGCCCCTACGCCGCCAGCGATCCCCAATTGCTGACGTGGGTGCATGTGGCGGAAGTCAGCAACTTCCTCGCCGGGCATTTGCGCTATCGCAATCCGCACCTGTCCCCGGCCGACCAGGATCGCTATTACGCTGAAATTGCCATGATCGCCGAGCGCCTCGGCGCCCGGGATGTGCCCCGTTCGCGGCAGGAAATTGCCGACTACCTTGAGCGCATGCGCCCACAGTTACTATGCGACGAACGCAGCCGGGAAGTCCTGCGCCTGTTGCTGAACGCTCCCTCCCCCAGTCGTTTGGCCAAGCCATTCGGCGGGTTGATGATGCAGGCTGGAATCGATCTGCTGCCGGACTGGGCCAGCGACATGCTCGGCGTCAGCCAGAGCCCGTTGCAACGCAAGCTGATCCGCGCCAGCGTCAATCGCAGCGCGCCTATGCTGCGCTGGGCGGTGCGTAATGGCTCGGTGCAGCGGGCCAAGCGACGGATGGGGATTACTTAGGCAGAACAAAGTCAAAAGCTTCGCGAGCAAGCCCGCTCCCACAGGTTTTATGCCGTACACAAAATGTGTGTTCTGCCTAAGTCCCCTGTGGGAGCGGGCTTGCTCGCGAAGGCAGCGCCTCGGTCCCGCGCCAAAACTGTTAAACTCCCGCGCCCAATTCTCTCCTGCAAGGCGCCCAGCATGTCTTCCTTGAATCAGGCGCTGCGCGCCGCCCTCGATCAACGCCAGGACCTGCTCGCCGAACTGCACCAGCAAGGCACCGATTGCTATCGCCTGTTCCACGGCAGCCAGGAAGGTGCCGGTGGCCTGACCATCGACCGTTACGGCCCGCAGTTGCTGGTGCAAAGTTTCCACCAGGCGCTGGAGCGCGAGACGCTGCTGCAACTGCACGAAACGATCAATCAACATCTGGGTTTTGCAACCCTGCTGGTCTACAACGACCGCTCCCGGGGCAACTCGCGCATCGACCGCGAAGACATCGTCTACCGTGCCGACGAAGCCGCCCTGCAAGACCTGGTCGGCCACGAATGGGGCCTGAACTATCGGGTCCGTGGCCGCCATGCCGGACAAGACCCGCTGCTGTTCCTCGACCTGCGCAACACCCGTGGCTGGGTCAAGGATCACAGCAAGAACAAAAGCGTACTGAACCTGTTCGCCTACACCTGTGGTGTCGGCCTCAGTGCGGCTGCGGGCGGAGCGCGCGAGGTCTGTAACCTGGACTTCGCCGAAGGCAACCTGGCGGTCGGTCGGGAGAACGGTTTGCTCAACCCGCAGTTGCCGACCATGGAATTTATCCAGTCCGACTACTTCCCGGCCATACGCCAACTGGCCGGCTTGCCGGTCAGCCAGCGCCGCGGGCAAAAACTGCCAAGTTATCAGCGCCTGGAACAGCGCCAGTACGATCTGGTGCTGCTCGACCCACCGGCCTGGGCCAAGAGCGCATTCGGCACCGTCGACCTGCTACGCGACTACCAGAGCCTGCTCAAGCCAGCCTTGCTGACCACCGCCGACAACGGCGTGTTGATCTGCTGCAACAACCTGGCGAAAGTCAGCATGGACGACTGGCGCGAGCAGGTGTTGCGTTGTGCAGAGAAAGCCGGACGACCAGTGCGTGAGTGCACCGTGATGAAGCCAGGCGGCGACTTTCCGTCGATGGATCAGCAACCACCACTGAAAACCCTGATCCTGCAGCTCTGACCGTGGTCGGAGAAATCTGAAAATTCCTGAACAGGCCGATCACTTCGGAACCGGAAACGCGTGCCATACTCCAAGGCACTCCGATTCAGACAGATGAAGCCACACATGTACAAAGGATTGATACGCGCCATCGGCGCCTTGTTGACTGCTCTGGCCCTCTACAGCTTGCTGGGCTTTCTGATTTTACCGGGGGTCGCGTTGCGTGTTGCCAACCAGCAACTGGCCAACTACGCCACCACCCCCGCCACAATCCAGCGGATCGAGTTCAATCCGTTCAGCCTCGAACTGACCCTCTGGGGCCTGAACATCGGCGAGCCCGGCAAGGAGCAGGTCGCTTTCGAACGCCTGTACGCCAACCTGCAACTCGACAGTCTGTGGACCAAGGCGGTGCACCTGGCCGATATCGAACTGGACAAGCCCAAGACCGAGATCCTCTTCAGCAAGGACGGCAAACTCAATCTGCTTGGGCTGTTCAAACTGCCAGAGAGCGAACCCACACCGGCCGACCCGGATGCCAAGCCATTTCCGCTGCGCATCGAGCGGATCAAACTGGCCGGCGGCGCCGTACACTTTGAAGACGCCCGGCCCAGCGAGCCCATCGAGTTTCTCTACGACACACTCGATTTCGAGCTGAAAAACCTCAGCACCCTGCCCGAAGACAGCGCCGACATGACCCTGGTGGCCATCGGTCCCAACGGCGGACAAATCGACTGGACCGGCAACTTCAGCCTGATCCCGATTGCCTCCGAAGGTAAGCTGAAAATCACTGATGGCAAGATGAAAGCCTTTTGGCCCTATGTGCGCGATGCCGTACCACTGGACCTCGAACATGGCGTGATGAGCATCAGTACCGACTACAAACTCAACCTGGCCAAGGAAACCGAGCTGCTGCTGAACAATGTAGCGGTCAACATCGCCCCCTTCGCGATCAAGGCCCCGGATGGCCGGCCACTGGTGAAACTTGAGCGCCTGGACATCAGCGAAACCACGGTGGATCTGGCCAAACAGAAAGTGGTGGTCGGCAAGATCCGCAGCAACAAACTGGAGACCTGGGCCGCACTGGAATCGGACGGCCAGCTCGACTGGCAGAAACTGTTCGCCAGCCAGCCATCCAAACCCGCAGCCAAAGCCAAGGCCAAGGCGGATGCCGAACCGGCCAGTGCTCCGGCAGCGGCAGACTCGCCGAAACCTGAACCGGCCGCGCCAGACAAACCCTGGCAGGTGCTGCTCAAGGATGTGCAGTTGCGCGATTACACGGTGCATCTGGCTGACCGCAAGGCACAACCCGCCGTCGCCCTCGACTTGAGCCCGCTGAACCTCGACCTGCAAAACTTCGACAGCCTCAACGGCTCGCCCTTTACCCTCAAGCTCGATACCGGCGTGGGCAAGCAAGGCAAGATCATGGCCGATGGCGAGGTTAACCTGGCCCCTGTCAGCGCCACGCTGAAGGTACAGACCAAGGACATCGACCTGCGGGTTGCCCAGTCCTACATCACGCCGTTCATTCGCCTGGAACTGCGCAGCGGCATGCTCGGCAGTGACCTGGCGGTCAACCTGAAAAGCACCGAGCCCCTGGCCTTCAACGTCACCGGCCGCGCCCAGGTCGATCAGTTGCACACCCTGGACACCCTGAAGACCCGCGACTTCCTCAAGTGGCAACAGGTCGTGGTCGAAGGCCTGAACTATCAGCATGGGGACAGCCTGTCGATCGACAAGATCAACCTGTTCCAGCCCTATGCGCGCTTCATGATCAACGATGATCGCACCACCAATATCGATGACCTGCTGATTCCGCAGCCGGCGGACTCCGGAGCAAAAACCGCGGCGAGCAAACCGGCCAGCAAGGAAAAGCCGCTGGGCATCCACATCGGCGGCATTTTCATCAATGACGGTTCGGCCAACTTCGCCGACTTCAGCCTGACGCCGAACTTCGCCACCGCCATCCAGCAACTCAACGGGCAGATCGGCACCATCGACAGCCGCCAGCCAAAACCGGCCGGTGTCGACATCAAGGGCAAGGTCGATCGCTACGCGCCGGTGACCATCAAGGGCGCCGTCAATCCGTTCGACCCGATGGCCAGCCTCGACATCGCCACCAGCTTCAAACGCGTGGAACTGACCACGCTGACGCCCTACTCCGGCAAGTTCGCCGGCTACCGTATCCGCAAGGGCCGGCTCAATCTCGACCTGCACTACCAGATCACCAAGGGCCAACTCAAAGCTGAAAACAAAGTGGTGGTTGAACAGTTGCAACTGGGTGAAAAAGTAGACAGCCCGGATGCCGTGAGCTTGCCGCTAAAACTGGCCATTGCCTTGCTCAAGGACGTCGACGGCAAGATTTCCATCGAACTGCCGGTCACCGGCGACCTGAACAACCCGCAATTCAGCATCATGCCGATTGTCTGGCAGACCCTGCGTAACCTGATCGTCAAAGCCGCGGCAGCGCCGTTCAAGCTCATTGGTGGGCTGGTCAACGGTGGTGGGGCGGAAGACCTGGGCAGTGTTTCCTTCGCAGCGGGTTCCAGCGACCTGAGCAAGGACGCCGAAGGCGCTCTGGACAAACTCTCCAAGGCGCTCAAGGAACGCCCGGCCCTGCGCCTGGAAATCGAAGGCACCGCCGCCCAGAGCAGTGATGGCCCGCTGATCGCCGAACAACGCCTGGAACGTGAATACCAGTACAACTACTACAAAATGCTCCAGCGCCGCGGTGACAAGGTCCCGGCCCAGGCTTCGTTGCTGGAAGTGCCGGACGGGGAAAAAGGCCCGCTGCTCGAAGGTATCTACCGCACCCGTCTGAAAGCCCAGCCCCCTGCCGAATGGAAGGATCTGGGCAAGGAAGATCGCACCGCGAAAATGCGGGCCGAGGTGATCAAGTTCTGGAGCTCCAGTGACGTGTTGTTACGCCAACTGGGCCAGGAGCGCGCCAGCAGCATCAAGGATTACCTGGTCGACAAGGCCCAGCTGGAAGACGACCGGGTGTACTTCATCGACGCCAATCTGGGCGAGGCAGAAAGTGACGGCCGCGTGGTAACGCCGATGCATCTGGATGCCGAGTGATGATCCGGTGGTGGCTGACAGGCCTGGTTCTGGCGCTGTCGGCCAGTCAGGCCTGGGCGACCGATACCCTGCGCTGTGGCAGCCAATTGATCAGCATCGGCGACCGCTCGAGTGAGGTCCTGCAGAAATGCGGCGAGCCGATCAGTCGCGACCTGCTGGGTTACAAGCGCAGTGCAGATCGGCGCGAGGAGTTTCAGGTCGAGGAATGGACCTACGGACCGAAGGGTGGCATGTATCAATACTTGCGATTTGAAGGCAACCGGCTGAAACAGATCACCAGCAAGCGCGGCAATTGATTAGCACTATCCAATGTGGGAGCGGGCTTGCTCGCGAAGGCGATAGATCAGTCAACTTGTTGGTTGAATGGCACACCGCTTTCGCGAGCAAGCCCGCTCCCACATTGGGTTTTCAGCGTCCCACATAGAACAGGCCCCGGCAAAAATGCGCGGGGCCTGTGCTGGCCAAACTCCTTTTGGCCTTTCGCATGAACACTCAGGTTGCAACAGACGTATGACTCTGCCCGTCTGTCGCACCTTCTCCCGGTCCAGGCGAGAAGCCTTAGCCTTACTCGGCTTTCAGGCCGTCAGCGGAAACCGCTTTGACGCCTTTGATTTTCTTGGTGATGGCCACGGCGGTGGTTTTCTGCGCTTCGGTGACCGCCACGGTGGAGGACAGCGATACGACGCCTTTGTTGGTTTCGACTTTGATGTCGGTGCCTGGAATGCCTTTTTCGGTCATCAGGTCACTTTTGACTTTGGTGGTGATCCAGGTATCGGAAGTAGCTTCTTCAGCCTTGGTCATTTCACCCGCCGCCAGGGTCATTGGAGCCTGGGTGGCTTGAGTGGTCTGGGCGAATGCCGCGTTTGCCATGGTCAGGGTCAGCGCGGTAGCAGTAGCGGCAGCGATAGCGAACTTCTTCATACGAGTAACTCCTGTTTTTCTGAAAAGTCTGCCGGGTGTCATGTCGGCAGGGTTACCAGGGATATTGCGAACGCTGTGCCAACTTTGAAACAAAAGATAAAGCCTTATAAATCAATAAGTTATAAAATCAGTCAATTTTCGAAATCATGCAAAATGCACGAGAAGCACAAACACTGCATGCAAGTTGCGGGTTTATGGAAAGTTCCTAAGATGCTGAAATTTCTGAGCTTTGTCTGCGGCATTTGACGATGGGTCGACAAACAGGAAAAACCCCGCCAAAGCGGGGATTTGATTCAGCCATTCATGCCGCAGAACCGGAACACCCTTTAGGCAAGTAATCCACGGAAACGCTGCTCTTGCATGACCAGCCTTTGGTTTCGTCCCGTGTCAGGGTGACGGTTTTGCCCTGGACCACCCCCGGGGCATTGTGCAACGTACAAACGATTGATCCCCCTCCGGCCGCAGTTGTAGCCGTGACAGCGAGGGCGCAGTGGTTGGTTGAGGTCTCGCCGGCAGGCGCCACGTTGGCAATTGTCGGAGTGTCCCCCTGATTGATCACATCCTCGAACGGCACCTTCATCGCCGTCAGCTCGGCCAGCGCCGCAGTGACCTTGGCCCGAGCCTGGTATTTGGAATACATCGGCAAACCCAGCGTGGCCAGGATCCCGATGATCGCCACCACGACGAGCAACTCGATCAGGGTAAAACCTTTTTGATTCATATACAGACTCCATGCATGAGTCGAAGGCTCATGACCTGCCCCATGGCAGCACAGCCTGTGCCAAGGCCAGAAGCCCCTGTTGGCAGGGGGCTGGGCGGCTGCAAAGCCCTTTCCCACAACTAGGATCAGCACTATCTGACGTTTTTTGTCACCTCACCCTTGCCGGTTTGGCTCCATCGTTTGACTAGGCTATAAGACCCACTCAAGCGGATTACCCAGGACTGAACATGGCGGTCAAGGCAGCGAAAATCAGCGTGTATGCATGGGAAGGCATTGACCGCAAAGGCACAAAGGTAACCGGTGAGCTCAGCGCTCAAAACCCCGCGCTGATCAAGGCGAAACTGCGCAGGCAAGGCATCAGTCCCGGCAAGGTTCGCAAAAAGAACCAGTCGGTTTTCAACATGGGCAAGCGCATCAAGGCCCAGGACATTGCCCTGTTCACCCGGCAAATGGCGACGATGATGAAGGCCGGCGTGCCGTTGCTGCAGTCGTTCGACATCATCGGCGAAGGCTTTGACAATCCGGCCATGCGCACGCTGGTGGACGAACTGAAACAGGAAGTCGCGGCAGGCAGCAGTTTCGCCGCCGCCCTGCGCAAGAAACCCCGGTATTTCGATGAACTGTATTGCAACCTGGTGGATGCCGGCGAGCAGGCCGGTGCCCTCGATACCCTTTTGGAGCGGGTCGCGACCTACAAGGAAAAAAGCGAAAGTCTCAAGGCCAGGATCAGGAAAGCCATGACCTACCCGCTGGTGGTGGTGTTCGTCGCGGCGATTGTCACCGGGATTCTGCTGGTCAATGTCGTGCCGCAGTTCGAGTCGGTGTTCAAAGGCTTCGGCGCCGAACTGCCGGCCTTCACCGTGATGGTCATTGGCCTGTCGCAATTCATGCAGGCCTGGTGGTGGGTGGTCCTCGGCGCGCTGGTAACGATGGCCTTCGGCATGCGTCACGCCCTCAGGACATCCCCGGCCTGCCGTGACCGGACGGACACCTGGCTGCTTAAACTGCCGCTGGTTGGCACATTGATGTACAAGTCCGCCGTGGCCCGATTCGCCCGTACGCTGTCGACTACTTTCGCGGCCGGCGTGCCACTGGTAGAGGCCCTGGAATCAGTGGCCGGCGCGACCGGCAACATCGTTTTCAAGCGTGCGGTATTGCGCATCCGCCAGGACGTTTCGACCGGCATGCAATTGAATTTCGCCATGCGTACCTCCGGCGTCTTTCCGAACATGGCGATACAGATGACCGCCATCGGCGAAGAGTCAGGCGCCCTGGACGCTATGCTCGACAAAGTCGCGGGGTTCTACGAAGACAACGTCGATAACATGGTCGATAACCTCACCAGCCTGATGGAACCGTTCATCATGGTGGTGCTGGGTGTTATCGTCGGTGGACTGGTAGTTGCCATGTACCTGCCCATCTTCCAACTTGGCTCAGCGATCTGACATGCCCTTGAATGAAATTCTGACCCACTTTCCGCTGGCCTTTGTCCTTCTCGCAGGCATCACCGGCCTGCTGGTCGGCAGTTTCCTCAATGTCGTGATCTGGCGCCTGCCGAAAATGCTCGAACGCGACTGGCGTGAGCAGGCTCATGACATTCTCGGGCTGTCTGGCGAAACGCCGGTGCCCACCTACAACCTGCTGCTGCCCCATTCCCAATGCCCGCACTGCGCTCACCGGATCCGCGCCTGGGAAAACATTCCGCTGCTCAGTTATGTGTTTTTGCGCGGCCGCTGTTCAGCCTGCGCGGCGGCGATCAGCCCGCGCTATCCGTTAACCGAACTGGCTTGTGGCGCGCTATCGGCGTTTGTCGCCTGGCACTTCGGCTTCGGTTGGCCAGCCTGCCTGGTGATGGTCCTGAGCTGGGGTTTGCTGGCGATGAGCCTGATCGACGCCGAACATCAGATATTGCCAGACGTGCTGGTGCTGCCATTGCTATGGCTGGGGTTGATCATCAACAGTTTCGGCCTATTCGCGTCGTTGCACGAGGCGCTTTGGGGGGCGATTGCCGGCTACAGCGTGCTGTGGGCGGTGTTCTGGCTGTTCAAGCTGATCACGGGCAAGGACGGCATGGGCTACGGTGATTTCAAGCTGCTGGCGATGCTGGGCGCCTGGGGTGGCTGGCAGATTTTGCCGCTGACCATCCTGCTGTCTTCGCTGGTGGGTGCCATTATCGGCTTGATGATGCTGCGCTGGCGCAATGCAAAAACCTCGACGCCGATCCCTTTCGGTCCCTATCTGGCCATTGCCGGCTGGATTGCGTTGCTCTGGGGTGGTCAAATAACCGATCTCTATTGGCAGTTTGTCGGTTTGAAATGAATACCCCTGTGGAAAAACCCTGGATTCTCGGCCTGACCGGCGGCATCGGCAGCGGCAAAAGTGCCGCCGCCCAACACTTCATCGACCTGGGCGTGCATGTGGTCGACGCCGACCATGCCGCGCGCTGGGTAGTTGAACCTGGTCGCCCGGCACTGGCACAAATCGCCGGGCACTTCGGCCCAGGCGTGTTGCAGGTCGACGGGCAACTGGACCGCGCCGCGCTACGCAAATTGATCTTCGAAGTGCCTGAAGAGCGCCGCTGGCTGGAGGCCCTCCTGCATCCACTGATCGGCGAGGAAATCGCTCACCACCTGGCGCTGGCAAAATCGCCTTATGCGATTCTGGTTTCGCCGCTGCTGATCGAGTCCGGACAATACGCCATGACCCAACGGGTGCTGGTGATCGATGCCCCGGAACAATTGCAGATTGAACGCACCCTGCAACGAGACCAGACCAGCGAACAGCAAGTCCAGGCGATCCTCAAGGCCCAGTCCAGCCGCCAGGATCGCGTGAGCCATGCCGACGACGTCGTGGTCAATGACCGCGACCTTGCCTGGCTGCACAGCGAGGTCGAACGCCTGCATCACTTTTATCTTACTTTGCGTGGAGGCCAGTCATGAGCCAACCAACAACCGTCGAATGCCCTACCTGTGGCGCCCCCGTGGAATGGACCGCCGAGAGCAAATTCCGGCCCTTCTGCTCCGACCGCTGCAAACTGATCGACCTGGGCGCCTGGGCGTCCGAAGAACACAAGATTCCAGTGGCTCCCGATGCCGAGGACGAGATGTTCAGCGGTGACTTCGACCCGCGTCACTGATCCCGATCATGGCGATGCCAGGCCTTGATGCGAATCAAGGCTTGGGATCGTCATCTTTCCAGGGGGCCGAGAGGTAGCGGGTGCGGTTGAACGTCTCCAGCCATTCCGGGCAGAACACCACCAGCGCACTGACGATCATGCCGTTGATAAACGCTTCGGGGAAAATGATCAGCCACAGGTAACCGACAAAATCCTCCAGCCAATACGGCATCTCGAAACGCTCATCGAACCACAGCAACCACAGTGCCAGCAGCAGGCACAGCAGCGCCGACAGCGCGGCGGCGAAAAATCCGGAAACGAAGATATACACGAAGGGATTTCGCGGTTGCGCGCGCTCCACCAGAATGGCGCAGCACTCGGTAACCAGCACCGGCAGGGCAATCAACAGCGCGCCATTGACCCCGACCGCCGCCAGATCCTGTCGGCCGAGCAACACCAGCCCCATCTGCGCCACCAAGCCGCCCATCAGCGCCAGCGGCCAGTCCAGCAACAGCGTTACCGCTGTCATGCCGATGAAGTGGTAAGACACGCCGGTATCAAAGTCGCGCCGCACCAGCCACAGCAAAAACAGCGCAAACACCGTTCCGAACAGCAGATGCTGACGGCGGCTGTCGGTGAACAGTTCAACCCACGGCGCGCGACAGATCGCCCAGATCAACACCGGCACATAGATCAGCCAGCCGACCGCAAGGGTTTGCGATGACAGCAACTCTGCACCGATCATGGCTACGCGCGACTCCTTGGCGAAAGACAACAGGCACTCAGTCTACACCGCCGCTCGCCTGCCCTTCGACTTCAAGCCCAATGCCGCGAATCGTTCATCACCGCGTCATGTTCGGCGAACAGCTTCGGTAGCTCTGACTTGAGAAAGTCCACCCAGGTGCGCACCTTGGCATCGAGAAAGCGTCGCGAAGGATACAGCGCATACACATTGCGTTCGCGCAGGCGCCATGCTGGTAACACGCGCAGCAAAGTGCCGTCGCTCAAGGGCCGCGTCGCGGTGTAGAACGGCAGCAGGCTGATGCCCATGCCCGCTTCCGAAGCCTTGACCATCGACTCGGCAACATTGCACTGAAAGGTCTTGGCCGGGCAGACGGCGTGCTCGCCGTGCTCGTCCTGGAAAAGCCATTGATCGCTGTACAACGGGTCGAGCATGCGCAGGCATTGATGATCGCTCAGCGCCAGCGGCTGCTGCGGCACGCCCCGACGCTGCAGATAGTCCGGGGAGGCACAGGGCACGCTGTAGATCTGCCCGACGGCTTGCGCAACCATTTGCGAGTCGGCCAGTTCGGGAGCGATCGAAATCACCACATCGTGCCCCTCTTCCAGCGGGTCGGGATTGCGCTGCGACAAGGTCAGCTCGAACACCACATCGGGATAAAGCTCGCTGTAGCGGGCGATCAAGGGCGTGAGCAGCACACCCAGGCCGTTCATGCTGTGCACCCGCAGGCGTCCGGCCGGATTGATATGAGCACCACGGGCCTCGGCCGTCGCCTCATCCATGGCGTCGACGATTTGCCGGCTGCGCAGCAGGAAGCGCTCGCCGGCGTCGGTCAGGCTCAAGCGCCGCGTGGTGCGTTGCAGCAGACGCGCCTGAACATGCTCCTCCAGATCCGCGACCAATCGGGAGACCTGCGCGGTCGACAGATCCAGCGCATCGGCAGCCCCGGTGAAACTGGCGCAGTCCACCACGCGGATGAATACGCGCAAGTTATTAAGCACGTCCATAAGCCCCCCTCGGGCGATCACTGTTACGTTTTATGTAAGGCTGCATCCGCCGTTCGCCCCTTTATCCCTCGGTGGCAAAGACTAAAATTCAGACATCAAAACCGACACGGAGCACGCCAACATGAAAACGTTGATCAGTCTGTTGCTGACCGTTATCGCCACCTCGGCCATGGCCGCCGACAACGAACCCCTCGCGGTCCTGTACAACCCGGAGCAGCCACTGGACATCGCCAGCGTGGTTTCTGTGTCGGACACCGCGACCGCGTGCGGAGTCGTGCCGGCAACCATGGTGTATGTCGATCATCAGGGCCAGACCCACCGCGTGACCTACAACGTCATGGGTGATTGCACCAGCAACCTGTGATCAATGGCTCACAGCAAGGTCCACGTGTAGCTGAGGATCAAGCGGTTCTCGTCGATATCACTGCGATAGTTTGAACGCGCCATCGCGTTGCGCACACGGATGCCCAGGCCTTTGAGGCTGCCGCTCTGCAACACATAGCCGATGTCCAGGTCTCGCTCGCGGTCCTTGCCTTCATAGCCCTTGCCGGTATCGACGTTATTGCCGCTGATGTAGCGCACGGTGCTGGTCAGCCCAGGTACGCCGAGCGCCGCGAAGTCGTAGTCGTAGCGCGCCTGCCAGGAACGTTCATCGGTGAAGGCGAACTCGTAGGTCGGCACTTCGTTGCCCAGTGGCGAGATGTTGGCAAACACCCGTGGGAACGCACTGTCACCGAACATGCCCTGATAGCCGACGTAAAACGTATGGCCGCCACGCTTGGCCGACAGCAACGAGAAGAACGCCTGGTTGTCGATGTTGCCCAGCAGTTTCTTGCCGTCCTCGCGCGAATCGTAGTAACCGAGGTTGGCACCGAGGACCCAGTCGCCCACCGGCTCACTGTGTTTTAAACCCAGAAAACGCTGGTTGTAGATATCTTCCAGTTGCCCGTACCAGGCGCTGACCGAGCTGCGCTTGTCGTTGAAGACATAATCAGCGCCGGCAAAATTGAAACCGTCACTGCTGACCTGGCGCTGCGGCACATGGCCCAACATCGCTTGCATCTTTTCGTCGCCAGCCTCGTTGCGCAGGCTGGTCGAACTCAAGTGACCACCCTGCAGCGTCAGGCCATTGATCTCGTTGGAGGTGATGCTTGCGCCCTGATAACTCGGTGGCAGCAAGCGAATATCGCTGAAGGCCAACACTGGCAGGTTGGGTTGCAGCTCACCGACTTTCAGCTCGGTTTTGGAGTAGCGCATCTTCAACGCGCCTTCCAGGCGGCTGTAGTTGTCCGCCGCGCGGCCGTCGTCCTGCACCGGCAGCAAACCGGTATTGGTCCGGTCCGGAGCGCTGTCGAGCTTAAGGCCGAGCAAGCCGATGACGTCCACTCCAAACCCAACGGTGCCCGGGGTGTATCCGGACTTCACGTTGAGGATGAAACCCTGGGCCCACTCTTCAGCCTTCGATTGCTGGTTGGCACCGACGATGTCGGAATAGTCGCGGCTGAAGTAGTAATTGCGCGCCTGCAACGTCGCGGTGGTGTCTTCGACAAAGCCTTTTTCAGCGGCCATCGTGCCTGTGGATAAACTCGAGACGACAGCCAGGGACAACACCGAACCGGTTGTTGGGAGAATCTGTTTCATCGTTTTTCTCTTATTGTTTTTGATCGACGGGTTGAAGGACTTCAGTTGCAGTGGATTTTCGAAGGGGAACGGGACGACGGGCGCTCAACAGCACATGGGTGACCATGCCGAAAATCAGCCCCCAGAACGCTGCGGACAAACCGAACAACGACATGCCCGAAGCCGTGACCAGGAAGGTCACCAGCGCGGCTTCGCGATCGCTCGGCACCGCCATCGCGCCCGTCAACGCGCCAGCAATGGCGGCGAACAAGGCCAGCCCGGCCAGCGCCGCGATCAACTCCTTGGGGAACGCTGAAAACAGCGAGACTAGCGTGGCGCCGAAGATCCCCAACAGCAGATAGCACAGGCCACCGACAACTCCGGCCACGTAGCGTTTGCGAGGATCTTCGTGGGCTTCGCGACCGGTGCAGATCGCAGCGGTGATGGCCGCCAGATTCAGTCCATGGCACCCGAACGGTGCCAGCAGTGCCGTGCCCAGCGCGCTACTGGCGATGATCGGGCTCGCCGGCGTTGGATATCCACTGGCGCGCAGCACCGCCATGCCGGGCACGAACTGACCGGTCAGCGCCACCATCACCAGCGGCAAGGCGATGTTCAGGATCGCACCCAGGCTGAACTCGGGCGCGATCCACACCGGCGTGGCCAGGCCGATCACCAGCGCTTCACGATGCAATTCACCGGTGAACGCGGCAATCGAACACCCCACCAGCAGCACCATCATCACTGCATAACGTGGCATCACACGCTTGCAGATCAGGTAGCAGGCAAACATCGCCAGGACCAGCAACGGCTTGTGCTGCATCGACACGAACAAGCCGCTGCCGAAACTGAACAGGATCCCCGCCAGCATCGCCGCCGCGATGGCGGCGGGCAGCTTGCTGATGATCCGGTCGAAGGCCCCCGAGACGCCAACCACGAAAATGATCAGGCTGCTGACCAGATATGCCCCCACCGCCTCTGCCATGGAGATGTCCGGCAACAGCGTCACCAGCAACGCCGAGCCCGGTGCCGACCAGGCGATGATCACCGGAACGCGGTAGCGCAGGCTCAAACCAATACCGAGCACGGCGCTGCCAATGGAGATCGCCCAGATCCAGGACGACAACACTTCCCGCGAAAAATGTGCCGCTTCTGCCGCCTGAAAGATGATCACCAACGGGCCGGCATAGGAAATCACCGCGGCAATCAATCCAGCCACGGCGGCTGACAACGAGAAGTCCTGGAAAAACGCTTTCATGATTCAGGCACCGGTCGCTGACAACGCTGGGTTGACGCCAGCAGCGCTGCGTCGGCTGCTGATGGTGAACACGGTCATGGCCAGGGCCGCCACCGCACCGGGCAAGGCAAACGCCATGAAGTTCAGTTGCAAGGGCAAGCTGATCCCGAGCAAGGCACCACCGAGCAGCGGACCGACGATGGCCCCGTTGCGCCCAATGCCCGACGCCCAGCCCAGGCCGGTAGAACGAATCGTCATGGAATAAAACTGCGCGGCGCAGGCGTACAAAAGAATCTGCGAGCCAATGGTGGTGGCACCCGCAATGGCGATCAGCAGGTACAACACCGGCATCGGGCTGTTGAAGCCCAACAGCGTGATCGACACCGCTGCCATGGCGAAAAACACCGACAGCACCCGCGGCAGATTGAGTTTGTCACCCAGCACCCCGCCACCGACCGCGCCGAAGATCGCCCCGAAGTTCAACACCAGCAGGAACGACAGGCTCGAACCCAGGCTGTAACCGGCGTTGGCCATCAGTTTCGGCAACCAGGAACTCAGCGCGTACACCATCAACAGGCAGCAGAAAAACGCCAGCCACAACATCAGCGTGCGCAGCGCACGGCCTTCACGGAACAGCTGCAACACTGGTGTGCCGGTGCCTTTCACTTCGGCCATGTGCAATTGATCAGAGGTTTGCGCGACGTAGGCCGGATCGATGCGCTGAAGAATGTTGCGCGCCTCTTCATTACGCCCCTGACGCAACATGAAGCCCACCGATTCGGGCAGGAAATACATGATCAGAGGCAACAACAGCAACGGCAGGATCGCCACGTAAAACACCGACTGCCAGCCGAAACTCGGGATCAGCACAATGCCCAGGCCGGCGGACAGCATGCCGCCCACCGAGTAACCGCTGAACATGATCGCGACCAGCGTGCTGCGGATTTTTTTCGGCGCGTACTCGTTCATCAGTGCCACGACGTTAGGCATCACGCCGCCAATGCCGAGCCCGGCAATGAAGCGACACAGTCCGAACTCGGTGGGGTTGCGGGCGAAACCGTTGAGCACGGTGAAGCCACTGAAGAGCATCACGCAGATCGTGATGGCTTTTTTGCGACCGATCCTGTCCGACAACGGGCCGAAGAACAGCGCGCCGAACATCATGCCGAACAGTGCATAGCTGCCCAATGCACCCGCTTGCAAAGGACTGAGCCCCCACTCTTTCATCAGCATCGGCAGGACCACGCCGTAGATCACCAGATCGTAACCGTCGAAGATGATGATCAGGGCACACCAGAACAGCACCATCCAGTGAAAGCGGTTGAAACGAGCGTTATCGATAACCTCATGTACGTCGATCTTGCGCATGGCATATATCTCTTGTTGTTGTTTTTTTAGAGCGTCGGTAACACGGCTTACGTCCGTACAGCCGAGGGTAGAGCCGCCCGACACGTGGCAATAGCCAGTGCGCGCAGATCACTATCCGTTTTGTGCAGGGCCCTGGAACGGGCATGGGAACGGAAGGCCATGAGCCTCTCCGACAAATTGTCTTCTTTGCGATCACATTTGAACGCTAAGCTTGGGCCTATGGATGACTCAGATTACTTACGCCTGCTGACCATCGCGGCCGAGCAAGCCAACGCCTTCCTGTCCAATGCCCGCAAATGGGAGCGGGAGCGTTGGGTGTGCCAGCGCCTGCTGCAAGGCTTGAACATCCCCTACCGTGCCGATGAGTTCGCCCCCGCCGGGGAGCCACCGGACGTACTGTTTCGCGATGCCAGTTTCGAGGTGTTCTTCGTCCTCGACGAAGGCCGGCGCCTCAACGACGAATGGCGCGACGAACTGCAGCGCCGCCGCAGCGCCTTTTCCCTGAGCCAGCTGGTGCGCCGAGAGGCCAAGCCCCGACGCATCCCCGCCAACGAGTTCTTGCTGCGATTGGCGCCGACCTTGCGCAAAAAAGCGCACAACTACAAAGAACGCGGCATGGATCTGGGTGAGCTGGACATCATTGCCTTCGCCAGCCTCAAACGCGAAGTGCTGGATCTCAACAGCCATTTCCCGCCGCCGACCGAATACCTGCGCCAGGGCTGGCGTTCGTTGTCATTGGTCGGACCGACCTTCGCCCGCGTGCTGTTCGCCCACCCGGATGCACCGGACTTCTTGCGCAGCAACCTGGGGCGCAGCATTGTGTTCGACGTCGGGATCAGTTTGTGAGCCCGCTGCAGGAACTGATCGCCGAGGTGCCGCAACAAGGCCGTGTGCGCTGGATCGGCGTGCGCCCGCAATCACGTTCGCAGATGCTTGAACTCGATGCCGTGGAAGCGCGCCTGGAGGCCGGCCTGACCGGCGACCACGCCCGCGCCGGCGTGCGCAATGCGCGGCAGGTGACGCTGATTCAGTGGGAGCACCTGGCCGTGATCAGCTCATTGATGGGGCGAGCGCAGGATCATCCGGTCCGGCCTGAAGATCTGCGGCGCAATCTCGTTATCAGTGGCATCAATCTATTCAGCCTCAAGGGCCGTCGCTTCCGGATTGGCCAGGCAACGTTCGAAACCACTGGCTGGTGCCAACCCTGTGCACGCCTTGAAAGCAACCTGGGCATCGGCACCTTTCAGGCCGTGCGCGGACATGGCGGAATCACCGCCCGGGTGTTACAAAGTGGAATCATTCGCCTGGACGATATCGTCAGCGTCGAACCCATTGCGGACAGCGGCTATGCTGCGTTCAACCCCGGATAAAAACACTGTAGCTTCTACACATTCAGCAACGTCTACCCCTGACGAGGCCCGATATGACCAGCCGCCTGAACCCCGACGACCAAAAGCATGTCGAAGAGTACCTGCAGTTGTCCCAGCACCAAGTCGAGCGCCGGCCTTTCCGGCCGTGGATGCTCCTTGTACTGGTATTGGCAGTGACCATTGGTCTGGGCCTGTTGAGCCGACTTATCAGTTACCTGACGCTATGAGCTGCCTTGCGCTCGCTTGGGTAACTGTACCGATTTCCTTTAGCCTTGCGAGTTATCCCCATGTCCCATCGTATTGTCATTGTCGGCGGCGGCGCCGGCGGTCTGGAGTTGGCTACCCGTCTGGGTAAGACTCTGGGCAAACGCGGCACGGCCAGTGTGATGCTGGTCGACGCGAACCTGACCCACATCTGGAAACCGTTGTTGCACGAAGTGGCGGCCGGTTCCCTGAACTCTTCCGAAGACGAACTCAACTATGTGGCCCAGGCCAAATGGAACCACTTCGAGTTCCAGCTGGGGCGCATGAGCGGGCTCGATCGCGCGAAGAAAAAAATCCAGCTGGCCGCAACCTATGACGAAGCCGGCCTGGAACTGGTGCCGGCCCGTGAAGTGCCTTACGACTCGCTGGTGATCTCCGTCGGCAGCACCACCAACGATTTCGGCACCCAGGGCGCGGCGCAGCACTGCCTGTTCCTCGACACCCGCAAACAGGCCGAGCGCTTCCACCAGCAACTGCTCAATCACTATTTACGCGCTCACGCTGGTCAGACCGACACGATCGAGCAAATCAGCGTGGCCATCGTCGGCGCCGGCGCCACCGGGGTCGAACTGGCCGCCGAACTGCACAACGCCGCCCATGAATTGGCAGCCTATGGCCTGGACCGGATCAAACCGGAAAACATGCACATCACCCTGATCGAAGCCGGTCCACGCGTCCTGCCGGCGCTGCCCGAGCGGATTGGCGGACCTGTGCATAAAACCCTGGAGAAACTCGGGGTCAACGTCATGACCAATGCTGCGGTCAGCGAAGTGACGGCCGACAGCCTGATCACCGCCGATGGCAAAGTGATCAACGCTAGCCTGAAGGTCTGGGCCGCGGGGATTCGCGCACCGGGTTTCCTCAAGGACATCGATGGCCTGGAAACCAACCGCATCAATCAGCTGCAGGTGCTGCCGACCCTGCAAACCACCCGTGACGAAAATATCTTTGCATTCGGTGACTGCGCCGCCTGCCCGCAACCAGGCACCGACCGCAATGTGCCGCCACGTGCCCAGGCCGCGCATCAACAGGCGTCGTTGCTGGCCAAATCGCTGAAACTGCGCATCGAAGGCAAGGCACTGCCGGAGTACAAATACACCGACTACGGCTCGCTGATCTCGCTGTCGCGTTTTTCGGCTGTGGGTAACTTGATGGGCAACCTCACCGGCAGCGTGATGCTCGAAGGCTGGCTGGCGCGGATGTTCTACGTGTCGCTGTACCGCATGCACCAGATGGCGTTGTACGGGCCGTTCCGCACGGCAATGCTGATGCTGGGCAGCAAGATTGGGCGCGGGACTGAGCCACGCTTGAAACTGCACTAAACGAACCTTGTGGGAGCGGGCTTGCTCGCGAAGAGGCCGTGTCATTCAACTTTATGTCGACTGACACACTGCCTTCGCGAGCAAGCCCGCTCCCACATTGGCTTTGCGGCGTTCTTGAGTTTCCTATGGACAAAAAAAATCCCCGTATCTTTCGATACGAGGATTTTTAATATGGTCGGGGTAAGGGGATTCGAACTCCTGACATCCTGCTCCCAAAGCAGGCGCGCTACCGGACTGCGCTATACCCCGGTAAAAAAAAGGCACCCTTGAAGGCGCCTTCTTCGATCAGCGCTTTTGGCCTCTGATCTTAAGATTCGATTCCAGCGTTAACTGGTTTCAAAAATGGTGGGTCGTGTGGGATTCGAACCTACGACCAATTGGTTAAAAGCCAACTGCTCTACCAACTGAGCTAACGACCCAAAAATGGTCGGGGTAAGGGGATTCGAACTCCTGACATCCTGCTCCCAAAGCAGGCGCGCTACCGGACTGCGCTATACCCCGGTTTGAAATTGGCTCCGTGACCAGGACTCGAACCTGGGACCCAATGATTAACAGTCATTTGCTCTACCGACTGAGCTATCACGGAACTACACATTTCAATTTACAACTTTGAAGCTTTACTGCGTTCTCTTCGACCCGTTCGCATCGCTGCGTTCGTGTGTCTGAGGCGCGCTATTCTACAATCTTCAGCACCTCTGTCAACCCCCTAAATTGCTTTCAAGTTAATGATTTGCAACTTATTTTGGATTCCTGCTTGGGGAGCGGAAACCCTGGCGGGTGACTTACTGCGGGGCGCACTTTACAAGCCTTTTCCTTTGAGTTCAACAGCCTAACGAAAAAAAGGCCTCGTTATGCGAGGCCTTTTCGATTTTGCCGCCGTAATGGATCAGACGAAGACGATTTCGTCGTTTTCCACCACACCGTGAGCGGTATCGCCCGGCATGAATCGACCGGACAGGATCAACTGCGCCAGCGGGTTCTCGATCCAGCGCTGGATCGCTCGCTTGAGCGGCCGTGCGCCGTATACCGGGTCGTAACCGACCGCGATCAGCTTGTCCATCGCCTCAGGGCTGAGATCGAGCTTCAGCTCGCGCTCGGTCAGGCGGCTGCGCAGACGACCCAGCTGGATTTCGGTGATACCGGCAATCTGATCCCGCGCCAACCGCTCGAAGATCACCACTTCGTCGACCCGGTTAATGAACTCCGGCCGGAAGTGCGTGGAGATCGCATCCATCACCGCTGCACGCTGCGCCTCACGGTCACCGACCAGCTCCTGGATCTGCACCGACCCCAGGTTGGAAGTCATGACAATCACGGTATTCTTGAAATCCACCGTGCGGCCATGGCTGTCGGTCAGACGACCATCCTCGAGCACTTGCAGCAAGATGTTGAACACATCCGGGTGCGCCTTCTCGACTTCGTCCATGAGGATCACCGAATACGGCTTGCGACGTACGGCCTCGGTCAGGTAACCGCCCTCTTCATACCCCACGTAGCCTGGTGGCGCACCGATCAAGCGAGCCACGGAGTGTTTCTCCATGAACTCGGACATGTCGATCCGCACCATCGCCTCTTCAGTATCAAAGAGGAATTCGGCCAGGGCCTTGCACAGCTCGGTTTTACCGACACCGGTCGGGCCGAGGAACATGAAAGAGCCGCTCGGCCGGTTCGGGTCGGACAACCCGGCGCGGGAACGCCGCACCGCGTTGGAGACCGCCACGACCGCTTCATCCTGGCCAATCACACGCTGGTGCAACAGGCTTTCCATCTTCATCAGCTTGTCGCGCTCGCCTTCGAGCATCTTCGACACCGGAATACCGGTCCACTTCGACACCACTTCGGCGATCTCTTCTTCAGTCACCTTGCTGCGCAGCAACTGGTTTTCGGCTTTGCCATGCTGGTCGACCATTTGCAGGCTGCGCTCCAGGTCCGGGATGACCCCGTACTGCAACTCGGCCATGCGGTTCAGGTCGCCTTTGCGACGGGCCGCTTCCAGCTCCTGACGGGACTGTTCGATTTTCTGCTGGATCTGCGCAGAACCCTGGACTTCGGCTTTTTCCGAGTTCCAGATTTCTTCGAGATCCGAGTACTCACGCTCATGACGAGCGATTTCTTCCTGCAATTTTTCCAGACGCTTCTTCGCCGCGTCGTCGCTTTCTTTCTTCAGCGCCTGGGATTCCACCTTCAACTGAATCAGGCGACGCTCCAGACGGTCCAGCACTTCCGGCTTGGAGTCGATCTCCATGCGGATGCGGCTGGCGGCCTCGTCGATCAGGTCGATGGCCTTGTCGGGCAGCTGCCGGTCAGTGATGTAACGATGACTGAGCTTGGCCGCGGCAATGATCGCGCCGTCGGTGATCGCCACCTTGTGGTGAACCTCATAGCGCTCTTTGAGGCCACGCAGGATGGCGATGGTGTCCTCTTCGCTAGGCTCATCCACCAGCACTTTCTGGAAGCGTCGCTCGAGAGCGGCGTCCTTCTCTATATATTGGCGGTACTCGTTGAGCGTGGTCGCACCAACGCAATGCAGCTCTCCGCGCGCCAATGCCGGCTTGAGCATGTTGCCCGCATCCATCGAGCCTTCGCCCTTACCGGCGCCGACCATGGTGTGCAGTTCGTCGATGAACAGGATGATCTGCCCTTCCTGCTTCGACAGTTCATTGAGCAGGGATTTCAGGCGCTCCTCGAACTCACCGCGATACTTGGCACCGGCGATCAGCGCCCCCATGTCCAGGGACAACAGGCGCTTGCCCTTGAGGCCGTCCGGCACTTCACCATTGATGATGCGCTGGGCCAGGCCTTCGGCGATGGCGGTTTTACCCACGCCAGGCTCACCGATCAGCACCGGGTTGTTCTTGGTGCGACGTTGCAGCACTTGGATGGTCCGGCGAATTTCGTCGTCACGGCCGATCACCGGATCGAGCTTGCCGTCTTCGGCGCGCTTGGTCAGGTCGACGGTGTACTTATCCAGCGCCTGTCGCGCTTCTTCGTGGTTCGGATCATTGACGGCCTCGCCACCACGCAGGTTGTTGATCGCATTTTCCAGGGCTTTCTTGCTCACACCCTGGCCGAGCAACAGCTTGCCGAGCTTGCTGTTCTCGTCCATGGCCGCGAGCAGCACCAGCTCACTGGAGATGAACTGGTCGCCCTTTTGCTGGGCCAGACGGTCGGCCTGGTTGAGCAGCCGCGCCAGATCCTGCGACATGTTCACGTCACCGGTCGGATTCTGGATTTTCGGTAGCTGGTCGAGCTCTTTGGTCAGCTCTTTACGCAGGCTGTTGACGTCGAAGCCCACCTGCATCAGCAGGGGCTTGATCGAGCCGCCCTGCTGTTCGAGCAAGGCTTGCATCAAGTGCGCCGGTTCAATGGCCGGATGATCGAGGCCGACAGCCAGGGATTGGGCATCGGACAACGCTAACTGCAATTTGCTGGTTAAACGGTCTATACGCATGGGTCACCTTCCTTTTGAGCAGGCCGGACCTATAAAACATCCTGAATGAAGAAACCTGCCAGATACCACAATAGATGTGGTCGATTCTGGGAGTTTCAAGCGTCGTGACGTTGATGCAGGTCAGGGAAGCTTAGCGGGCGAGCCAGATAAGAGAGGCAAATCGGCCAGTGCGAGGGGCGCGGCGATAGGAAAAGAAACGTGGATCGGTCACGGTGCAGAAACCGCCACCGTAGACAGCTGTGACGCCACGAGCTGCCAGGCGCAGACGCGCCAGCATATAGATGTCGGCCATGAACTTGCCGGGGTTTTGACTCGGCACGAAGGCTTCAGCCGCTTGCGGCAACTGCTGCACGAAGGTTTCGCGAACTTCCGGGCCGACTTCGAAGGCTTGCGGACCGATGGCCGGGCCGAGCCAGACCAATACCTCGGCAGGTGGCACCACCAGACTGTCGAGGGTGGCTTCCAGCACACCAGCCGCCAACCCGCGCCAACCGGCATGAGCTGCAGCGACGCGGGTGCCGGCACGGTCGCAAAACAGCGCAGGCAGGCAATCGGCGGTCATCGCCGCACAGGCGACGCCTGGCGTTGATGTCCAGCTGGCATCAGCCGTATCCACCCGGCCAGGGTCGGCATGGGCCACGACGATGCCGTGGACCTGCTGCAGCCAGGCCGGTTGAATCGAGAAATGATCGGTAAGACGACGGCGATTCTCGGCAACAGCTTCAGGGCTGTCGTCGACGTGATCACCGAGGTTGAGGCTGTCGAACGGCGCCACACTGACGCCGCCCGCACGGGTGGTGACGCAGGCTTTGACCCCGGCCGGCGCGGGCCAGTCAGGAATCAGCCAGTCATTCATCCGATGAACGCCTCACGGTCTTGCTTGAGCAGGGTCAGCAACCAGACGAAATCTTCCGGCAATGGCGACTCCCAGCTCATGCGCTGACCGGTGGTCGGATGATCCAGTTCCAGGAAACGCGCATGCAGCGCCTGACGCGGGAAGTTTTTCAGCGACTCGACCATGGTTGGGTTGGCTGCCGGCGGGATACGGAAACGACCACCGTAGGCAGGATCTCCGACCAACGGGTAGTTGATGTGCGCCATGTGCACGCGAATCTGGTGCGTACGGCCGGTTTCCAGCTTCACCCGCACATGGGTGTGGGAGCGGAAACGCTCGAGCACGCGGTAATGGCTGACGGCTTGCTTGCCACCTTCCATCACGGCCATGCGCTGGCGTTGCTGGCCATGACGACCGATCGGCGCGTTGATCTTGCCACCGGCTGTCACCACACCGATCACGATGCACTCGTAGATCCGGCTGACGCTGCGGCTCTGCAACTGTGTAACCAGCTGCGTCTGCGCTTGAATGGTCTTGGCCACCACCATCAGACCGGTGGTGTCCTTGTCCAGGCGATGCACGATACCGGCGCGGGGCACATTGATGATGTCCGGCACGTGGTGCAGCAAGGCGTTGAGCAAGGTGCCGTCGGCATGACCGGCAGCCGGGTGCACCACCAGGCCCGCAGGCTTGTTGATCACCAGGATGTCGTCGTCTTCGTAGACGATGTCCAGGGCAATGTCTTGAGCGACCCATTCGCCCTGAGCTTCCTGCTCGGCAGTCAACTCAAGGATGGCGCCGCCATGGACGATGTCTCGCGGGCGGATAACCGCCCCATCCACAGTCAGGCGGCCGTCTTTGATCCAGGCGGAAAGGCGCGAGCGCGAGTGCTCAGCGAATAATTGTGCGGCGACTTGATCGAGGCGTTGGCCGCCCAATTCGGACGGCACCTCTGCGCGAAGTTCAATTTTATCGGACATGCTCAGACTAGGCGTCGGCACAGCCTTTGGTTTCGGCTGCGCGCTTGTGGTTAAATACGGCGTCTTTTGCCCCGAGGCTATTCAACGGGGCGCTCATCATAACAGGACGGCCACGCCCAAGACAGCGGCCGTCATAGGGACGCAAGCCGCCATGCAAGTGAAACACCTGCTGCTGATCGCCATCCTCGCATTGACCGCTGCTTGCTCATCGAAGGAAGTCGTAGACGAAAACCTCAGTGAAGTCGAGCTGTACCAACAGGCTCAAAATGACCTGGACAACAGTAGCTACACCAGTGCCATCGCCAAGCTGAAGGCTCTGGAATCGCGTTATCCGTTCGGTCGTTATGCCGATCAGGCACAACTCGAGCTCATCTACGCCAACTACAAGAACACCGAGCCAGAGGCTGCAAAGTCCGCTGCGGAGCGTTTCATTCGCCTGCACCCACAGCATCCGAACGTCGATTACGCCTACTACCTCAAGGGCCTGACTTCTTTCGACCAGGACGTCGGCCTGCTCGCTCGCTTCCTGCCGCTGGACATGACCAAGCGTGACCCGGGCGCCGCCCGCGACTCCTATAACGAGTTCGCCCAGCTGACCAGCCGCTTCCCGAACAGCCGCTACGCGCCAGACGCCAAGCAGCGCATGATTTATCTGCGCAACCTGTTGGCGGCCTATGAAATTCACGTAGCCGACTACTACCTGACCCGTCAGGCCTATGTCGCCGCGGCGAACCGTGGTCGTTACGTGGTGGAAAACTTCCAGGAAACCCCTTCGGTCGGCGACGGCCTGGCGGTGATGACCGAGGCCTACCAGCGCCTGCACTTGGATGAACTGGCTGCCACCAGCCTGGAAACCCTGAAGCTCAACTACCCGAACCACCCGACGCTGGTGGACGGTCAGTTCGTACCGACCGTGGCCGAAGCCGACAACCGTTCGTGGCTGAGCAAGGCGACCCTGGGCCTGATCGAGTCCAGTCCGCCACTGCCACCGGGCGAAACCCGCGCCAACCAGGACGTACAGAAGCAGTTCCAGGACGCCAAGGACGCAATCCCGGCCGAGCTCAAGCCTAAAGACGGCAATGGCGACGCGATCGAAGAAGAAAATCACGAAGCGGAAGGCAACAACAGTGACCGCTCGTGGTTCAGCTACATGACCTTCGGTGTGTTCGACTGACACATCGGGTTGTGCAAAAAGGGTGACTTGTAGGAGCGAGCTTGCTCGCGATGGACGTCAACGTTAACGCGCTTTGTCTGAATAAACGCGTCGTCCTTGAGACCATCGCGGGCAAGCTCGCTCCTACATAAGCTATTAGACTGTGCGCTGGCCATGTCCTTGGCTAAACTGCCGCTTCATCAATCAAAAAGCAGCTCACCATGCTTCGTCTATTGTTCTGGATTGCCCTGATTGCCGCTGCAGTATGGTTCTGGCGCAAATTCAAGGGTCAGGCTTCCAACCCCAGGTCCCCTGCCGAACGGGAAGCGGCGCCCATGGTCCGTTGCGCCCATTGCGGTGTTCACCTGCCCCGTGACCGCGCGCTGAGCCTCGACCAACGCTGGTATTGCAGCCAGGCTCATCTCGAGCAAGACAAGGGCTCCAGCGGCCGCTGAGACTTCACCCGATCTGGCGACCGGTTGAGGACTATCGCGCACACCCAAGGAACTGAAAGGCGTCGAATGACGTCTGACGCAGATTATTCAAGACCAAACTCTGCGAATGAACCGGGTAATCGAAAACGTCCTGCACCTGCATCGTCGTGAGCAAATGTCGCCGCTACGGCTCGACCTGAAATCACTGGAAATACTCGATAATGAAGCCCCAGCCCCCTGTAACAAGGGCCTGGGGCTTTATCGGTCCGGCCAGCCGGGCGAAAGCACTCTGTCCCGCCTAGACTTCAAGGCACGCCAGGAAAGCGGCTGCTTTTGCATGACCTTTGCTCACGGACGGAACCTACGTTGAACACGAGACCACGGCAAAAAGTCTTGATCGTCGATGACGAACCAGACATTCGCGAACTCCTGGAAATCACCCTGGGAAGGATGAAACTGGAGACGTTCAACGCCCGCAACGTCGGCGAAGCGCAATCCCTGCTAAAACGCGAAACCTTCGATCTATGCCTGACCGACATGCAGTTGCCGGATGGTACCGGCCTGGAGTTGGTGCAACACATCCAGCAACGCCACCCTCAGGTCCAGGTGGCAATGATCACCGCTTACGCCAGTCTCGAAACCGCAATCAACGTGCTCAAGGCCGGGGCGTTCGACTTCCTGACCAAACCGGTGGACCTTACGCGCCTGCGTGAACTGGTCACCAGCGCCCTGGTGCTTCCTGTCCGCGGGGTCGGCATCGATCGTCGCTTGCTGGGCGACTCATTGCCCATGCGCAACCTGCGCAAACACATCAGCAAACTGGCCAGCAGCCATGCGACGGTCTACATCAGTGGAGAATCCGGTAGCGGCAAGGAGTTGGTCGCGCGCCTGATCCATGATCAAAGCCCTCGCGCCAATCAGCCGTTCATCCCGATCAACTGCGCGGCGATTCCCTCCGAACTGTTGGAGAGCGAGTTTTTCGGCCATCGCAAAGGCAGTTTCAGCGGCGCTATCGAAGACAAACCCGGCCTGTTCCAGACGGCACACGGCGGTACCCTGCTGCTCGACGAAGTGGCTGACCTGCCGTTGACCATGCAAGTCAAACTGCTGCGCGCGATTCAGGAGAAAGCCGTACGCAGTGTCGGCGGACAGCAGGAAGTGGCGGTGGATGTGCGCATTCTCTGCGCCACCCACAAGGACCTTGGCGCTGAAGTCGCCGCCGGACGATTTCGCCATGACCTTTACTACCGCTTGAACGTGATCGAACTCCGGGTACCGCCCTTGCGCGAGCGTCGTGATGACATCGAAATGCTCGCCAACTACATACTCAAGCGACTGGCCGCCGATTCCGGTCAACCCGCGACGAGACTCCGCCCCCAAGCCCTCGATGCACTGAAAAGCTATCGCTTCCCGGGTAATGTGCGGGAACTGGAAAACATGCTCGAACGAGCGCACACATTGTGTGAGAACAATCAGATCGAAGCCGGCGACCTGCGCCTGGCTGAAGGCAACTGTGGGGCTGAAAGTGGCGTGCCGGACCTGACCCGGATCGACAACCTGGAAACCTACCTGGAAAACGTCGAACGCCAACTGCTGCTCCAGGCCCTGGAAGAAACCCGCTGGAACCGCACGGCGGCGGCTCAGCGGTTGAATCTGTCATTCAGGTCGATGCGTTACAGGCTCAAGAAGTTTGGCCTGGATTGACCCTCTCTTCGCGAGCAAGCCCGCTCCCACACCGGATTTGCGATCGACACAAACCTCATGTGGGAGCGCGAAGAGGCCCTGTCAGTCAACAACCCTCTAAAATCAGAGTCGCCCGGCAGGCGCATAAGGCGCCGGATCGATGATCGGCGCACGGCCCAGCATCACATCGGCAAACAACTGGCATGACGCCGGCGCCAACACCAGGCCGTTACGGTAATGCCCGCAGTTAAGCCAGAGCCCGTCAAACCCCGGCACCGGGCCGATATAAGGAATGCCCTCGGGTGAACCCGGGCGCAAGCCAGCCCAATGTCCCACCACTTCGGCATCGGCCAGCGCCGGGATCAACTCCACCGCGGACGCCTTCAGGCTTTCCAGCGCCGACCCGGTTGGCGTCTTGTCAAAGCCTTCATGCTCCAGCGTACTGCCGATCAGTATGTGCCCGTCGCGCCGGGGAATCGCATAACGGCCCTTGGCCAGGACCATGCTCGGCAGGAAATCCGCCGCACACTTGTAGAGAATCATCTGCCCTTTCACCGGCTCGACCGGCAGCGTCAGATCAAGACACTTGAGCAAATCACCGCTCCAGGCCCCCGCCGTCAGGACGACTTGATCGCCCAGGACAGCACCTGTGGAGGTCTGCACGCCAACCACTTTATTGCCGTCACGAACAAACCCGCTGACTTCACACTGCTCATGGATCGTCACGTTCGGCAGCGCCAGCAAAGCAGCCTTGAGAGACTTCACTAGCCGCGGATTGCGCACGTTGGCGACGTCGGCCATGTAGATCGCCCGGGAAAAACCGCTGCCCAGTACCGGCACGGCGTCGTGTGCTGCCGAGATATCAACAGCACTCAATGGACGGTTTTCCCGGGCAGCCCATGCCAGGGCTTCAGCCTCGTCATCCAGATCCAGCCAGTACAGACCGGTGGTGTGCACCTCAGGATCAACGCCGGTAGCGGCAAACAAGCGCTCGCCCAGTTGTGGATAAAAGTCCTGGGACCAGTGAGCCAACGCGGTGACCGCCGGGCTGTAGCGCCACGGGTAAAGTGGCGAAACGATACCGCCGCCGGCCCAGGACGACTCCTGGCCGACGTTGGAGCGATCCAGCAGCACAACGCTTTGCACCTCGGAGGCGAGGTTGAAGGCCGTCAGCAAGCCAATCACCCCACCGCCGACAATCACCACTTGCTGTTGCCTGGTCATGTTCTGATCCAATCGTTAAATAGACAGAGGGTGCAAAAGGCACCCGAAAAAGAATCTCAGCGCCCCCAGCAGTCTTTGCTGGTCAGGCCGGATTTTGCGTTGACCATGCCCAGGACACCAGTGTTGGTGATGGTCAGATCACCGCACTTGTCAGCAGCCATGCTCGAGCCAGCCTTGCGCACCGCCGTCAGCAGAAAGGTCTGGTCGGTCAGGGTCGGTGTGATGCTGTAGTAATCATTGCCAGCACTGAGGCCCGTCGCATCGGTGTAGACATTTTTCTGCGAATAGAAACGCTCCAGGAGCTGCGCCTGCTCCGAGAGCAGACCGGTCACTTCTGCGCGACGGCCCTTGTTCAGGTACTCGGTGAAACTCGGGGCGGCAATGGTCATGACAATCCCGATGATCGCAATCACGATCATGATTTCGATCAGGGTAAAACCGCGGTTGGAACTACGCATGCCTCAACTCTCACTTACTGTATTTGTCGCCACATGATGCGACGGCTGCCGCCGGATTTTTCCATCCCCGGACTATCGTCGCCAGCGGAATTGTCGCTGGCGTCCTGTGTTGAATGCTCTCCAACAAAGATCACGCCTTCGGACAGCGAGTCGACGTTGTCGACCACGCCATCTTCGTTGCTGTCGAGCATCTTAACGCTGATCGCCTCGGGCAGCTTCAGGCAGACAGCTTTCAAGCCCTGATTGCCGTGGTAGAACCCGTACCAGTTGCCATTCGCCAGGCAGGTTGGCCGGTTCAGCGCTGGCGAATCCGCCGGCGCAGCTGCGTGCGCCGACACCGACAGGCCAAGCGCGGTTACAACACCGACCAGTGCTGACCACAGTCGCTCAGTACTTCGCATAGATACTCTCCACCACACTGCGCGAGTGACCCGCGATGCCGACTGCCGTCACCCGATACAAGGTCGCCTGGGTATTGATGGGCACAATCACCGCACCCCGGCTGTCGCCGATGTTTTGCACCCCATAAAAGCCATTGCCCGAGGCAACCCAGGTCACTCCGGAAGAGGCGTTGAAACCGGCAGCGGTAATGCTCGAGGACTCGGAGGGCGGTGCACATTGAATGATGCCGCTGCAAACAGGAAGTGCATAACTGTCCCTTTGCACCGTACTTTCTCCCACCCGCAATGCGGCTTCGGCACTCTGAAATGACTGGTTGCGCAAGGCGACGCTGCCGGCCATTTTTTCCTGCAGGGTGGCACTCTGCATCGATGAAAGACCAATCAGCGTCAACAAGAGCAAGAACACCAGACTGACCAGCAACGCCATGCCGCGCTGGGTGCAATACGTCATGGGAGAGCGATTCATCGGCCCCCCCTCATGGCAAGCGATTGCGCAGAGCGGCAACCACGTTGAAGGTTTGATCGCTCACCCGGTGGTTCGGATCGGTGAGGGTCAGGCTCAGGCGAACGCTTCGAATCAGCGCAGGGTCCGGCGGGTTGCTGCTGTAGCGTGAAGCAGCCAGGTCAGTGGCCGTGCTGGCCAGGCCGAAGCTCACGTCAAACGCCTCCACGTGGTCCACCAGTACCTGTGGATTGGCATCCCCTCCCTTCAGGAGCAGTTGGTTGTTGCTGAAGCTGTAAGTCAGCTGCCGTATCGGAAAGGCCAGTTCCCCTGCCACCGGGGTCCGGCTTTTGCTGTAGGCCGTCGAATGGCTTCGACAATCGGAAAGAACGGTCCAGTCCGGGCTGCTGCCGTTGCCACCCACATCCGTCGTCACCAGAGTCAACTTGCGGCCGCCATTGTCCCAGCGAATCGGCGTTAGCTGACTGGCATGGAAATCGCGCTTATTACTCGCATCGGTGATCGTTTCCAGGCAACCGAACATCCCGACCATGCGGATTTCCTGAATCATTTTGCTCAACGCAAAACGTGCGTCCTCCTGGATGTTCGCGGCCGCATTCTGGCTGAGATAAGTGTTCTTGGCCGCGATGAAAACCTGCACCACGCCCAGCACTACGATCAGGCTCAAGGCCAGGGCGATCAGCAACTCGACCAGGCCAAAACCTCTGCTGCGGCGACTCACGGGACCGCCACCGGATCGACGGCCGTGCGGCTGGTCAGAACGAAGCTGCGCCGCGAGTCGGCAGCATTCGCAGCCCGTGAGTCGTCCCAGGTAATCGTGATGGTGTACACCTGCTGATTGACGGTGACACTGCCCGTCGCGGTGGCGCCGAGTGAGCTGACAATGTTGGCGTTGAAATCAAACAAGTCCTGATCCCGGGTAACGTCCGGGTTGCCCGAAGCGGGTGGCGAAATGGTGTAGTCCGCAGCGGCGTTGGCGCGAATGCGGTCCATCATGTCGTAGGCGATAAAGCTGGCCTGACTGGTCATGCGCGCGCTGTCCGTGTACTTCAGCGCATTGAGCTGAAACGCCGCCGCCCCCAGCAACCCCACTCCCAGAATGACCAACGCCACCAGGACTTCGATCAGCGTCACGCCCTTTTGCCTGCCTTGCATCCCTGCCGTCATCCGCAACTTCCGCCCAATAGAATTCGTCCGTTCAAACACACTGCGAGCGTCCTGCTCTGTGCCCCCCGTCCATAACTGATCACGACCTCCGAAGACGGTGATGACAATCCGCCCATACTGTTGAAATCGATGGCCGTGACGCCTGAGGTTAGCGTCAGAGTTGCGCCGCTGCTCATTGCCGGAACAACCCGTAATACATTGGCCAAAACGCCAGTACCGTCATAGACCGCCAGCTCGCCATTCCAGGCATCTGCGCCAGCCGTCGGACGCACGCGCGTGACATTGCCCCGATCGATGGCTTCGAGCCGGGCAAAATTGAGCGCTCGCCGCAGGTCAGCGATTTCGGTGTCAGCCCTCGTTGTTTGCGTCGAGCGGGTAAACGCCGGGACAGCCAGGGTCAGCAAAACCAGAAGGATCGCGATCGCGACCAGCAACTCGATCAGCGTGAAACCTTTTGTACGATGATCCATCGGGGCCTTCTGTTTCCTTCGGCTATACCTGCATTTGCGCGGCACAACATTCGAGCGATGCGGTGCGTTTGCGTTGCCATTTCGCGCGCAGGGATTGCGCGAGCCACAGCACGCCACGGAGGGAGATGTCATGCGGCAACAAGGCTTCAGCCTGCTCGAACTGCTCATGGGACTGGCAATTACAGGAATTGTTCTGCAACTGGTCAGTCCGGCGTTCGCAACGCTGATCGAGTCGAACCAGCGGGAGCAAGCGGCACAGGCACTGTTCAGTGGTATTCGCACCGCTCGCACTGAAGCCATCGTGCGCAACCAGGCCGTGGTGATTCACAGCATCAATGGTGACTGGAGCCACGGCTGGCGGATGATTCTGGATATCAGCGGCAAGGGGGAGATGGACAGCGACAATCCACTGCTGGCCGAACGCCAGGGAAACGCACGAGTGTCGATTGTCGGAAACGGCCCGGTCGAAAGCTCAATACGCTTCAGAGGTCAGGGCGAGTCACTGATTGGCGGGACATTACACATTTGCGCAGTTCGCGAACCGGTGAGCCAACATCAAGTGGTGTTGGCACGGACCGGTCGCGTCAGCCTGCGCAGCGACAAGGCCGCGCATCCGTTATGCGAAGCAAGGCAAAAAATCAGGTCAGCGAGCGAACGCGCAGTTCTTTAGGCATTGAGAACGTGATGTTCTCCTCGCGACCGGCCAGTTCATCGGCACCGGTGGCACCCCAGGCCTGCAACTGCTCGATCACGCCGCGCACCAGGACTTCCGGAGCGGATGCGCCAGCGGTGATACCGATACGCTCGACGCCGTCGAACCAGCTCTTCTGCAGGTCTTCGGCGCCGTCGATCAGGTAAGCCGGAGTGGACATGCGCTCTGCCAATTCGCGCAAGCGGTTGGAGTTGGAGCTGTTAGGGCTGCCGACCACCAGCACCACGTCGCACTCGTCAGCCAGTTGCTTGACCGCGTCCTGACGGTTTTGCGTGGCGTAGCAAATGTCGTCCTTGCGCGGTCCACCGATGGCCGGGAAACGCGAACGCAGCGCGTCGATAACACGGCTGGTGTCGTCCATCGACAAGGTGGTCTGAGTCACGAAGGCAAGCTTTTCAGGGTTGTTCACCTGCAATGCCGCCACATCTTTCTCGTCTTCAACCAGATAGATCGCGCCGCCATTGCTGGCATCGTACTGACCCATGGTGCCTTCGACTTCCGGATGACCGGCGTGGCCGATGAGAATGCATTCACGGCCATCGCGGCTGTAGCGCGCCACTTCGATGTGGACTTTGGTCACCAGCGGGCACGTGGCGTCGAACACTTTCAGGCCACGACCAGCCGCTTCGCTGCGCACGGCCTGGGAAACGCCGTGGGCACTGAAGATCACGATGACGTCATCCGGCACCTGATCCAGCTCTTCGACGAAGATAGCCCCACGGGAGCGCAGGTCCTCGACAACGAATTTGTTGTGAACCACTTCGTGGCGCACGTAGATCGGCGGCCCGAAGACTTCCAGGGCGCGGTTGACGATTTCGATCGCACGGTCCACACCGGCGCAGAAGCCACGGGGGTTGGCGAGTTTGATTTGCATGCTGTGCCTCGTGTCTTGCGCGCGAAAAATGGTAATGCCCTGCCGTTCTTCGAACACAGTGTTCAAGAACAGCGAGGGTTTAATGTGGGAGCGGGCTTGCTCGCGAATGCTGACTGACATTCAACATTGATGTCGTCTGACACACCGCTTTCGCGAGCAAGCCCGCTCCCACATTTCTACAGCGCTTTGACGGAAATGATTTCCACGTCAAAGGTCAACGTCTTGCCCGCCAGCGGGTGGTTGAAGTCGATGGTCACTTGCGCATCATCGAACTCTTTGACCACGCCCGGCAATTCAGTATTGGCCGCATCGTTGAAGATCACCAGCAAACCGGGCGACAGCTCCATATCCGCAAACTGCGAACGCGGGATGATCTGCACGTTTTGCGGGTTCGGCTGGCCGAAAGCGTTCTCCGGCTCGATGCTCAGTGTACGCTTGTCACCGGCCTTGAAACCGAACAGCGCAGCTTCGAAACCTGGCAACAGGTTGCCGTCACCGACCTTGAAGGTCGCCGGGGCTTTGTCGAAGGTGCTGTCCACCGTGTCGCCGTTCTCCAGGCGCAATGCGAAATGCAAGGTGACTTCCGTGTTCTGGCCGATGCGTTGTTCAGCCAATACCTGTTCAGTCATGAACGGTTTCTCCGGTCTTTTTACTTTTGAACATATCCAGTGCAAGCATGACCGCGCCGACAGTGATTGCACTGTCGGCAAAGTTGAACGCCGGGAAATACCAGCGATTCTGCCAATGCACCAGGATGAAATCGATCACATGGCCCAGGGCAATGCGGTCATACAGATTGCCCAGCGCGCCACCGAGCACCAGGGCCAGCGCAACCGCCAGCCAGGTCTCGTTGCGCCCCAGACGCTTGAGCCATACCACCAGCACCGCACTGACCACGACGGCGATCAACGCGAACAGCCAGCGCTGCCAGCCAGAGCTGTCAGCCAGGAAGCTGAACGCCGCGCCAGTGTTGTAGGCCAGGGTCCAGCTGAAGTAATCGGGGATGATCACGATCTGCTGGTACATCTGGAGCTTGCCTTCGAAGTAGAACTTGCTGGCCTGGTCGATGACCAGGACCAGCAAACTCAACCAGAGCCAGCCCAGTCGCCCGAAGCGACCAACGGCATTAGGCATAGTGACGAACCTCGCCAGCGCCGCCGATGTTGTCGACGCAACGGCCGCAGATTTCCGGATGCTCCGGGTTCACGCCGACGTCTTCACGGCAGTGCCAGCAGCGGGCGCACTTGGCGTGGGCCGACTTGACGATCTTCAGCTTCAGGCCGCTGACTTCGGTGACCACGGCATCGGCCGGTGCCTGCACCAACGGCGCAACACTGGCGGTCGAAGTGATCAGCACGAAGCGCAGTTCATTGCTCAGCTTGGCCAGGTCGGCGGTCAACGCATCTTCGGCGAACAGCGTCACCTCGGCCTGCAGGTTGCCACCGACAGCCTTGGCTGCACGCTGGATTTCCATTTCCTTGTTGACCGCAACCTTGACCGCCATGATCCGGTCCCAGTAAGCGCGATCCAGCTCGAAGCCTTCCGGCAGTTCGCTCAGGCCTTCGTACCAGGTGTTGAGCATCACGGATTCGTTACGCTCGCCCGGCAGGTACTGCCACAGCTCGTCGGCGGTGAACGCCAGGATCGGCGCGATCCAGCGCACCAGCGCTTCAGAGATGTGGAACAGCGCGGTCTGGCACGAACGGCGGGCCTTGCTGTCGGCGCCAGTGGTGTACTGGCGATCCTTGATGATGTCGAGATAGAAGCCGCCCAACTCCTGCACGCAGAAGTTGTGGATCTTCGAGTACACGTTCCAGAAGCGGTATTCGCCGTAGTGCTCTTGCAGTTCGCGCTGCAGCAGCAGGGTACGGTCCACGGCCCAACGGTCCAGTGCCAGCATTTCTTCGGCCGGCAGCAGGTCGGTGGCCGGGTTGAAGCCGGTCAGGTTCGAAAGCAGGAAGCGCGCAGTGTTACGGATACGCCGGTAGGCGTCCGCGCTGCGTTGCAGGATCTGCTCGGAAACCGCTATTTCACCCGAGTAATCGGTCGAGGCAACCCACAGACGCATGATGTCGGCGCCCAGGGTGTCGTTGACTTTCTGTGGCGCAATCACGTTGCCCAAAGACTTGGACATCTTGCGGCCGGCCTCGTCGACAGTGAAGCCGTGAGTCAGCAGCTCGCGATACGGTGCGTGGTTGTCGATGGCGCAACCGGTCAGCAGCGACGAGTGGAACCAGCCACGGTGTTGGTCCGAGCCTTCCAGGTACAGGTCGGCGCGCGGACCGGTTTCGTGGCCCATCGGGTGCGAACCGCGCAGGACGTGCCAGTGCGTGGTACCCGAGTCGAACCAGACGTCCAGGGTGTCGCTGATCTTGTCGTACTGCGGCGCTTCAGCGCCTAGCAGCTCGGCGGCGTCCAGCTTGAACCAGGCTTCGATGCCCTCGACTTCGACGCGCTTGGCGACTTCTTCCATCAGCTCGACGGTGCGTGGGTGCAGCTCGCCGCTTTCCTTGTTCAGGAAGAACGGGATCGGCACGCCCCAGTTGCGCTGACGGGAAATGCACCAGTCCGGACGGTTGGCGATCATCGAGTGCAGGCGCGCCTGGCCCCAGGCCGGTACGAACTGGGTCTCTTCGATAGCCTTGAGCGAGCGCTGGCGCAGGGTGTCGCCAGTGGTCGGCTGCTTGTCCATGCCGATGAACCACTGCGCGGTTGCGCGATAGATCAGCGGGGTCTTGTGGCGCCAGCAGTGCATGTAGCTGTGTTCGATGACGGTGGTGTGCAGCAGCGCACCGACTTCGGTCAGTTTGTCGACGATGGCCGGGTTGGCCTTCCAGATGAACTGGCCGCCGAAAAACTCCAGCGACGGCACGTAAACGCCGTTGCTTTGTACCGGATTGAGGATGTCATCGTTGACCATGCCGTACTTCTTGCAGGTCACGAAGTCGTCCACGCCGTAGGCCGGAGCGGAGTGAACCACACCGGTGCCAGCGCCCAGCTCAACGTAGTCGGCCAGGTAAACCGGCGACAGACGGTCGTAGAACGGGTGACGGAAGTTGATCAGTTCCAGCGCCGAACCGGTAGCGGTAGCGATCACCGAGCCTTCCAGCGAATAGCGCGCCAGGCACGACTCGACCAGCTCTTCAGCCAGCACCAGCAGTTTGTCGCCGACGTCGACCAGGGCGTAGTTGAATTCCGGGTGGACGTTCAGCGCCTGGTTGGCCGGGATGGTCCACGGGGTGGTGGTCCAGATCACGATCGAAGCCGGTTTGCCCAGGGTTGGCAGACCGAAGGCGGCAGCCAGTTTGGCTTCGTCGGCAATCGGGAACGCCACGTCGATGGTCGAGGACTTCTTGTTCTCGTACTCGACTTCCGCTTCGGCCAAGGCCGAACCGCAGTCGAAGCACCAGTTCACAGGCTTGAGGCCCTTGAACACAAAACCGCCCTTGACGATTTCGGCGAGAGCGCGGATTTCACCGGCCTCGTTCTTGAAGTCCATGGTCTTGTACGGGTTGGCAAAGTCGCCCAGCACACCCAGACGGATGAACTCGGACTTCTGCCCTTCGATCTGCTCGGTGGCATAGGCCCGGCACAGTTCGCGGGTCTTGTCCGCGCCCAGGTTCTTGCCGTGGGTCACTTCGACCTTGTGCTCGATCGGCAGGCCGTGGCAGTCCCAGCCCGGAACATAAGGTGCGTCGAAGCCCGACAGGGTCTTCGAACGGATGATCATGTCCTTGAGAATCTTGTTCAGCGCATGACCGATGTGAATCGTGCCGTTGGCGTACGGAGGGCCGTCGTGCAATACGAACTTCGGACGATCCTTGCCAATCTCGCGCAACTTTCCGTACAGGCCAATGCTGTCCCAGCGCTGCAGAATCTGCGGTTCGCGCTGAGGCAGGCCGGCCTTCATTGGGAAGGCGGTGTCCGGAAGGTTTAGCGTGGCTTTATAGTCGGTCATTTAAGGCTCTTCATTAGCGATGGGCGCTAGGTGCGGCTAGTGCACGGGCGGCGGCGACATCCGCGTTGATCGCCGTTTTCAGCGCCTCCAGAGAGGCGAAACGCTGCTCTTCACGCAGCTTGTGGTGGAAAACCACCGTTAAACGCCGGTCATACAGATCGCCGGCAAAATCTAAAAGATGCACTTCCAGGTGGGCTTTGCCATCACCTTGAACCGTGGGCCGCACGCCAATATTGGCGACGCCGGGCCAGGTCTTGCCGTCGATCTCGACGTCCACCAGGTAAACCCCGGTGAACGGCACGCGACGACGCTTGAGTTGTATGTTGGCGGTGGGCGTACCCAACTGCCGAGCGAGCTTCTGGCCATGCAATACGCGACCGGCGATCCGGTACGGCCGCCCGAGCAGGCGTTCGGCCAGGGCGAAATCAGCGGCGGCCAGGGCATTGCGGACCTGTGTGCTGCTGACCCGGATGCCATCGAGCTCGACGGTTTGCGCCGCTTCGACGGTAAATCCCTGAAGGATGCCGGCCTGTTGCAGGAAATCGAAATCTCCCGCGCGGTCGCAGCCGAAACGAAAGTCATCGCCGACCTCCAGGTGCTGGACGCCAAGGCCATCCACCAGGATGGTATCGACGAACTCGCTGGCGCTGAGCTTGCTCAGGCGCTGGTTGAAAGCCAGGCACAGAACGCGGTCGACGCCTTCTGCCGCCAGCAGCTGGAGCTTGTCCCGCAAACGGGCCAGACGGGCCGGCGCGGTCTCCGGAGCGAAGAACTCGCGCGGTTGCGGCTCGAAAATCACCACGCAACTGGGCACGCCCAACTCAAGCGCACGCTCACGCAGGCGCGCCAGGATTGCCTGGTGGCCACGGTGTACACCGTCAAAGTTGCCAATAGTGGCGACACAGCCCCGATGCTGGGGGCGCAGATTGTGGAGGCCTCGAACCAGCTGCATAACGCGCTTCTTGCTCATAAAGTGGTCGATTATAACCACACCCGGCGGCCGACGACAGGCAACACCGTAACCCAAAGTGATCGAGCCGACAAAACCGCCGGTTCGACCGTGTTTATCGAGGCCAGAACCTCTATCCCAGCGCCTTGCGATTGAAGTCGCGCAAACGGAAGCCCATCAACACTAACATGCCGAAATAAGCCACCACACCAGCGACCACCAAGGCGCCCAGGCGCAAGAAACGCTCAAGCATCTGCCCTTCGCCCCAGGCCGGCATGAAATGCATCCCGGCCAGCAATACGCCAGACATCACCGCCACTGCGATCACCAGCTTGAAGCCAAACTTCGCCCAACCGGGTTGCGGCTGGTACATCTGCTGTTTACGCAATTGATAAAAGAGCAAGCCAGCATTGATACAGGCACCGGCACTGATAGCCAGCGCCAGGCCTGCGTGAGCCAACGGGCCGATCAGCAACAGGTTGAACAGCTGGGTAACGACCAGAGTGAAAATCGCGATTTTCACCGGCGTCCGGATGTTTTGTTGCGCATAAAAGCCCGGCGCCAGCACTTTGATCACGATAATCCCGAGCAAACCGACGGAATAAGCGATCAACGCGCGCTGAGTCATGGCCGCATCATGGGCATCGAACTGGCCGTACTGGAACAGCGAAACCGTCAGCGGCTCGGCCAGAATCCCCAGCGCCAGGGCGCAAGGCAGCACCAATACAAAGCACAGGCGCAGTCCCCAATCGAGAATACGCGAGTATTCGTGGCGATCCTTGCTGGCGTAAGTCTTGGCCAGGGTCGGCAGCAGAATCGTCCCCAGCGCCACGCCCAGCACGCCGGATGGCAACTCCATCAAACGGTCGGCGTAGTACATCCAGGACACGGAACCGGCGACCAGGAACGAAGCGAAAATGGTGTTGATGATCAACGAAATCTGGCTCACCGAGACGCCGAGGATCGCTGGCAGCATCTGCTTCATTACCCGCCAGACGCCGGTGTCGCGCAGGTTCAGGCGCGGTAGCACCAGCATGCCGATCTTTTTCAGGTGCGGCAGCTGATAAAGCAATTGCGCCAGGCCACCGACCAGTACCGCCCAGCCGAGCGCCATCACGGGAGGATCGAAATACGGCGTCAGGAACAGCGCAAAGATGATCATGCTGACGTTGAGCAGGGTCGGCACGAACGCCGGCACCGAAAAACGGTTCCAGGTATTGAGGATCGCGCCCGCCAATGACGACAGGGAGATCAGCAATATGTAAGGAAAGGTCACCCGCAATAGATCGGACGTGAGCTCGAATTTTTCCGGGGTATCGGTGAATCCCGGCGCAGTTACCCAAATGACCCAGGGCGCGGCAAGCATGCCCAGCGCTGTGACCAGCGCCAGCACCAGTGTCAACAAACCCGAGACATAGGCAATGAAGGTGCGTGTCGCCTCTTCGCCCTGCTGGCTCTTGTATTCCGCAAGAATCGGCACGAAGGCTTGGGAAAAAGCCCCCTCAGCGAAGATCCGGCGCAGCAGATTGGGCAATTTGAAGGCGATGAAGAAGGCGTCCGTCGCCATTCCCGCGCCAAATGTACGCGCAATGAGAGTGTCTCGAACAAATCCCAGAATCCGGGAAAGCATCGTGATAGAGCTGACGGCGGCCAACGATTTGAGCAGATTCATGGAAGAAGTTTGTGCCTGTCGATAAACAGCAGGCGAACAATGCGCCTACTTGTGCGATACTCCGCGCCGCAACAGCACAGAGCCAAAGCTCGCGAGTTTACAGGTCAAGCGCCGGAAATAAATATCCCGCCTCTTCATACCTACCACTTAGCGGAACGTTTCAAGCGCCCTTGACAAGACTTCTCTTCATCGGCATGATTCGCGGCCTATTTTGTTTGCTATTTCCTAAAAAGTCTTTCGAGGAGCTCGACGGTGGCCAACTCACCTTCCGCCAAAAAACGTGCAAAACAGGCTGAGAAGCGTCGCAGCCACAACGCCAGCCTGCGTTCCATGGTTCGTACCTACATCAAGAATGTAGTTAAGGCCATCGACGCAAAAGACGCTGAAAAAGCTCAAGCTGCATACGTTCTGGCTGTGCCAGTTATCGACCGCATGGCCGATAAAGGCATCATCCACAAGAACAAGGCTGCTCGCCATAAGAGCCGTTTGAATGGCCACGTAAAGGCCCTGAACGTTGCCGCTGCTGCCTAAGCGACTCGTTCATTAAAAAACCGACCTCAGGGTCGGTTTTTTATTGCCTGCGATTTGATGGACACACAAAAAACTGTAGGAGCGAGCTTGCTCGCGATGGACGTCAACGATAACACGGGGCACCAGACAGCCCATGTCACCCATGCGTCCCTCGCGAGCAAGCTCGCTCCTACAGAGTTCGATTTACATCAGGTTATTGGGCGTGCGCCCACGGCAAGATTGGAATCGCCGTCACCGCATTCTGCGGACTACCCTCGATCAAGCGATCGCTATACACCAGGTACACCAGCGTATTGCGCTTCTTGTCGAGAAAGCGCACCACCTGCATGGTCTTGAACACCAGGGACGTGCGCTCCTTGAACACCTCATCGCCATCCTTGAGCTCACCCTTGAAGCTTATCGGCCCGACCTGACGGCAAGCGATGGACGCTTCGGCACGATCCTCGGCCAACCCCAGGCCGCCCTTCACACCACCAGTCTTGGCGCGCGACAGATAGCAGGTCACGCCGTCGACCTTCGGATCATCGAAGGCCTCGACCACAATCCGGTCATTCGGCCCGACGAACTTGAACACCGTCGACACCTGGCCGATTTCCTCGGCCGAAGCCAGCAACGGCATCGCCAACAGCAACCCCAACAATCCTTTTGCCACGCGCATTCAGGTATTCCTTCAGACCAGGATCAGGTTATCGCGGTGAACCAGTTCCGGTTCCGCCATGTAACCCAACAGACCGACAATCGCTTCGGACGACTGACCGATGATTTTTTGCGCTTCCAGCGCACTGTAGTTGGCCAGGCCACGGGCAATCTCACGACCGTCCGGCGCCACGCACACCACCATTTCACCGCGACGGAAGCTGCCCTGCACTAACTTGACCCCGACCGGCAGCAAGCTCTTGTTACCCTGGGACAACGCAGTCACCGCGCCCGCATCCAGCACCAGGGTGCCACGGGTTTGCAGGTGACCGGCCAGCCATTGCTTGCGCGCCGCCAGCATGCCGCGCTCTGGCGACAGCAAGGTGCCGATGCGCTCGCCAGCCTTGAGACGATCCAGCACACGCTCGATCCGCCCACCGACGATGATGGTGTGAGCACCGGAACGGGCCGCCAGACGCGCAGCACGCAGCTTGGTCTGCATGCCACCACGTCCCAGCGCGCCACCCGTACTGCCGGCCACCGCATCGAGTGCCGGATCATCGGCACGCGCCTCGTAGATCAACTGCGCATCCGGATTGTTGCGCGGATCGGCGTCGAACATGCCGTCACGATCCGTCAGGATCACCAGCAAGTCCGCCTCCACCAGGTTGGCCACCAGCGCCGCCAGGGTGTCGTTGTCGCCAAAACGGATTTCGTCGGTGACCACGGTGTCATTCTCGTTGATCACCGGAATGACCTTGAGCTCGACCAGCGCACGCAAGGTGCTGCGGGCGTTCAGGTAGCGCTTGCGGTCGGACAGGTCGTCGTGAGTCAGGAGAATCTGCGCGGTATGCCGGCCATGCTCGGCAAAACTCGACTCCCAGGCCTGCACCAACCCCATCTGACCGATTGCAGCGGCAGCCTGGAGCTCGTGCATCGCACTGGGTCGCGAGGTCCAGCCCAGACGGCTCATACCAGCCGCCACCGCCCCGGAGGACACCAGCACCAGCTCGACACCCGCCTCATGCAAGGCCACCATCTGCTCAACCCAGACACCCATTGCCGCGCGATCCAGGCCCTTGCCGTCTGCCGTCAGCAAAGCGCTGCCGATCTTCACGACCCAACGCTGCGCACCTGTCACCTTGCTCCGCATCATCTTCAACCTTAGCTTGAGGGCAGCGCGACCTGGCACTGCCCGTGACGTTATTCGTGGTTATTCGTGACCAACAATCGATTTCCAGATACCAAAACGCCGCTCGATTGAGCGGCGCTTAAGTTTATCGCAACGAATCAGTCACGCACGTAAATGATTTCCGGACCGTCTTCGTCATCCACATCTTCTTCGTCCCAATCATCGTCGCCGATGTCGTGGACCGACTTCACGCCGCTGCGACGCAGGGCACGCTTGTCATCCAGCGCCTGCAGTTGCGCGCGAGCCTCGTCTTCGATGCGCTGATCGAGATCGGCCAGCTCTTCCTTGTAGGCCGGGTCATTGGCCAGGCGATCGGCACGATCTTCCATGTAACGCATGATGTCGTGGCACAGACGCTCGGTACCGAGCTTGGAGATGGCCGAGATCACGTAGACCGGACCCGTCCACTCCAGGCGATCAACGATTTCCTTGACGCGAGCATCGTGCTCTTCATCAAGGATCTGGTCGCACTTGTTCAGGACCAGCCAGCGATCACGCTCCGCCAGGGACGGGCTGAACTTGATCAGCTCGTTGACGATCACTTCAGCGGCATCCGGTGCGCTGGCGTCATCCAGCGGCGCCATGTCCACGAGGTGCAGCAGCAGACGCGTACGCGCCAAGTGCTTGAGGAAGCGAATGCCCAGGCCCGCACCGTCGGAAGCACCCTCGATCAGACCCGGAATGTCCGCGACCACGAAGCTCTTCCAGCGATCGACACTGACCACACCCAGGTTCGGCACCAGCGTGGTGAACGGGTAGTCGGCAACTTTCGGCTTGGCAGCCGACACCGAACGGATAAAAGTACTTTTACCGGCGTTCGGCAAGCCCAGCAGACCGACGTCAGCCAGCACTTTCATTTCCAGCTTCAGGTCGCGCTGCTCACCCGGCTTGCCCGGAGTGGTCTGGCGCGGCGCACGGTTGGTACTGGATTTGAAACGGGTGTTGCCCAGACCGTGCCAGCCGCCCTGCACTACCATCAATTTCTGACCGGCCTTGGTCAGGTCGCCAATGACTTCCTGAGTGGCAGAGTCGATCACCGTGGTGCCGACCGGAACGCGCAGGATCAGGTCTTCACCTTTCTTGCCGGTGCAGTCGGTGCTGCCGCCGTTGGAGCCACGCTCGGCATCGAAGTGCCGGGTGTAACGGTAGTCCACCAGGGTGTTGAGGTTTTCGTCGGCCATCATGTAGATGGAACCGCCGTCACCGCCATCACCGCCGTTCGGGCCACCGTTCTCGATAAATTTTTCCCGACGGAAACTCATGGCACCATTGCCACCATCGCCGGCTTTTACTCGAATCGATACTTCATCAACAAACTTCATAACAAACGCCTCTCGCCATACGGACGAGCCGAAAAACAATCAAGACATAAGACTCTTGCAAAAATGAGCGCAGCGACCCCAAACCACGATACCTACATCGTACGCCAACAGCCCATACAAACAGCTTTGCAAGAGACTCACCCCACAAACGAAAAAGCCCCGTCGCGAGACAGGGCTTTTCCAGCGATCGCGCAATTAAGCGGCGACTACGCTCACGTAACGACGACCGAAGGCGCCTTTTACTTCGAACTTGATCACGCCTTCGACTTTAGCGAAGAGGGTGTGATCTTTACCCATGCCAACGCCGTAGCCAGCGTGGAATTGGGTGCCGCGCTGACGCACGATGATGTTGCCTGCTTTGATAGCCTGGCCGCCATACATCTTCACGCCAAGGCGTTTGGCTTCTGAGTCGCGACCGTTACGGGTACTACCACCAGCTTTTTTGTGTGCCATGAGTTCAATTCTCCTAGTGAGGAATTAGGCTGAAATTAAGCCTGAATACCGGTGATTTTGATCTCGGTGTACCACTGGCGGTGGCCCATACGCTTCATGTGGTGCTTACGACGACGGAACTTGATGATGCGGACTTTATCGTGACGACCTTGGGAGATCACTTCAGCCACAACGGTAGCGCCAGCAACAACTGGAGCGCCGATATTCACGTCGTCACCGTTGGCAACCAACAGAACGCGATCAAAGGTAACGGATTCGCCGGTAGCGATTTCCAGTTTTTCGATCTTCAGGTATTCACCTGGGGCGACTTTGTACTGCTTGCCGCCAGTAACGATTACTGCATAAGACATGGTATTTCTCCGATAATCCTGCTCACCCAGCTCTTTATAAGAAGAGGTATTGGCTGGCATGGCTGCATGGGGCTGGAGGCCCACTTGCAATTGCGTAAGGCAGGTGCTGCCCAGGAAGTTCAGGGTGCGCGATTGTACGCAAGGCACGAGCGCCTTGCAAGGGGCCGTCCATCGCGCCTTGACACCTGCTGGCGTGGGTCCTAGCATGCCGCGCAACCCTTCTGGAGCAACTGTCGCTGATGCAACCCCAAGCTTTCTACCGCGCGGTGGCGGACGATTTTAGCGCCGTCGACGGCATCATCAAGAAGCAGCTGACTTCCCGAGTGCCGCTGGTATCGAAAATCGGCGACTACATCACCTCGGCCGGCGGCAAACGCCTGCGTCCCTTATTGGTGTTGCTGTGTGGCAAGGCCCTTGGTCGCGAAGGCGACGAGCTGCGCCTGCTGGCCGCCACCATCGAGTTCCTGCACACCGCGACCCTGCTGCATGACGACGTGGTCGACATGTCCGGCATGCGCCGCGGCCGTTCGACCGCCAACGCCATGTGGGGCAACGCGCCAAGCGTGCTGGTCGGTGACTTCCTGTATTCACGTTCCTTCGAAATGATGGTCGAACTGGGCTCCATGCCAGTGATGAAGATCCTTTCGCAAGCGACGCGCATCATCGCTGAAGGCGAAGTGCTGCAGTTGTCGAAGGTACGTGACGCCAGCACCACCGAAGAAACCTACATGGAAGTCATCCGCGGCAAGACCGCGATGCTCTTCGAAGCCTCGACCCACAGTGCCGCGGCCCTGTGCCAAGCCACGCCGGAACAGGCCGAAGCCCTGCGTACATTCGGTGATCACCTGGGCGTGGCCTTCCAGCTGGTCGACGACCTGCTCGATTACAAAGGCGACGCCGAAACCCTGGGCAAGAACGTCGGTGACGATCTGGCCGAAGGGAAACCGACCCTGCCGCTGATCTACACCATGCGCGAAGGCACGCCGGAACAGGCCGCCCTGGTGCGCAAGGCGATCCAGAAAGGCGGAATCGAAGACCTGGAAAGCATCCGCGAAGCCGTGGAAGCCTCGGGCTCGCTGGATTACACCGCACAACTGGCCCGTGACTACGTGGCACGTGCGATCAAGTGCCTCGACGCGCTGCCTGCCAGCGAATACCGCGATGCACTGGTTGAACTGAGCGAGTTCGCGGTCGCGCGTACGCACTGACCCGCTTTTCGTAGGAGCCGGCTTGCTGGCGATCGCATCACCGGAGTGTTCCTGACACACCGAGGCGCATGCATCGCTAGCAAGCCAGCTCCTACAGTCCCACCTCCTTGCGATAAAACCCTATATAATGTGCGCTTTTAGTGATCCTGAATCCAAGGAGCCTTAGTGAGCACGTTGCCACCCTGCCCGAAATGCAATTCCGAATACACCTATGAAGACGGCGCCCAACTGATCTGCCCCGAGTGCGCTCACGAATGGTCCGCCAGCGGCGAAGCCGAAGCGGTGTCCGATGACGCGGTGAAAAAGGATTCGGTCGGTAACATCCTGCAGGACGGCGATACCATCACCGTGATCAAGGACCTCAAGGTCAAGGGCACGTCTTTGGTGGTCAAGGTGGGCACCAAGGTCAAGAACATCCGCCTGTGCGATGGCGATCACGACATCGACTGCAAGATCGACGGCATTGGCCCAATGAAACTCAAGTCCGAGTTCGTCAGAAAAGTCTGAGCCTGCTGTTTTCCATCCCGCGCCCGGCGTGGGATGGCACCACTCCCTCCCCGCTTCCCCCAGTAAATCCTCGCAATAGCCAAACGCCAGTCGATTTGACCTGACGCAATCTTCACCTGAAAAAAAGCGCAAACCGCCAATAGGTCCTTGCTATTTGATGAATAAGAATTATTCTCATCAAACCTTCAATGGAGATGAGAACCATGACTTATTTGATCGATGCCTGGTTGGACCGCCCACACCCTTACCTCAGGATCCTGCATCGGGAAACCGGGGAAGTCTGTGCCGTACTGGAAGAGGAAGCCTTGAACGAGCTGCAGGACCAGGGTGATCTGGACGTCAGTGGCCTGAGCTCCAGCGAACCGGTAGTACTCAAGGAGCTGGTGCGTAATCTGTTTCTGTTCTGCTATGCCCGGGCGTTGCGCCCGTCGCACGATCTGAACCATAAGATCGAGATATGAGAAACGCTACAAACCTTGTAGGAGCGAGCTTGCTCGCGAAAAACTCCAAGACACCGCGTTCATTCAGAATGGCCGCGTAATCGTTGACGCCCATCGCGAGCAAGCTCGCTCCTACAGGTACAGGTAAATCAGCGGGTATTACAGAACGTCGAGCAGCTCGACGTCGAACACCAGTACGCTGTGCGGCGGGATGCCGCCAACGCCTTGAGCGCCGTAAGCCAGTTCGCTCGGCACGTACAGGCGCCATTTGCTGCCGGCATTCATCAGTTGCAGGGCTTCGGTCCAGCCGGCGATCACGCCGCCAACCGGGAACTCTGCTGGCTGGCCGCGCTCGTAGGAGCTGTCGAACACAGTGCCGTCGATCAGGGTGCCGTGGTAGTGGGTACGCACGGTGTCTTCACGGGATGGCTTGGCGCCTTCGCCAGCAGTCAGAACTTCGAACTGCAGGCCGGAAGCCAGAGTGGTGATGCCTTCACGCTTGGCGTTTTCAGCCAGGAAAGCCAGGCCTTCGCCAGCGGCCGCTTCAGCCTTGGCTGCAGCTTCGGCCTGCATGATTTCGCGGATGACCTTGAAGCTGGCGGACATCTCTTCCTGACCCACACGGCTTGGCTTACCGGCAAATGCGTCGGTCAGACCGGCCAGGATCGCGTCCAGGCTTACGCCCGGTGGCGGGTTGTCGCGCAGTTGGTCGCCCAGCTGACGGCCAATACCGTAGCTGACGCGGGTTTCGTCGGTGGACAGATTTACTTCGGACATGACACTGCTCCGCTGTGCGGACGGCTCGGGAACTTGCCATGCGTGCACAGCGCGTCCCGGAGCGCCCGGAACCAAAAGGGCCAGCAGACTAGCACAGATGTCATGCCATTGATGAGGGGCGTCAGGCGATCGGCACCTTCAGGTTTTCCTCAATATCGGCAACCAGGCCGCACATTTCGTCATGCACGACCGTGTGCACAAGGTTGAAGTGCAACTTGGGAAAGGAGCGCAGCACATCACGGGCATGCTCCACCGAACGCAGGCTCATCGTGTGTCCGTGCGTATCGTTCAATGGATGCGCCGCGCCATGCATCCGCGCCTCCAGCAGGTAGATGCCCCCCTCCATAGAGATCAGGTTCAGCTCATCGACCTTCCCGGCGACGGCATACGCATTCAACTCTTGCAGGGTCATGAACGCACCTCACGCAGTGGCGAGCCAACATACTTACAGGGATAGGCCTCGGCGCATCAAAGCACAAGCCACAAACGACGCCGCCCGTCTGTTTGCACCCTGTGGGAGCGCGGCTTGCCCGCGATGGCGTCACCACGGTTCAGCGTCAGACCGCGTCGATACCATCGCGGGCAAGCCACGCTCCCACAAAGGAAGTTGCACTCAGTGCTTGGTGACTTTATCCAGGTAACCCATGGCAAATGCCGAGACCACGAAGGTCATGTGGATGATCACGTACCACTGCAGGTGTTCAGGGTCGACGTTCTTGGCGTCCATGAAGATGCGCAGCAGGTGAATGGACGAAATTGCCACGATCGACGCCGCCACCTTCATCTTCAGCGACGAAGAGTCCATGGTGCCCAGCCAGTTGAGCTTTTCCTTGCTGTCATCGATATCCAGTTGCGAGACGAAGTTCTCGTAGCCGGAAATCATCACCATCACCAGCAAACCGCCCACCAGGGCCATGTCGATCAGTGACAGCAGCACCAGGATCAAGTCCGACTCGGCCATCGAGAAGACGTTCGGGATGACGTGGAAGACTTCCTGGAAGAACTTCAGTGCCAGCGCCAGCAGCCCGAGGGACAGGCCGAAATAGATCGGCGCCAACAGCCAGCGCGAGGCGTACATTGCATTTTCGATAAAGCGTTCCATTGAATCTCACATGTGGACTGGAAATGGCCGCGAGTATAACAGCGCCTCGTTACCGCCAGAAACCGTCGAAAAATCCGCCACCTGCGCCTGTGTTTCAAAGTTTTTCTGCTAGTGTCCAAATCATTGACCGCTCAGTGGTATCGGACAGGAAGACTGGAAATGGATGTGCGATTGCCTTTAACGAGTGCCGGAATTTGCCTGGCGCTGCTGCTAAGCGGCTGCTCACCCAGCGATGAAAAACGCCAGGTCAGCCTCGAAGAAAAAACCGCGCAGTTCGAAAAGTCGCTGGATGCCATTCAGGATCCAAAACTCAAGGATGCCGTGTCGGAGTTGGGCGGCTCACTGCTGCTGCTCGAACGCGCGCAACTCAAGCTCGACAGCAAACCGGTGGAAACCGAATACGGCGAAGACGCCCTCGCCATGCTCAAGCACTACCCGACCCCGCAGGCCCTGGTCGATACCTATATCAATGGGTTGTTCGTGCTGCAAAAGGACTCCAGTTCCGACTACCTGACCGATCTGCAACCGGTGTTTCCGTTCACGTTCAGCGTTCCTGCCGCGTTTTTGTTTCCCCACGGACTGGAATGGCAGTCGGTCACCCTGAGCAATAAACGCGTGATTCCCTTCCAGCCGGAATGGTCGGAAACCGACCCCGGCATCCAGCTGAGCCCTTCGAGCTCCAACCTGACCAACCCCGATGACCTGACCGTGGCCTACCCCTTCATCGAAGGCCTCGACATCGACAGAAAGCAGCAGCCACAACCGGTGACCCTGCAAGGCAAAGTCGAGGTCATCGCGCCACGCCGCCTCTACAGCTTCGACCTGACGAAAAAGGACGTAGGCCAGACCCGCACCAATGACAACCTGAGCGTCACCCTGCTCACTTTGACGAACAACTACGCGGAAATCGAATACAACAACAGCGCGCCGCTGGCCCCCGAAGTCAGAGAAGCACCGCTGAACCCGCTGATCGTCCAGGCCAGGGACAGCACCGGGCAATTCATCGCGCGCGCCGGCTCAATCAATGAAACCGCGGTACAAATTGCCTTCTATCAGCAGCAGCTGGCCAAGATGCAACAGCAAAAGAGCTGGAGCGAGCCCCTGGAAAAACAGCTCGACGAAGAACAACGCAACTTTGAGAAACAGCAAGCTCGACATTACTCGAAGGTGTACTTCAACGGGACGATCGAAACCCTCGAAGTGAGCATCCTGGATTTTTCCGCCGCCACGGTCACCCGCAAGGACCTCGACCTGCCGATCTGGCGCTTCGATGCCGAGACTGCGAACAAGTCTGTCCAGCCCCTGAACCCGCACGTAGTGGTGTATGACGACCAGGCGGCGACTTGGCTGAAAGGGGCAACGCTGAGTGAGGACCAACTGAAAAAGAACGTCAACATCAGTCAATCGGTCGACGATCCCAGCGCTGCGCGAATCGAATTCACTCACCTGCGCAGCTTCAACGATGAACTGCTCGGCACATCGTTCAACCCCGGGGAAAGTCCGGTGAGTTTCTTCACCGAAGACACTCGCGGCAAACGCGACGAGCCGATCGAGCTGCCGCCCGAGGCGTACCAGATCGACCCCCTGCGCGGCACCATCACTTATGATCTGAACCTGTTTCCGGAAACGCCAGCCTACGCGGTGGGCTCGATGCCGTTGTTCCTGGCCACGGTCGAGCAAAAAACCGTCGATGCCCGCCAACTGCCCAAGGGCCTCGAGCTCAAGGACAACGCGCTGGTGGTGGACCTGAAGGCGTATCCCGCCCAGGACTGGCGTTTCTTCGCCAAGGACGACAGCGGCAGTTACTTGAAGGAAATTCTATCGGTCAGCCATGGCGCGAGCGCACAAGGTCCGGCGCAGTTTGCCGTGCACTACTTCTACGGGCAGCCTACGCGCCTGGAAACCTATCAGCGCACTGACCTCGCCACCGTGCAATATGGTTTCGAGGTCAAACTCGACAAGGCCGATATGACGCACCTTGATCAATAGTGCGACTCAGTGCTCTGGGTGAAACTCGAAGCCGCCCATGTTCCGGCAGCGCCCCCCGTTGATTTCCCGCAGCTGGGCTTGCAGGTGCAGGCACCAGATTTGCGGATCGTCGGCCAACTCGTAGCCATGCAAGGTCAGGCTTTCAACGATGGTTTCGAGGATTGATTCAGCGACGATTGGACCGTGAAACGGGCCTTGGGCCTTGATGGCCGAAGGTTGTTCGCCGGCCATTCCGGCGGCGAAGAGCAGAGTCCACATGCCCGTATCTCCCGCCAATGGGCGGATGGCACATTCGATACGGGTCACAAGGCCCAGGCATTGACGGGTGAGACAGAGGTTGCGCGACATGGCGGCGACCCTCGGTAGATCCGGTATTCAGCCCCCGCGGGAAGGCTGTTTCGATCCTGTGATTACTGTCGATATCCTTGAGCAGAGAATAGAAGAAAAGTCTGGCTTGCAGGCCGAGCGGAGACCGAAAGGCGCCGAATGGTCATAGTGTGAATATTGACGCCATTTCGACGACGCTTTTCCGCTGCTCACACAAACAAATGTGGGAGCGGGCTTGCTCGCGAAAGCAGTGTGTCATGCAACTTTGATGTCGACTGACACGACGCCTTCGCGAGCAAGCCCGCTCCCACATGGGTTACTGCATCAAGCTGGTTTGGTTTCTGCCAAAGCCTCCTGCGCCAACTCCTTCTCGGCTTCTTTCAGATCATCTTCACTGATCATTTCCGCGATAACCCGCAGGCGCTCCACAACCCGCGCGTTCACGCTGCCGTCAGGGAACTCGCCATTTTCGTCCGGCTCGCCGGCCGGCTCGCCCACCAGCAAACTCAAGGCTTCGTCGGCCTGACGGACCGCGTACACATGGAACTGCCCCGCACGCACGGCCGCCAGCACTTTCTCGTCGAGCATCAGCGTGGCGACGTTGGCATGAGGAATGATCGCCCCCTGCTCGCCAGTCAAACCGCGGGCTTCGCACAGACGGAAGAAGCCCTCGATCTTCTCGTTGACTCCGCCGACTGCCTGTACTTCGCCAAACTGGTTGATCGAACCGGTGATGGCAAAGCACTGCTTGAGCGGGGTTTTCGACAAGGCCGAAATCAGGGTGCAGGCCTCGCCCAGGGAAGCACTGTCGCCATCGACATAACCGTAGGATTGCTCCAGGGCGATGCTCGCGGAAATCGCCAGCGGGAATTCCTGGGCGTAGCGGCTGCCCAGATACCCCGTGAGGATCATCACCCCCTTGGAGTGGATCGGCTGGCCGAGGTTGACCTCACGCTCGATGTCAACGATACCGCTGCCGCCCGGGTACACCGTGGCGGAAATTCGCGCCGGCACACCGAAGGCCGAGTCGCCGACTTCCAGCACGGTCAAGCCATTGCACTTGCCGACCGCCGCGCCATCGGTGTCGATCAGGATGATCCCGGCCAGCATGTCGTCGAGAATCCGCGCCGAAACCCGTCCGGTCCGCGTGGCCTTGGCCTTGAGTGCACGCTCGATGTGCCCGGCGTCGGTCATTTCATCGCCAGCCAGGTGACGGATGAAGTCTGCCTCGCTAACCAGTTGGAACAAGTCACCGATACGCGCCGACAAGCGCCCCTGGTGCTCGGCCAGGCGCGCACTGTAGGTGGCCAGGCGCGCCACCGCATCGGCGGTCAGCGGTGCCATGCCTTCTTCGGAAGTACGGGTCTTGAGCAACTGGGCGAACTGCTCCAGGCTCTCGTCGACCATCGGGATGTCTTCGTCGAAATCCACCAGGACGCGGAACATCTCCTGGAAGTCCGGATCGAGGTCTTGCAGCGTGTAATACAGCTGGCGGGCACCGATGATGACGACTTTGACCTGCAACGGAATGTGTTGCGGTGTCAGGGTCACGGTGGCCAGACGGCCCAGTTCACCGAGCGGCGACTCCATTTTCAGCTTGCGTGATTGCAGGGCGCGTTTCAGTGCGTCCCACACGAACGGCTCGCTGAGCATTTTGTCCGCTTCAAGGATCAGGAAGCCGCCGTTGGCCCGGTGCAAGGCACCCGGCCGCAGTTGGCGGTAGGTGGTGTACAGCGCGCCCTGATCGGTGCTGTATTCGATACGACCGAAAAGGTTTTCGTAGGTCGGGTGCGGCTCGAACACCACTGGCGCACCGCCGCTGGCCGAGTGACCGACCACCAGGCTCGGCGCGTATTGTTCTTCCAGCAACTTGCGGGCGACAGCGTCGGTCTTGCTGTCGTCCACCAGTTGCTCGACCACGGTCTTGAGCAAGTACACCTGCATGGCTTGCAGATAACCGCAGACCGCCGCGTTCTCGGCGTATTTCTCCGAGAGTGGCGACAACAATGGCTGCAAGGCCAGGGTGATGGTTTCTTCGTTCAGATGACGCAGTTGGTTGCTCGACTCACGCTTCCATTGCGGCAGGCTGGCGAGCTCTTCATTCAGGCGCTCCTCCAGTGCCGAAATATCCTCGTGAAAGCGTTCGCGCTCGGCTTCCGGCAACTGGGCGAACTCAGCCTCGTCCAACGCCTTGCCGTCGCCCATCGGGGTGAAGGCGATATTGCTGGCGTCGCGGTAGAGCGCGACGTCCTTTTCCAGCGCCAGACGCTCGATGACGTCCAGGGCCTTGTCGTAGCGCTGGTTGAAGGCGCGGTCGATGCTGCTTTTCTTCTGCTGGTAGGACGGATGCTCGAAAACTGCCGGAAACGTCGCCAGCAGGTTGTCGATCAAGCCGTTGATGTCAGCGATGAAGGCACCGGCGGTGCCCGACGGCAGCTCCAGCGCGCGCGGCTCGCGAGGTTCATCGAAATTGTTGACGTAGACCCAGTCCGCCGGGGTCTGCAGGCGCTTGCCTTCGGCCTTGAGGTAGCGTTTGACGAACGAGAACCGGCCAGTGCCGGGCTCGCCCATGACGAATACGTTGTAACCGGGGCGTGGCATGGCCACACCGAACTGCAAGGCTTCGACCGCACGTTCCTGGCCAAGCACACCGCGAAAGGGCTCCAGATCATTGGTGGTAGAGAAGCTGAACTGTTCAGCGGAAAACGGACGGGTCAGCGCTTCGGGCGCTAGACGCAAGCTGGCAGCAACAGGATCAGGCATCGGGCTTCCTTACAATCAGGCGGGGCAGATGGCAGCATTCTGGCGCTGCCCATGCCCGACTGGCAAGGAGCGCCGCAGGCCTGAGCATAGTCAATCCGCCAACCCCAGGCGGGCCGGGCTTGCGCCGTCGTTCCCCATGAATGTTTTGCAAAAAATCACGGAACCCCGTGATCGTGCCTAAACTCCAAACTGCGCGGCTGGACTAATGCCCGGCCCACTGGCACCGGAACGGGCCAGACTCCCTTGTCTATTGGTATGCACATAAAGAGAATAAAGCTATGAAACGGATTCTTCTTGGTACTCTCTTCACCGCTGTATCCATCAATGCCATGGCGCAAGCGCCTGGCGGCCCGGATTGCGGTTGGGGCAACATGCTGTTCGAAGGCCAGCGTGGTACTCCAGCTCACTTCCTGGCATCCACCACCAACGGCACTTCCGGCAACGCAACCTTCGGTATGACCTCCGGCACCAACGGCTGCGCAACCAATGCGGCGCTGACCTATGGCGGCAAATCCTGGTTTGCCATGAATGGCATGATGAACGAGCTGTCCGAAGACATGGCCAAAGGTCAGGGCGAAGCGCTGACCACCTATGCCGTGGTATTGGGCGTGGCGCCGGAAGACCGTGCGCACTTCGCCGCCGTCACTCACGAGCACTTCCAGCAGATCTTCAGCAAGGCTGACGTGACTGCCGAAGATGTGCATACCAACACCCTGGCCGTGCTCAAAGCCGACCCTCGTCTGGCCAAGTACGCAACTCAAGCTTAAGCTCGACCCGCCCCGCTTCTTTCGGGAAGCGGGTTTTGTTTTTTTGGTGATGCCTGCGTACTGTAGGAGCTGGCTTGCCAGCGATGGTCGTTAACGATGACGCGTGTCTACTGGATAAACGCGGCGCCTTAGAGACCATCGCTGGCAAGCCAGCTCCTACAGGGGGAAGCATCAACCGCGCCGGTCTTCATTTTTTTTCAAGTTAAGTTGCCATTTATGCTCAAACGCCTTGCCTGGCTGGCGCTGTGTGTCTGCGCCCCGCTGTCCGCCGCGCCTCATATCGACCCTCAACGTTTGCAGCAACTGGCCAACGACCCTTTCTGGATATCCCTGGGCCATTACGAGACCGCCAAGCTCGGCGGCTGGCGCAGCTATGTCAGCGATCCGAAATTCTTTCTCGCCGCTGACGGCAATGAACACCCGGACCATGAACTGGCGGCGACCGTACAAGCCCTGTACGCCCCGGACAGTGCCGGTGAACAACACGCTCAATGCGTCTACCCGGCCCGCACCCGCTGGCTCAAAGAGCAACTCGGCCTGACCGGCCTGCCGACGCCGGACTGCGCCGAGTTCAAGCAATGGTTCAAGGACGTCTCGCCCGACAGCGCGGTGATGATCTTCCCGGCAGCCTATCTGAATAGCCCGTCCTCGATGTTCGGCCACACCCTGCTGCGCATCGACCAGGCCGGTGTAAAGAACGACAAGACTTCGCTGCTCAGCTACGCCATCAACTTCGGCGCCTACATCGAGGGTTCGGACAACAGCATCCTCTATGCCTGGAAAGGCCTGATGGGCGGTTATCCCGGCCTGTTCGCACTGGTGCCCTATCAGGAAAAACTCTCGGAATACCGCAGCCTGGAAAACCGCGACCTGTGGGAATACCGGCTGAACCTGACGCAACAGGAAACCGCGCGCATGGTCGAGCACGTCTGGGAGCTGAAGCAGATCAAGTTCGATTACTTCTTCTTCGACGAAAACTGCTCATACCGCTTGCTGGAACTGTTGCAAGTGGCCCGTCCAAGCCTGCGCCTGACCGAGCAATTCCCGCTCACGGCCATTCCCACCGACACCGTCAAGGCCGTGAAAGAGGCCGGGCTGGTGGAGTCGATCCAGTATCGTCCCTCCCGGGAACGCGAGTTGCTCAGTCGCGCTGAGCCGTTGAACCCTGAAGAGCAGCAATGGGTGCTGAAAATCAGCGCCGATCAGAAACAATTGCAAGATCCTGCGTTCAAGACGCAACCCCGCGACCGCCAGGCGCTGATCATCGATGCGGCCTATCGCCTGGAGCGCTACCGCGCCAACGGTCAGGAACGCGACCCGGCGCGCGCCCAGCGCAGCTTCGAACTGCTGCGGGCGATCAACCAGAACCCGGCACCGGAACTGGACATCCCGCAACCCGGCCTGCCTGAAGACGGCCACGAGTCCCGAACCTGGCAGCTCGGCCTCGGCACCCGTGGCGATAAAGCCTTTGGCGAGTACGGCTTGCGCATGGCTTATCACGACCTCAATGACAACAACGAAAGCTTTCCCCTTGGCGCGCAGATCGAAATCCTGCAATTGAAACTGCGCCAGTACGAAGGCAATGACTGGCAAGTGCAGCAACTGGATCTGGCGACCATTCGCTCCCTGACCCCGCGTAACGAATTGCTGCAACCGCTGTCATGGCAAGTCACCGGTGGCCTGGAGCGGGTGCCGGGCAAGCACGATGACCAGACCCTGGTCAGCCACGTCAACGGCGGTGGTGGCGGAACCTGGCAACTGGGCGATGACATGCTCGGTTTTGCCTTGGGCACGGTGCGTATCGAGCACAACAACGACTTCGCCGCATTCGTCGCGCCAGCCGCCGGTTTCAACAGCGGTGTGCTGTGGAAGAACCCGCTGGGTAACTTGAGCCTGGAAGCCAAAGGCGATTTCTTCACCAATGGCGAAGTGCGCCGTAGCCTGAGCCTGCATCAGCAGTGGGAAATATCGCGCAATCTCGGTCTGCGCTTGAGCGCGCAACGCGAGTTCAGCCATTTGGCCACGGCCGAGAACGAAGTGATGCTTGAGCTGAAGTGGTATCACTACTGACCCTGTGGGAGCGGGCTTGCTCGCGAATGCGCAGTGTCAGTCGCCATTGATGTCACTGACACATTGCCTTCGCGAGCAAGCCCGCTCCCACAGGGGTTATGTAGCGCTCGACAAAATACGGACACAGCTTTCACAACCACCCGACAAATCCACTTCTAGACTTTCCTTAACAGCCGCGTATCGGCTTGGGAGAGTGAGATGTGGCGGTGTGCAGGATGGTTGGGTGTGCTGTTGCTGATCGCAGGTTGCCAGTCAACCCACGATGACTTGCTCGCCAAAGGTTATCCGCCCGCCTTCGCCGATGGCTTCGATGACGGTTGCAGCAGCGGTCGGCAGGCCGCCGGGGCGATCTCCGGCGAGTTCCGCAAAAACGTCCCGCGTTACCTCAAGGACCCAATGTACGCCGAAGGCTGGAGCGATGGCTTTCGCCAGTGCCAGGCCATGCGCGACAACCAGGACCGCGGGGATGGGCGCAACAGCCATCTGGAGGAACGGGACAAAGCCTGGCAGCAGCAGAAGGATCAGGACGCCGCACGGGCTTATCACTCGCCGTAAGTCGCTTTCAGACATCCAGTGAAACCAAATGCCTGCGACCATGGCCCAAACCCTATACCGGGAGAATTCCATGAGCCGTGCCTTCGTCAATGAAGATAACGCCGCCGCGCAAGCCGATCAGCCTGTCGAACGGCAGGTCAGCGCGCAGCCCAATTACGTCACGCCACAAGGCCTGGACCTGCTAAAGGGTAAAGTCGCCGAACTGCAAACCCTGCATGCCGAGCAATCGGCAAAAGGCGAGCAGGCGGACAAACAGCGCCTGGTCGATCTCGAACGTGATTTGCGTTACTTCAAGCAGCGCCTGGGCAGCGCTCAGGTCGTACTTGCTGCGACCTCGACCGAGAAAGTGCAGATCGGCAGTTGGGTGACTTACGCCGACGAACACGCCACCGAACGCCGGGTACAGCTGGTGGGCGAGGATCAGGCCGATGCCGCTCACGGCCTGATCAATTGGGGTTCACCGCTGGGTCGGGCACTGCTCGGCGCACGACTCAACGACGAAGTGCTGTGGCTGCGCCCCGCCGGGGATCAACAGATTGAAGTGATCCGCATCGAGCCGAGTTAAACGACGCCCTGGGCCAGCATCGCATCGGCGACTTTCACGAAGCCGGCGATGTTCGCGCCTTTAACGTAATTGACCCGGCCGCTCTCCTCACCGTAATGCACGCAAGCGTGGTGAATCGACTGGATGATGGCGTGCAACTTGCTGTCCACTTCGCCAGCGGTCCACGCCAGGCGCATGGCGTTCTGCGACATCTCCAGCCCGCTCACCGCCACACCGCCCGCGTTGGAGGCCTTGCCCGGCGCGAACAGAATGTCGGCCTCGATGAACAGGTCCACCGCCTCAAGGGTGGTCGGCATGTTCGCGCCTTCCGCAACACAGATGCAGCCGTTGCGCAGCAAGGCGCGGGCGGCTTCGGCATCCAGTTCGTTTTGCGTCGCGCAGGGCAGCGCGATGTCGCAACTCAGGCTCCATGGCAGCTGACCAGCGCGGAATTCCAGGCCAAAACGGCCGGCCAGTTCACTGATGCGCCCGCGCTGGACGTTTTTCAGTTCCAGCACCGCTTGCCATTGCTCCTCGGTCAAACCGCTTTCGCAGTACAGCGTACCTTCGGAATCAGACAGCGAAATCACTTTGCCGCCCAGGTCCATGACCTTGCGCGCGGCGTATTGCGCGACGTTACCCGAACCGGAAATCGCCACGCGCTTGCCCTCGACCGCCAAACCACGACGCTTGAGCATTTCTTCGGCGAAGTACACGCAACCAAAACCGGTGGCTTCCGGGCGAATCAGGCTGCCGCCGTAGCTCGGGCCCTTGCCGGTCAACACGCTGGTGAACTGGTTGCTCAGGCGCTTGTACTGGCCGAACAGAAAGCCGATCTCACGAGCACCGACGCCGATATCACCGGCCGGCACATCAACATCCGCACCGATATGACGGTACAACTCGCTCATGAAAGCCTGGCAGAAACGCATGACTTCAGCGTCGCTTTTGCCTTTGGGGTCGAAGTCCGAACCACCCTTGCCACCGCCCATTGGCAGCGAAGTCAGGGAGTTCTTGAAGGTCTGCTCGAAGGCAAGGAACTTCAGAACGCCCATGTTCACCGAAGGATGGAAACGCAAGCCACCCTTGTAGGGGCCAATGGCGCTGTTCATCTGGATGCGGAAACCGCGGTTGACCTGGACCTTGCCGTGATCGTCGACCCACGACACGCGAAACACCACCGCCCGCTCAGGCTCGCAGATGCGCTCCAGGATGCCTGAGTTCAGGTAATGCGGATTGGCCTCAAGAAACGGCCACAGACTGCGCAGAACTTCTTCGACGGCCTGGTGGAATTCGGGTTGATCCGGGTCGCGTTTTTTCAGGCGCGCAAGGAAGGACTCGACAGATTCGATCATGGAAAAGTCTCGGCAAATTTATTGTCGTTGGAGGAGATTGAGCCGGACTGTAACAAACGATTCGCGCACAGGAACAGAGCAAAATGTCGCATTCATGAAATTAAATGGTGCACAGGATATAAATTAATCTGTTTTTTGACCATTTTTGCACCTGAATAGGGATTCACCATTCGAGTATTGCACCATCAGGAACACCGCCTTCGCGAGCAAGCCCGCTCCCACAGGGGATCTTCTGTTGAATTGAGATTTGTGCCTTTCACAAAACCCTGTGGGAACGGGCTCGCTCGCGAATGGCGCGACTCGGTGTCATTGAAAAAACACAGGCAAAAAAAACGGAGCCCGAAGGCTCCGTTCTTTATGCAACCAACCCGAAATCAGGCCAGTTTCTTGTGCCGTACACGATGCGGCTGGGCAGCCGCTTCGCCGAGGCGCTTTTTACGGTCGGCTTCGTACTCGGTGTAGTTGCCTTCGAAGAACACTGCTTGCGAGTCGTCTTCGTACGCCAGGATGTGCGTCGCGACGCGGTCAAGGAACCACCGATCGTGAGAGATCACAATGGCGGCGCCCGGGAAGTCCAGCAGGGCTTCTTCCAGGGAACGCAGGGTTTCGACGTCGAGGTCGTTGGACGGTTCGTCGAGCAGCAGGACGTTGCCGCCCTCCTTCAGGGTCAGGGCCAGGTGCAAGCGACCGCGCTCACCACCGGACAGGTCCTTGACGAACTTCTGCTGATCGCCGCCCTTGAAGTTGAAGCGACCAACGTAGGTACGCGACGGGATCTCGTAGTTGCCGATGCGGATCTGGTCGGAACCGTCGGAGATCTGCTGGAACACGGTCTTGCTGCCATCCAGGTCTTCGCGGCTCTGGTCGACGCAAGCCAGCTGCACGGTTTCACCGACTTCGATGCTGCCCGAATCCGGCGTTTCCTTGCCCATCAACATGCGGAACAGGGTCGATTTACCGGCACCGTTACCGCCGATCACGCCGACGATGGCGCCTTTAGGCATGGAGAACGACAGGTTGTCGATCAGCACGCGATCGCCATAGCCCTTGGTGACGTTCTTGAATTCGATGACCTTGTCGCCCAGGCGTGGACCGGCCGGGATGTAGATCTCGTTGGTTTCGCTGCGCTTCTGGAATTCCTGCGATTGCATTTCTTCGAAGCGTTGCAGACGAGCCTTGGATTTCGACTGGCGGGCCTTGGCGCCTTTGCGCACCCACTCCAGTTCTTCCTTCATGGCCTTTTCGTGGGCCGACTGCTGCTTGGATTCGGCAGCCAGACGATCGGACTTGGCTTCCAGCCAACCCGAGTAGTTGCCCTCGTAAGGAATGCCCGCGCCGCGGTCGAGTTCCAGGATCCAGCCGGCAACGTTGTCCAGGAAGTAACGGTCGTGCGTGATCGCGACCACGGTGCCCGGGAAGTCGTGCAGGAAGTGCTCGAGCCACGCAACGGAATCGGCGTCCAGGTGGTTGGTCGGTTCGTCGAGCAGCAGCATGTCCGGTGCGGACAGCAGCAGGCGGCACAAGGCCACACGACGCTTCTCACCACCGGAGAGGAATTCGACCTTGGCATCCCAGGCCGGCAGACGCAGCGCGTCGGCGGCGACTTCCAGTTGACGATCGAGGTTGTGGCCGTCGCTGGCTTGCAGGATCGCTTCGAGCTTGGCCTGTTCGGCAGCCAGTTTGTCGAAGTCGGCGTCTTCTTCAGCGTAGGCCGCGTAGACCTCGTCCAGCCGCGCCTGGGCGTTCTTGATCACGCTGACCGCTTCCTCGACCACTTCACGCACGGTCTTGGTCGGATCCAGTTGCGGTTCCTGCGGCAGGTAGCCGATGTTCAGCTCCGGCATCGGACGGGCTTCGCCCTCGAACTCGGTGTCGACGCCAGCCATGATTTTCAACAGCGTGGACTTACCCGAACCGTTGAGGCCGAGCACGCCGATCTTGGCGCCGGGGAAGAAGGACAGAGAAATGTTTTTCAGGATTTCCCGCTTCGGCGGAACAACTTTGCCCAGCCGATGCATGGTGAATACGTATTGAGCCATGGAGAACCTAGGGTCAGTGACAGATGAATGATTGGAGCGCAGGCAATGCCCGGCCAGACCGTGCGCGTCGCTCGCTTGAGGCTATCAATACGTGCGCGCTGAAAAAGTCTGAGTCTAGGAGCTGGAACGCTCCCGCGTAACCGGCAAAGCTACCTTAATGACAGATGGCAGTCCAGCCGACGGGCAGGGGCTGGCACTTCGCCACAACTCAAGGCATGCTAGCCGCCCTTCGGGCGTCCGGCTTATAGTGCACGTCGCGCCAGTCCAGCCAAACCGCAGGATGACAGCTTGTCCAATGTTCCTCCGCCACTGACTTCCAGCGCGCCGGCCACAGCGCCCGGCTCGCCCCTGCGCGGGACCTTGAAGGGCACATTGGCGACACTCGTGTTGTTACTGCTGGCCCTGCTGTTCTGGCAGTTGCTCGACCAGTTGCGCGAAACCCAGAAAAACCAGCGCCAGTACACCATCGACTACACCGCCGACCTGGCCGCGCAGGTCAGCCTGAACATGGCGCTCAACGCGCAGATCGCCCTCAATCTGTTGCCGATCGTCGAGCAACCGCAGGGCGCCGATGAAATGCAGGCCCTGCTGCGCAAGCTGCAACAGTCGCTGCCTGATCTGCGCAGCCTGGCGTTGCTCAGCCCATCGGGAAGAGTCATCAGTGACAGCGCCCCCGAAAACGATGACAGCGACTACCTGGTCGAACTGGTGCGCCGCAGCCACTCCCAGGCGCACTACTTCAGCAATGGCACCGATGGCTCCGTGGTGCATTTATTGTTGCATCAGGCCAGCGGCAGTTCCCGAGGCTATTGGGCCTTGCGCCTGACACCCACCTTCTTTTCGTCCCTGACCAAGCAAAGCGAGGCCGGTGGCCGCCCGATGTGGCTGGTGGAGAACCGCATCAATCATCAGATCATCAGCCGCGACGAAGCGCAGCCCGCGATCAATCCGGGCACGCTGACCGAGGACGATATCGCCAACAGTGTGCTGACGGTTCCGTTGAGCAGCAGCGACTGGCAACTGCGTGGCTTGTTCGACCGTCAACACGTGCTGGAAGAGCTGCTGCCGGCGTTCATCGGCAAATGCCTGCTGGGCCTGGCGTTTTCCATGCTGCCATTCCTCGCCTTGCTGAACATGCGCCGGCGTCAGCGCCAATTGAATGAAGGGCGTCGACGTTACCAGGACATTTTCGAAGGCACCGGCGTGGCCCTGTGCGTCCTCGACATGTCCGGGCTCAAGAACATGTTCGACAAGGCGCAATTGCAGGACAGTGAGCAACTGAAAACATGGCTGGCGGTTGCGGGACAACGTCGGCAACTGTTGCAGGAACTGCGGGTCACCGAAGTCAACCAGGTCGCGCTGCAACTGCTTAATGTCGATAACGCCGACAAGGCCTGGAAACTCCTGATCGACGGCAACCCGCAGGACGGCACCGCCATCGGCAAACAGGTACTCGACGCGGTACTCAACCAGCAGCAACAGCTTGAGCTGGAAATCAAACTGCAGGATGCCAGCGGTCGCGACCAGCACCTGTGGCTGGTGCTGCGCCTGCCGCAAACCCAGGACGACTATAAAGCGGTGATCCTGAGCATCACCGACATCACCAGCCGCAAGCTCATCGAGCTGTCATTGCTGGAGCGCGAAGGGTTCTGGTCAGATGTGGTGCGCACGGTACCGGATCATCTGTATGTGCAGGATGTGATCAGCCAGCGCATGATCTTCAGCAACCACCATCTGGGCCAGACCCTGGGCTACAACCGCACCGAGCTGCACCAGATGGGCGAATACTTCTGGGAAATCCTCCTGCACCCCGAAGACGCCGACTATTACCATCGTTCCCGCCAGGTCCAGCGCCAGGCCGGTTATCGCCAGTTGATGCAGTGCCAGTTGCGTTTCCGCCATCGCGACGGCCAGTGGCGACGCTTCGAGATTCGCGAGCAGGCACTGGCGCGGGACAAGGACGACCAGGTCACTCGGATCATCGGCGTGGCCAAGGACATCACCGACCAGATCGAAGCCAGCGAATCGCTGCGTGACAGCGAGCAGCGCTACCGGATGCTCGCAGAAAGCATCAGCGACGTGATTTTCTCCACCGACAGCCGCCTCAACCTCAATTACGTCAGCCCTTCGGTGCAAGCCGTGTTGGGCTACGACGCCGAATGGATTTTCCAGAACGGCTGGCAATCGACCATCGCCAACCCGCAACAACTGACCGGCATCTATCACCTGATGGATCGGGTCAGCAAGGCGCTGGATCAGCCTGACCAACTGGCGCTGTTACGCAGCCAGGTGCAAACCCAGTTGTTCCTGTTCGACTGCCTGCGGGCCGACGGGCGCAAGATTCCGATCGAATTGCGCCTGGTGCTGGTCTGGGACGAGCACGGGACATTCGAAGGCGTGCTGGGCGTCGGTCGCGACATCAGCCAGCAACGCCGGGCCGAAAAAGACTTGCGCATGGCCGCCACGGTATTCGAACACTCGACCTCGGCGATCCTGATCACCGACCCGGCCGGCTACATCGTCCAGGCCAACGAAGCCTTCAGCCGTGTCAGCGGTTATGCCGTGGAGCAGGTGCTCGACCAGTTGCCGAACATGCTGACCGTCGACGACCAGCAGGAAGCCCATCTGCGTTACGTACTCAAACAATTGGGCCAGCACAGCACCTGGGAAGGCGAAGTCTGGCTCAAGCGTCGTAACGGCGAGCATTACCCGGCCTGGGTCGGGATCACCGCCGTGCTCGACGATGAAGGCGACCTGGCCAGTTATGTGTGTTTCTTCAGCGACATCAGCGAACGCAAGGCCAGCGAGCAGCGGATTCACCGCCTCGCCTACTACGACGCCCTGACCCACCTGCCTAACCGCACGCTGTTCCAGGATCGCCTGCACACGGCACTGCAATCGGCCGAGCGGCAGAAGTCGTGGGTGGTGCTGATGTTCCTCGATCTCGATCGCTTCAAGCCGATCAACGACTCCCTGGGCCACGCCGCCGGCGACCGCATGCTCAAGGAAATGGCCACGCGCCTGCTCGGTTGCGTCGACGATGACGACACCGTGGCGCGCATGGGCGGCGACGAGTTCACTTTGCTCCTGCAACCGCGAGCCAACCGCGAAATCGCCCTGAACCGGGCCATTCATGTGGCCGAACAGATTCTCGCCAGTCTGGTGAAACCGTTCGTACTCGAAGGCCGCGAGTTCTTTGTCACGGCCAGTATCGGCATCGCCCTGAGCCCGCAGGACGGCAACGAGCTCAGCCAGTTGATGAAGAACGCCGACACGGCGATGTACCACGCCAAGGAGCGTGGCAAGAACAACTTCCAGTTCTATCAGGCGGACATGAACGCCAGCGCCCTGGAGCGGCTGGAACTGGAAAGCGACTTGCGCCACGCCCTGGAACAGAACGAATTCGTGCTGTATTACCAGCCGCAATTCAGTGGCGATGGCAAACGTTTGACCGGCGCCGAGGCACTGCTGCGCTGGCGTCATCCACGCCGCGGGCTGGTGCCGCCGGGGGACTTCATACCGGTGCTCGAAGAGCTCGGTCTGGTGGTGGATGTCGGCGACTGGGTGATCAGCGAAGCCTGCCGCCAACTCAAGGCTTGGCATCAGGCCAGGGTACGGGTGCCGAAGGTGTCGGTGAACATCTCGGCGCGGCAGTTCTCCGATGGCCAGCTCGGCACGCGAATCGCCACCATCCTCAGGGAAACCGGCCTGCCGCCGGCGTGCCTGGAGCTGGAACTGACCGAAAGTATCCTGATGCGCGAAGTCAGCGAGGCGATGCAGATCCTCGACGGCCTGAAAAACCTCGGCCTGAGCATTGCCGTCGACGACTTCGGTACCGGTTATTCATCGCTCAACTACCTCAAGCAATTCCCGATCGACGTACTGAAGATCGACCGCACCTTCGTCGATGGCCTGCCATCCGGAGAACAGGATGCGCAGATCGCCCGGGCGATCATCGCCATGGCCCACAGCCTCAATCTGGCGGTGATCGCCGAGGGTGTGGAAACCCAAGAGCAGCTGGACTTCCTGAGGGAGCACGGTTGCGACGAGGTGCAGGGTTACCTGTTCGGGCGGCCGATGCCGGCGGGGCGGTTCGAGGGGCAGTTCAGCAATGATGCGCTCTTTATGTTCGATTGAAGCGTTGCGCTGAGTTTGCTGACCTCTTCGCGAGCAAGCCCGCTCCCACAGGGGATAGCATTTCAAATGTGGGAGCGGGCTTGCTCGCGAAGGGGCCACCACAGACACCGCATATCAGGTCATGAAGCCCACTTGTCTGCGACATGATGCCGTTTCATATGCCTTCCAAAACCCGTTGGGGTAGAATGCCCCCCTTTTCCGCCCCCGATCCTTGAGGACCGCCATGTTCAGCCGTGATTTGACTATTGCCAAGTACGACGCCGATCTCTTTGCCGCCATGGAGCAAGAAGCTCAGCGCCAGGAAGAGCACATTGAGCTGATCGCTTCGGAAAACTACACCAGCCCTGCGGTGATGGAAGCTCAAGGCTCGGTACTGACCAACAAGTACGCCGAAGGCTACCCGGGCAAGCGCTACTACGGTGGTTGCGAGTACGTAGATATCGTCGAGCAACTGGCGATCGATCGCGCCAAAGAGCTGTTCGGTGCCGACTACGCCAACGTTCAGCCGCACGCCGGCTCGCAAGCCAACAGCGCCGTTTACCTGGCCCTGCTGTCGGCTGGCGACACCATCCTGGGCATGAGCCTGGCCCACGGTGGTCACCTGACCCACGGCGCCAGCGTTTCGTCCTCCGGCAAGCTGTACAACGCCATCCAGTACGGCATCGACGCCAATGGCCTGATCGACTACGACGAAGTCGAGCGCCTGGCGGTTGAACACAAGCCAAAAATGATCGTGGCTGGTTTCTCTGCCTACTCGCAGATCCTCGACTTCCCGCGCTTCCGCGAAATCGCCGACAAGGTTGGCGCTTACCTGTTCGTCGACATGGCCCACGTGGCCGGCCTGGTCGCCGCTGGCGTCTACCCGAACCCGGTTCCATTCGCTGACGTCGTGACCACCACCACCCACAAGACCCTGCGCGGTCCACGTGGTGGCCTGATCCTGGCTCGCGCCAACGCCGACATCGAGAAGAAGCTGAACTCCGCGGTATTCCCGGGCGCCCAGGGTGGCCCGCTGGAACATGTGATCGCCGCTAAAGCGATCTGCTTCAAGGAAGCGCTGCAGCCTGAGTTCAAGACCTACCAGCAACAAGTGGTGAAAAACGCCCAGGCCATGGCCAGCGTGTTCATCGAGCGCGGCTTCGACGTGGTGTCGGGCGGTACTCAGAACCACCTGTTCCTGCTGTCGCTGATCAAGCAGGAAATCTCCGGTAAAGATGCTGACGCCGCTCTGGGCAAAGCGTTCATCACCGTGAACAAGAACTCCGTGCCAAACGACCCACGCTCCCCGTTCGTCACCTCCGGCCTGCGCTTCGGCACTCCGGCTGTGACCACTCGCGGCTTCAAGGAAGCAGAGTGCAAGGAACTGGCCGGCTGGATCTGCGACATCCTGGCAGATCTTTCCAACGAAGCGGTGATCGACGCCGTTCGTGAGAAGGTCAAGGCTATCTGCAAGAAGCTGCCGGTATACGGCGCTTAATAAGCCCCGCTAAATCACAGCTAAGAAAACCGGCACTTGTGCCGGTTTTTTTATGCCCGTCACTTACAACTTCCAAAACTGTAACTTCCTCACAGACAACAGCACCGAATAAAATTTAAAATTTTGCAACACACCGAAAATCCGGATTTTAACCCCTGATGATAGTCTCGTCCCTGACAAGCAACGAATAACCCGACTCGCTCACCACAAATACGAGGGTTATTCATACATCAAGGAAGAGACTAAAATCATGTTCACAGATCGAACTCAATCGTTCACCGCCCAACTTTTTGTCGATAACAAGCCTATTGCCACGGCTCGAAAGGTTATAAACAAACTTCTTGAAGAACCGGACACTGGAGAAGGCTGGCACGAGTTTCATCGTAACGCTCGCAAAGACGACCCACTGGAACTTAGCTACAGCGAAGGTGTAACACCCGAAACTTTCTACTTCGCCTATCATGACGATGTATACACCATCCGGATTAAAGGCGTTAATAGTCTTTACCAGGCAACGGCAAGCATGGAAGGTGCAGCTCGTAATTTGAGCATCTTCGAAGGAGATGACCCCACTTACTTCCGCATCATCAACAGCTCCGGCAATGTTGTAAAAATGGACGAAATTCCGGACGCAATCAGCGAAATCTATCTTTACGCCGGCCCACAACGTCGGCCAGTTAAGTCCTATTCCGGACCACCCAGCTTCCCGGTTCTGACCGATAATCCAAGCCGCATCGGGACCCCTCTGGTTTTCAAACTGAAAATCATTGAGCGCAACCCCAGTGATGCATCTTGGTTATAAGTACAAAACGCACGCAAGGAATTGTCGGTGCACTGTGTTCAATAAACCTCGCAACTTATAACAGCAACAATATTAACTTTCCCAATCAAGGAAGAGATAAGTGTCATGCAAAACATGGATAACCAATCGTTCACCGCTCAACTATTCGTCGATAAAAAGCCGGTTGCCCTAGCAGGCAAAGTCATTCGGAAAATGTTGGAGTCCCCCGACTTCAATGATGGTGAAAAGGCTATCCTCGAGAAAAAACTCGACATTTACGGAGACGTTCTTCTGAGTTACGCGGAGGACGTTGCCCCAGAAACGTTTCTCTTCGCCTATCACGACGACGTCTACACTATCAAAATTGAAGATCGTGACGGAAACTTCAAAAACAATGTAAGCATGGAAGGCGAACAGCGTAACCTGTCGGTTTTTGAAGGTAATGACCCTACTTACTTTCGCATCATTAACAGCCAGGGCGATAGTGCAAAACTGGACGACCTGCCAGACGAAGTCAACAACATCCGCCTTCATACCGGTCCACAGCGTCGAGAGGTACTGACCTATGGCGAGTCACCAAACTTTCCGATTTTTACCGACAAAGAACGACGCGGCAAACTTGTCTTCTTCGATCTGAAAATCATCAATCGTAATGTCTCTCTATAAGACCGTCGATTGAATGCTCTGTGAGAGCATGATTTTAAAAAACCGGTCAGCGATGGCCGGTTTTTTTCTGCCCGGGAAAAATTCCAGCCTCCCAAAAGGCTCAAGGTCGGGGTATCCAACCCAACTGGTAAGACCGGTCATGCCAATTATGCAATTTCCACTTGCGAACAGCCAAAAATAGCGCCTAGACTCCACCTGCACTGGACATACCGGTAAGACCACAATAATTAAGTCCTGAAGTCGATGCGCCCTGCGCACGGCAGCCAGGACACCGACCAGGATTCCTCCCATGCTCAGATGGTGCTCGCGTTCAATCTTCCTCCAAGTGGTTCTCGGACTGGTGCTCGGCATCGTCTGCGGGCTGACCCTTCCCGAATACTCCGCTCAGCTCAAACCGCTCGGTGACGGTTTTATCAAGCTGATCAAAATGCTCATTGGCTTGATTGTGTTTTGCGTAGTGGTCAGCGGCATCAGCGGTGCCGGCGACCTGAAGAAGGTCGGCCGTATCGGCCTGAAATCGGTGATCTACTTTGAAGTCCTCACCACCATTGCGCTGGTGATTGGTCTGGTATTCGCCTTCAGCACCGGTATCGGTAGTGGCGCGAACATTCATCTGGAGCAGCTCTCCGCGGCCGATATGGGCGACATCGCCCAGCGGGGCCAGCACATGCACACCACCACGCAGTTCCTCATGGACCTGATTCCGACCTCGGTGCTTGGCGCCTTTGCCGATAACAATATCCTGCAGGTCCTGCTGTTTTCAGTGTTGTTCGGCAGCGCGCTGAATCTGGTGGGTGAAGCTGCGTCGGGCATCTCCCGGCTGATCAATGAGCTGAGCCACGTGATCTTCCGCATCATGGGCATGATCGTGCGTCTGGCGCCGATCGGCGTGTTCGGTGCGATAGCCTTCACCACCAGCAAATATGGCCTGGATTCCCTGCAGCACCTGGGCAGCCTGGTCGGCTTGTTCTACCTGACCTGCGTGGCCTTCGTTGGCCTGATTCTCGGCCTGGTGATGCGCCTCTCTGGCTTGAAAATGTGGCCGCTGCTCAAGTACCTGCGCGAAGAACTGCTGATCGTCATGGGCACCGCTTCGTCCGACGCTGTGCTGCCACAAATCATGCGCAAGCTTGAACACCTGGGCATCGGCAGTTCGACGGTCGGGCTGGTCATTCCAACGGGCTACTCGTTCAACCTAGACGGTTTCTCGATCTACCTGACCCTGGCCATCGTGTTCATTGCCAATGCCACCGGCACACCGCTGGCCATGACCGACCTGCTGACGATTCTGTTGGTGTCGTTGATCACCTCCAAGGGCGCGCACGGTATTCCCGGATCGGCGCTGGTGATCCTGGCGGCGACCCTGACGGCCATTCCGGCGATTCCGGTGGTAGGTCTGGTGTTGGTGCTGGCCGTGGACTGGTTCATGGGCATTGGCCGGGCGCTGACCAACCTGATCGGCAACTGTGTGGCTACCGTGGCTATCGCCCGCTGGGAAAAGGACATCGATGTGCAACGGGCGAACAAGGTACTTTCCGGCCAGGTGGGTTATACCTTCCAGCCGCGAAAACCCGTGACCCCGGCGCATCAGCAGGAATTTTGAATAATCGCCGTGCCTGCTCCCGGGCAGGCACGGTCAATAACCGTTACAGATGCTCATGGAGCGAATAGTGATTACCACCTCGACCGTTGTGAATTCAGTCGTAGAAAAACTTCGGGCCGCACTGGCCCGCGGTCAGTGGCGCTCCGGCGAAATGCTGCCGGGGCAACGCGAACTGGCCGAACAACTGGGCATCAGCCGCCCGAGCCTGCGCGAAGCGGTCATCGTCCTGGAAACCCTGGGCTTGGTGCGCTCGATGCCGGGCAAAGGCGTAGTGGTGCTCGAGGCCAATCTCGCCGACAGCCAGGCGCATGAAAGCGCAGTGGCCGCGGCGAGCCTGGAGGATGTGCTGCAACTGCGCTATACCCTTGAGCCGTTCATCGTCGGCCTCGTGGCGCAGTCCATCAGCAGCAAGGAAGTCGGGCAACTGCGCCTGACCCTGATGGACATGCGCGAAGCCCTGGAGGCCAACGATAGTGAAGCCGGCGTAAGCGCCTACATCGCGTTCCACGAAGAGCTGTTCACGCTGACATCCAACCCGATCTTCCAGAGCGTGGTCCAGCAAACCAGCAATGCCCTCAAGCAGAGCGCCGAAGTGTTGCGTAATTCCCCAGAGCATCTGGCTGAACGCCTTGAAGAAAACGAAGCCGTGGTGCGGGCGATCCGCAGCAAGAACAGCGCCCTGGCCAGCGCCGAGATGCGCCGGCACATTCTTCGGGAAGGTCAGCGGATGGGCATCGAGCTGAACATTCCGGAAGACAACTTTGGCAGTTGAAACCTCTTCGAACTGGAGATTGGCCATGAACAGCTTCGCCTCGCCACAAACGCTCGCTACCCTGCCCGTCCGCCCTTCGGTGGATGATCTGTATTCGCGGGTCCTCGATGCCATTTTCGAACTGCGCATCCATTCGGCCAGTCGCTTTACCGAAGAAAGCCTGGCGCAGATGTTCGGTGCAAGGCGCAGCGACATGCGTGATGTCCTGACGCGATTGTCCCATCAACAGATCATCATCCTTCGAGTCAACCATCGCCCCCGCGTCGCCGAGCTTGATGCCGAGCAGACCCGGCAGACCCTGCATGCCCGGCGTCTGGCCGAGATCATGCTGGTGCGGCTGGCCTGTCAGCGCCCCTGCGCGCAAGACTTGAAGCGCCTGCGGACACTGGTCGAAAACGAGCGTCAATGCGCCGAGCGTGGCCGGGCGATTCGTTTGTCGGGAGAGTTTCATCTGCAGTTGGCACACATGGCGGGGAATGCACCGCTAGCGCATTTTCTTGAGAGCCTGGTACCACTGACTTCGTTGGCGATTGCGCAATTTGATCTGCAGCAGAAGGATTATTGCGTGGAGCAAGTGCACATGGAGATTCTGGATGCACTGGAGCAAGGAGACGCCGCGACGGCGCAAGTCGCGCTCAACCGGCATCTGGATTATCTGGAAGATTTGTTGCTGAGCCCTGCATCGGCACTGGGCCAAAACTGTGCCGCAGGTTAGTGCGCTTTCGCTCCCACAGGCAATTGCACTTCAAATGTGGGAGCGAGCCTGCTCGCGATGGCGGTTTAAGGCTCGCTGCAATTTCTGACTTTAATCCGCCGCCACCCGCGCAAAACCCTCGCGAATCTTTTCTTCCGGCAAGTCATCGGCAATGAACACGATCACGCTCTCGCGCGCTTCGCCTTCCGCCCACTCGGTATCCCAGTCGAAACCATAAAGCTTCAGCACCCCCTGGAAGACCATGCGACGCGATTCGCCGAGGATATTCAACACGCCTTTGTAGCGCAGCAACTGCTTGCCGTGCTCCTCCAGCAGCTCGTTCATGAACTCGCTGAGCTTGTCGATATCCAGCGGTTTATCAGTGCGCAACACCAGGCTGGAAATGCGGTCGATAGACGGCGCTTTGCTCACCGGACGCAAACTTACCCCGCCACCCAGATCGGCATTGAGGTTGAAACCACGCACGTCGAGCAATTCGGCCAGGTCAATCCTGCCGTGGTCGACCACGCGAATCGGCGCGCGACGGTTGATGCGGGTCAGGCGCTCGCTCAACGCGGTGAAGGTCGGCTCGTCCACCAGATCGCGCTTGCTCACCAGCAGGCGGTCGGCAAAACCGATCTGTGCCTGGGCGATGGTCTGGGTCAGGTGCAGATCAGCATGAGCGGCATCGACCAGGGTGATGATGCCGTCGAGGATATAGCGTTCACGCAGTTCTTCGTCGATGAAGAAGGTTTGCGCCACCGGTGCCGGGTCGGCCAGGCCGGTGCATTCGATCACCAGCCGGTCGAACGCTATGTCGCCCTGGTCCAGGCGCTCCAGCAACAAGTAAAGCGCCTTGGTCAGGTCCGTATGAATGGTGCAGCAAACGCAGCCGTTTGACAGCGTCATCACTTGCACTGGCTCGTCGCCCAACAACTGGGTATCGATGCCGGCATCACTGAATTCGTTCTCGATCACGGCGATTTTCAGGCCGTGTTCGGCCTTGAGCAGGTGACGCAACAGCGTGGTTTTACCAGCGCCGAGGAAGCCGCTGAGGATCGTGACAGGTATAGGGACTGACAAAATAAGGTCTCCTGGGCGCAGAAAAGACTGTAGGAGCCGGCTTGCTGGCGATGGCGTCCCGAAGATCGCTATCGCCAGCAAGCCGACTCCTACAGAGGTGATGCCTAAGCGGTTTGTTTCAACAGCACTTCGGCCCACCCTTGCCACCGTAACGGGCTTCCTGACGTTCGCGGAAGAACATCTCGTAGCTCATCACCGGTTTGTCCGGGTGTTTAGTCTGCATATGCTCGACGTAGTTGTCGTAGTCGGGCATGCCGACCATCAGGCGCGCGGCCTGACCGAGGTATTTACCGAGACGACTCAGGTCATTGAACATGGTGCAAATCCTCGATCACGCTTCCGGTAGCGCCTGGAATGGCGCTTCTTTATCCGTACGTTCTTTGCTGCCCCAGGCGGAAATACCGACCTTGAGCGCATAGAACAGGATACTGAACACCACGAACAGGAACAGCGCAGTCAGCGTTGCGTTGGTGTAGGCGTTGAAGATCACGTGCTGCATCTGGGTAATGTCCTTCGCCGGGGCGAGGATCTGACCATTGGCCAGCGCATCGCTGTATTTCTTGGCCAGCGACAGGAAACCGATCGCCGGGTTGGCATCGAACAGCTTGATGAAGCCCGCCGTAGTGGTGCAGATCAACAGCCATACGGCCGGCACCAGGGTTACCCAGATGTAGCGTTGGCGCTTCATCTTGATCAGCACGACGGTGCCGAGCATCAGCGCGATGCCGGCCAGCATCTGGTTGGAGATACCGAACAGCGGCCACAAGGTGTTGATGCCGCCCAGTGGATCGATCACGCCCTGGTACAGCAGATAACCCCACATCGCCACACAACCGGCGGTGGCGATCAGGTTGGCGGTCCAGGATTCCGTGCGACGCAGGGCCGGCACGAACGAGCCGAGCAGGTCCTGGAGCATGAAACGACCGGCACGGGTACCGGCGTCGACTGCGGTCAGGATGAACAGTGCTTCGAACAGGATCGCGAAGTGGTACCAGAACGCCATGGTGTTTTCACCCGGCAGAACACTGTGCAGGATCTGCGCGATCCCCACCGCCAGGGTCGGCGCACCGCCGGCACGGGCCAGGATGGTGGTTTCACCGATGTCGTGGGCCACTGCTTGCAACGCTTCCGGCGTGATGGCAAAGCCCCAGTTGCTGACCGCCGTCGCTACCGCCACCACATCCCCGCCGACCACGGCGGCCGGGCTGTTCATGGCGAAGTACACGCCCGGTTCGATCACCGATGCGGCGACTATGGCCATGATGGCCACGAACGACTCCATCAGCATGCCGCCGTAACCGATGTAGCGGGCGTTGGTTTCGTTATCCAGCAGTTTCGGCGTGGTCCCGGAAGAGATCAGCGCGTGGAAACCCGAGACCGCGCCACAGGCGATGGTGATGAACAGGAACGGGAACAGCCCGCCCTTCCATACTGGGCCGGTGCCATCGATGAACTGGGTCAGGGCCGGCATTTTCAGCTCGGGCATGGTAATCAGAATGCCGATGGCCAACGCGATGATGGTGCCGATTTTCAGGAAGGTCGACAGGTAGTCACGGGGTGCCAGGATCAGCCACACCGGCAACACTGCCGCGACAAAACCGTAGCCGATCAGCATCCAGGTGATTTGTACGCCGGTGAAGCTGAACGCCTTGGCCCACACCGGATCCGCGGCAATCTGCCCGCCGAGCCAGATCGAGCCCAGCAGCAACAACACGCCAATGACGGAGATTTCACCGATACGACCCGGGCGGATGTAACGCATGTACACGCCCATGAACATCGCGATCGGGATGGTCGCCATCACCGTGAAAATGCCCCAGGGGCTTTCGGCCAGGGCCTTGACCACGATCAGGGCCAGCACCGCGAGGATGATGATCATGATCAGGAAGCAACCGAACAGCGCGATGGTGCCGGGGATGCGGCCCATTTCCTCGCGAACCATGTCGCCCAGGGACCGACCGTTGCGGCGGGTGGACATGAACAGGACCATGAAGTCCTGCACCGAACCGGCCAGCACCACGCCGGCGATTATCCATAGCGTGCCGGGCAGGTAGCCCATCTGCGCCGCCAGGACCGGACCGACCAACGGCCCCGCGCCAGCGATGGCCGCGAAGTGGTGACCGAAAAGAATGTGTTTGTTGGTCGGCACGTAGTCCAGACCGTCATTGTTGAGCACAGCGGGGGTGGCCCGTCGCGCGTCGAGTTGCATGACATTGTTAGCGATGAACAGACTGTAATAGCGGTAGGCAACCAGATAGATGGCCACGGCAGCGACCACAATCCACAAGGCGTTGATTGCCTCGCCCCGGCGCAATGCCACGACACCCAGGGCGCACGCACCTATGATTGCCAACAGCAGCCAAGGCAAATGGCGTAGCGGGCTATTATTATTTTTCATTTTATTATTCCAGCCAGAGTGGACAAGAAAGACAGCCACCCCGAGTTTAGCGCTCCTGACGGCAAAGGCCATAGCCCGACATTGGTCTAGCCACCTGCCCCCGCTGGCAGCCTTGAAGAATGCGGGTCTATAGTCAGCGTACATCTACGAGGATCGCGCCATGAGCGAGCACCCAGCCGAACGTCGCCGCTTCAAACGTATTGCGTTCGATGCCCGAACCGAGCTGAGTCAGGGTGAGTCCACCTGGCCGGTGACGTTGATTGATCTGTCGCTCAAGGGGTTACTGATCGAGCGACCCGATCCGTGGTTGGGCAATGCGCAGCAGGATTTTCTGGTCGACATTCATCTGAGCGAAGACGTCGACATCATCATGGATGTGCAACTGGCCCACGATGACCACGGCCAACTCGGTTTTGTCTGCCTGCACATCAGCCTGGAATCCATCGAACGCCTGCGGCGATTGATCGAGCTCAACCTGGCTGATAAGGCCGAGCTCGAGCGAGAGCTGGGCGCCCTGATCGAGATCTAGCCATCCCCGAATCCCCCCTGTGGGAGCGGGCTTGCTCGCGAAGGCATCGTGTCAGTCGACATCAATGTTGAATAAAAGACCGCTTTCGCGAGCAAGCCCGCTCCCACAGGGTTGTGTATTTACCTGAAGCTATTCGAACAACGCATCCAAGGCCTGCTCCAGTCGAGTCACGGCAATGATCTGCAATCCTGCCGGCGCCTCCTTCGGCGCATTGCCCTTGGGCACGATGGCCCGCTTGAAGCCGTGCTTGGCAGCCTCTTTCAAACGCTCCTGACCGCTCGGCACCGGACGCACCTCGCCGGAAAGCCCGACTTCACCGAACACCAGCAGATCGTGGGGTAACGGCCGGTTGCGCAAGCTGGACATCACCGCCGCCATCAACGCCAGATCGGACGCCGTTTCCAGTACCTTGACCCCGCCGACCACGTTGAGAAATACGTCCTGATCGTGGGTCGGAATGCCACCGTGACGGTGTAGCACCGCCAGCAGCATCGCCAACCGGTTTTGATCCAGGCCCAGTGTGACCCGGCGCGGGTTGGCCAGATGACTGTCGTCCACCAATGCCTGAACCTCCACCAGCATCGGCCGCGTACCTTCCCATGTGGCCATTACCACACTGCCCGGGACTTCTTCTTGAGCGCGAGTCAGAAAAATCGCCGATGGATTGGAGACTTCTTTCAGGCCCTTGTCGGTCATGCCGAACACGCCCAGTTCATTGACGGCACCGAAGCGGTTCTTCACCGCCCTTAGCAGACGCAGGCGCCCGTCGGACTCACCTTCGAAATACAGCACGGTGTCGACCATGTGCTCCAGCACGCGAGGGCCGGCCAGCGCGCCTTCCTTGGTGACGTGGCCGACCAGGAAAATCGCCGTACCGCTCTGTTTGGCATAACGCACCAGCAACGCAGCGCTTTCACGCACCTGGGATACGCCGCCCGGTGCCGATTGCAGTTGCTCGGTAAAAATCGTCTGGATCGAGTCGATCACCATCACCCTGGGCTTTTCCTGGCGGGCGGTGGCAATGATGGTTTCGATGCAGGTTTCGGTCATGACCCGCAGTTGATCCTGGGGCAACCCCAGGCGCCGCGCACGCATGGCCACTTGCTGCTGGGACTCCTCGCCGGTGACATAGAGCGCCGGCATGCTCTTGGCGAGGTTGCACAAGGTTTGCAGCAGTATGGTCGACTTGCCGATGCCCGGGTCGCCACCGATCAGCACCACCGAACCATCCACCAGACCACCACCCAGAACCCGGTCGAGCTCGCTGGAAGCGGTGGAGAAGCGTGGAACTTCTTCGACACTGACTTCGGCCAGAGTCTTGATCTGCGCCTGCTGGCCGGTCCAGCCGGTACGACCACTGGGGGCTGCAGCCCCGCCGCTTTCCACCATGGTTTCGGTGAGGGTGTTCCAGGCCCCGCACTCACCGCATTGGCCGGCCCATTTGGGGAAGGTTGAGCCGCACTCGGTGCAGCCGTACATGCGCTTGGCCTTGGCCATCGGAACTCCCGGAAAAAAATGCGATGATAGCTCAGCTGAGGGACACGAGTGCGGCCAGATATTTTGAAACCCCTTGGGTGATTTCAAATAGCCTTCATCTAGTTCAGGTATATTCAAATACATTCACCTTACAAAAAACCTGTATAAGTTTTTTACTCAACATACCCAACAAATTATGGCGCTACGCCTCATCGCCCGACTTGAAAAGTTGTACAACCGTTACTCACATACGTACTTATTGCACAACTCCGACAATACCCAAACAAAATTCAATTATTAACCCTGAGTAGCACGAAACTGAATTAGCCAACTTCCAGATTAACCGAACAGTTAACCGCCACTCTAACTGCAATTAATTTTCAAAACAGTTTCCGGCTACCACTTACCCGATTAACTTCAACCCTCCCGATTCAAGAATGGACTTTCGACTCACACAAACGAAGCCATTGCGCTGAAGAAAACACCGTACGCGAACCACTCTGGAAGACCTGGTCACCCCCACGGATGAGATCAATCGGTGAATTTTTCAACACCACCCGGGTCGATTGCAGGCAAGCACAGCAGGCAGTTGTTTCATGCAGGATGCGATTTGCTGATTTACACTGCGTTCATCAACCTCATCTGTAACAAGGAAATAACCTATGGGCGTGTTAAACGAGTTCAAGGCCTTCGCGGTCAAAGGCAACGTGGTCGACATGGCCGTCGGCATCATCATCGGTGCGGCCTTCGGCAAGATCGTGACGTCGTTTGTCGGTGACCTGATCATGCCGCCAATCGGCATGCTGATCGGTGGCGTGGACTTCAGTGATCTGGTCATAACGCTCAAGGCAGCGGAGGGCGCCACTCCGGCGGTGGTGCTGGCCTACGGCAAATTCATCCAGACCATCCTCGACTTCGTCATCGTTGCCTTCGCGATCTTCATGGGCGTCAAGGCCATCAACCGCCTGAAGCGCGAAGAGGCCGTGGCCCCTAGCCTGCCGCCGGTTCCAACCAAGGAAGAAGAGTTGCTGGGCGAGATCCGCGATCTGCTCAAGGCCCAAAACAACCGGCCCTGACTGCATCAGCATAAAAAAACGGCGCCTTTGAGGCGCCGTTTTTCTTACCAGAAGTTTTCCACCGCCACCTGGCCGGGTCGCCGACTGAGGCTCAGGTGCATGTCCCGCTGTTTAAGCAGCTTGCGCGTGTCATCGATCATCTGCGGATTGCCGCACAGCATGACCCGTGAGTGCTCAGGCGTCAGCGCAACACCGGCGGCGCGCTCCAGTTCGCCGCTTTCAATCAGCGTGGTGATCCGCCCGTTCAATGCGCCAGGATGCTGTTCACGAGTGACCGTGGCGATGAATTGCAGCTTGTCTGCGTATTGCGCCAGATACTCACGTTGCGTCAGCCCCGCGATCAGCTCCTGGTAAGCCAGTTCCCGTGATTCGCGAACGCTGTAGACCAGGATGATCCGCTCGAATCTCTCCCAGACTTCGAAGTCCTGGAGTATCGACAGGAACGGCGCCACGCCGGTCCCGGTCGATAGCAGCCACAGGTCGCGCCCATCGACGAAACGGTCCGGTGTCAGGTAGCCGAAGGCCTGGCGGTCGACGAGCAATGTATCGCCGACGCCCAAGCGGCTGAGTTCACTGGTGAACTCACCACCCGGTACGACAATGGAAAAGAACTCCAGGAACTCGTCATAGGGCGAGGACACCATGGAATAGGCGCGCCATACCGTGCTGCCGTCAGCCTTGGTCACGCCCAACCGGGCAAACTGCCCCGCCCGAAAACGAAACCCGGCATCCCGCGTGGCGCGCAGGGTAAACAGGTTCGGGGTCAACGGATGAACCTCGAGCAAGGTCTGGCGCGTAAATTTTTCTTCACTGACGGACATGGAAGGCTCCAATCAAAAGATGCCCCAGTGTCCCGCAAAGACGGCAGCATAAACACAGACAAATTGTAGTGGCATTGATAGGCACAAGTGATCGCTCACTAAATTCCACACACAATCATCATTGTTAAATGACATATGGCATTTTAAAACTCCTATATGCCTAAGAACCTTAAGCACACTTTTCCAATAGTCAAAAGAGCAAAATTGTTGCACCAACTCCGTAGGAACTGTCCTACACTTCCTGACGTGCCGGATCTCGGATCCAAAAAATGCACCAACAAGCTACGCTAATGGAGAATTCCCCCATGGAGATCTGGAAGGAGTCACAGCTTAAGCAATTAGCCCATACACAAGAGATTGATACTGCCTATCGAATCGCGCTCAACTTTGCCAGAAACCTTGGATATAAATTCTGTGGGTTTTCAATTACTTCTAATTCAGTCGGGGTCGACGCGAACCCGGTGAGCCTGAACAATTTCCCCCCTGAGTGGAACATTCAATATGAAAAGAATAATGACACGCGAATAGACCCGATAATGGCGCAGTGCAATCACTCAATGTTTCCTGTTGTCTGGAGTGAAGAGCTTTTTTCCAGGACACCCTGGCTATGGCAGTTGTTGCAGCAACAAGGTTTGCAGCATGGCTGGTCCCAGGCGATCCACGATGAGGAAACCGGCCTGAACAGCATTCTCAGCCTGGCCAGAAGCCACTGCCCGATTTCAGCCTACGAGCTGTACGAAAACCTTGGATTCTCAGTGTTCATCAGTCGCCACTTGCACGCTCTGGCGCTTGGGATGCAACCGAAAAAAGCACTTCGCCCCCAGGTTCCCCCCTTGTCGCGGCGGGAACTCGAAGTCCTGAAACTCTCGGCCGATGGCAAGACAGCCTATGAAATTTCCAGGATCCTCAGTTTGAGTGAACGCACGGTCAACTTTCATGTGCACAGGGCTATCGAGAAGCTCGGCGTAAACAACAAGATTGCGGCAGTCCTCGCCGCAGCCCGTTCCGGGGCCATCTGAAAGCACCCCACCGAGGGAAAACCTGCGGGTAATCCAGGCAAAAAAAACGTACCATTTGCGGTCCCTCCTGAGTGTTGGCGTGCCGACCTTCACGGCGCAATACACTCGGACGGTTCCGCCCGCACCAACGCCTACAGGCAGCGGGACATCCGTTGATTACCCAGAGCCCCGCCCAATGCCTTTGCTCGAAACACCCTTCGCCAGCCTCGACCTGATCCGCCAGCCCGAACAGCAGAACGAACCGCTGCAAGCTTTCGATGCGGCCGATGAATACCTGCTCGATTACCTGGCTGAACAGCAGCCCACCGCTGACACCCGGGTGCTGGTGCTCAACGACAGCTTCGGCGCGTTGGCGGCCAGCCTGGCGGGCAAAATGCGGGTGGTCAGCAGTGGTGATTCGTTCCTGGCACTCCAGGGCCTGGAAAAGAACCTGGTGCGTAACGGCCTGGCGTTTGATGCGGTGCCGAGCGTCCCCGCCAGCGAGGCCCTGGTCGGGCCGTTTGACCGGGTGCTGATCCGTGTGCCGAAAACCCTGGCACTGCTGGAGGAGCAGCTGATCCGCCTGCAAGGCCAACTGGCACCCGGCGCCCAAGTGATTGCCGCCGCCATGATCAAGCATCTGCCCCGGGCAGCGGGCGACTTGCTGGAGCGTTACATCGGCCCCGTGCAAGCCTCGCTGGCGGTAAAGAAGGCGCGGCTATTGATTGCCGCGGCTGAAGACAAAACCCCTGCTGTGTCGCCTTACCCAACGCGATACAGGCTCGACGATCCGGCCATCGAACTGCTCAACCACGCCAATGTGTTTTGCCGCGAAGGCCTGGATATCGGCACACGGGCATTTTTGCCACACCTGCCGAAAAATCTCGGCTCGGCGCGGGTTGCCGATCTCGGTTGCGGCAATGGCGTCCTGGCCATCGCCAGCGCCCTGAAAAACCCCGAGGCCCACTACACGCTAGTGGACGAGTCGTTCATGGCGGTGCAATCAGCCGCCGAAAACTGGCGCGCAGCCTTGGGTGAACGGGAAGTGCTCGTGCGTGCCGGCGATGGCTTGGCCGGCCAGGAACCGCAATCGCTTGACGTCGTACTGTGCAATCCACCGTTTCACCAGCAACAAGTGGTGGGCGACTTCCTGGCCTGGCGGATGTTCCAGCAGGCGCGCGAAGCGCTGGTCGTGGGTGGCGCGCTGTACATCGTCGGTAACCGTCATCTGGGTTACCACAGCAAGCTGGCGCGATTGTTCCGTGGCGTCGAGCAAGTGGCAGCCAATCCTAAATTCGTGATCCTCAAGGCGCGCAAATAACAGGCAAAAAAAACCCTCCGGTCGGAGGGTCGTAAATCCGTGCCTTGAGGCTACGGGAGGGATGTCAGTGCGTGGTCAGGCCGGCCGCGTTCATGAACAGGCGCATCAGGCTGGCGACGATGAACAAGGCGCCCACGCTGCCGACCCAGATCAGGGCCAACCAGCCGAGCCGCTGCCACAGCGGCTTTTTTTCGGCTTCTTCGATGTCGTGCAGGGTGTGTTTGGCGGCCATAACGTCAATCCTCTTCAAGATTGATGGCGTCGCATCCGACGCCATCGCGAGCAAGCTCGCTCCTACAGGTTCGTGGTGCACAGGGCTAGTGGTAACCGTCTTCATGGGTAACCTTGCCGCGGAACACGTAGTAGCTCCAGAAGGTGTAGCCCAGGATGAACGGGATGATGAACAGCGTGCCCACCAACATGAAGCCCTGGCTTTGCGGCGGCGCGGCGGCATCCCAGATCGAGATCGATGGCGGGATGATGTTCGGCCACAGGCTGATACCCAGACCGCTGTAGCCGAGGAAGATCAGCACAAGGGTCAGCAGGAACGGCGTGTAGTGCGCGTTGCGGGCCACGGCGCGGATCAGGCCGTACATCGTCACCAGCACCAGGATCGGCACCGGCATGAACCAGAACAGATTCGGCATGGTGAACCAGCGTGCGGCGATGTCCGTGTGGGCCAACGGGGTCCAGATGCTGACGACGCCGATCACCGCCAGCAGCACGAAGGCCAAAGGCCGCGCCAGGTCATGCATCTGTTCCTGCAACTTGCCTTCGGTCTTCATGATCAGCCAGGTGCAACCGAGCAACGCATAGGCCACCACCAGCGCCGCGCCACAGAACATCGTGAACGGTGTCAGCCAGTCCAGGGAGCCACCGGCGAACTGCCGATTGACCACCGGCAGCCCATCGATGAATGCGCCGAGCGCAACACCCTGGAAGAATGTCGCGGTAACCGAGCCACCGATGAACGCCTTGTCCCACAGGTGACGCTTGTCGTCCCGGGCCTTGAAGCGGAACTCAAAGGCCACGCCGCGGAAGATCAACCCGATCAACATCAGGATCAGCGGCAGGTACAACGCCGAGAGCACCACCGAATAGGCCAGCGGAAACGCGCCGAACAACGCCGCGCCACCCAACACCAGCCAGGTTTCGTTGCCGTCCCAGACCGGGGCGACAGTGTTCATCATCACATCGCGATCGGTCTTGCCCGGAATGAACGGGAAGAGAATGCCGATGCCCAGGTCGAAACCGTCCATGACCACGTACATCATGATGCCGAAGATGATGATCACGGCCCAGATCAGCGGAAGATCAATACCCATGATTCAAATCTCCTTGGTCAGGCTGTGGCCGGCATCGGCGTGATCGTCGTCGGCCGCGGACAGCGGACGGGCCGGTGTGCGTTTCTGGCCGGGACCTCCGTCGTTGGTTTCCTTGCCTTCGTCGATCTTCGGCCCCTTGCGCACCAGGCGCATCATGTAGCCAAGACCGGCGCCAAACAGCGCGAAATAGACCACGACAAACAGGATCAGGGTGATGCTCATCTGCATGAAGCTATGGTTGGACGACGCATCCGCCGTGCGCATCAGGCCGTAGACCACCCACGGCTGACGGCCAATTTCGGTAGTGAACCAGCCGGCGAGGATCGCGATCAGGCCGGACGGCCCCATCCACAACGCCAGGTACAGGAACGGCCGCGAGGTGTAGAGGGTGTCACGCTTGCGCAGCCACAGGCTCCACAGGCCGGTGAAGATCATCAGGAAACCCAGGCCCACCATGATCCGGAACGACCAGAACACAATGGTCGAATTCGGCCGGTCTTCAGGCGGGAACTCCTTGAGCGCCGGCACCTGTTTATCCAGGGAGTGCGTGAGGATCAGGCTGCCCAGATACGGGATCTCGACGGCGAATTTGGTTTTCTCCTCCTTCATATCCGGCCAGCCGAACAGGATCAGCGGAGTCGCTTCGTTGCCCTTGTTTTCCCAGTGGCCTTCGATCGCGGCGATTTTTGCCGGCTGATGCTCAAGCGTATTGAGGCCGTGGAAATCACCGATGACCGCCTGGATCGGCGCGACGATCAATGCCATCCACATGGCCATCGAGAGCATTTTGCGGATCGCCGGGTTGTCCTTGCCGCGCAGCAAATGCCAGGCCGCGGAGGAACCGACGAAAAACGCCGTGGCAACGAACGCCGCCGTGGCCATGTGCATCAGGCGGTACGGGAACGACGGGTTGAAAATGATCGCCAGCCAGTCGGTGGGGATGACCTGGCCGTTGACGATCTCGAAGCCCTGCGGGGTCTGCATCCAGCTGTTGGAAGCGAGAATCCAGAAGGTCGAGATCAGCGTACCGATGGCCACCATCACAGTGGCAAAGAAGTGCAGGCCACGCCCGACCTTGTTCCAGCCAAACAGCATGACGCCGAGGAACCCGGCCTCGAGGAAGAATGCCGTGAGCACTTCATAGGTCAGCAAAGGCCCGGTTACCGAACCGGCGAAGTCCGAAAAGCGGCTCCAGTTGGTGCCGAACTGATAGGCCATGACCAGGCCGGAAACCACCCCCATGCCGAAGTTGACGGCAAAGATCTTCGACCAGAAATGGTAGAGGTCACGGTAGGTGTCGTTATGGGTTTTCAGCCACAGGCCTTCGAGTACCGCCAGGTAACTCGCCAGGCCGATGGTGATGGCCGGAAACAGGATGTGGAACGAGATGGTGAACGCGAACTGAATTCGGGCGAGATCAAGTGCCTCTAAACCGAACATAAGTCTTCCTCTGTCAGGTAGTACGGCTGCTGGCTGGAAGCCTGCACCCACGGCCCCCACGGGTATGGAGTGTGGCGAATCTCTGTTTGTTCTTTTTTTTTTGCACGCATCACAACGCAGGGAGTCTGGCCTTGCGGCCGCCGGATCAATTCCTTTTGTGGGTTTTGATCTGGATCAATCAACGATGAAAGAGTAGTCCCAATTTCGGGGATGAACCGCGTGGTCTTTTGCCGCGTGACAAGTTGCCTCACGGCCTTGGTCACGACCTGAAATACATTTCCTGTGAAAAATCGATGTCTGGCTAACTAAATTTTTTGTCATGGCAACTTCCTGTTACAGGTTGGTGATAATCTCGACCTTCCCCTTTCCCCAGATTTCCCCGCAGATGCCCAGCCAAGAGCCGTTGCTGTTACGTCACCATCGCCCTTTTCTCGCGTTCTGGCTGGCCCGGGTCTTTACCGCCAGCGGCTTCCAGATGCTCACCGTGGCCATCGGCTGGAACCTGTATCAGTTGACCGGCAACGTGCTCGACCTGGGTCTGGTCGGCCTGGTCGAGTTCGCCCCGCGCGTGCTGTTCATGCTGCACACCGGGCACGTCGCCGATCGCTATGACCGGCGCAAAGTGGCGGCGATCTGCCAGTTCTTGCAGGCATTGATCGCCCTGTCGCTGGCCATCGGCAGCGCGACCGATCATGTCACCCGGGAAATGATTTTCATCCTGGCCTTCCTGCTCGGTGCCGCCCGTTCCTTTGAGATGCCGACCACCCAGGCCCTGCTGCCAAGCATCGTGCCCAGCGCGCTGTTTCCCCGTGCGGTGGCTGCCGCGCAATCGGCCCAGCAATCGGCCACCATCGTCGCTCCGGCCCTTGGCGGTTTGCTCTACGCCTTCGGCAGCGTCTGGGTGTATGGCCCGACGGTGCTGCTGTATGTCATCGCCTGTTCGCTGATGCTCAACCTGCCAGCCCGGCAAACCCCGCTGAACAAGGGCAAGGCCACGTTGGATTCACTGCTGGCGGGCATTCGCTTCATCCGCAGTCGTCCGGACATTCTCGGGGCAATCTCCCTCGATCTGTTTGCGGTGCTATTGGGCGGTGCGACGGCGTTGCTGCCGGTGTTCGCCAAGGACATCCTGCTGACCGGCCCGTGGGGGCTGGGCCTGTTGCGTTCGGCACCGGCGGTGGGTGCGCTGCTGATGTCGCTGTTCCTGGCGCGGTTTGCCGTGGAGCGCAACGTCGGGCGTGTGATGTTCACCGCCGTGGGTATTTTCGGCGTGGCAACCATCGCCTTCGGCCTGTCGACCTCGTTCTGGTTTTCCCTGGCGGTGCTGGTGGTGTTGGGTGCGGCAGACATGATCAGCATGGTGATCCGCGCCTCGTTCGTGCAACTGGAGACCCCGGACGAAATGCGCGGCCGGGTCAGCGCCGTGAACGGTCTGTTCATCGGTGCTTCGAACCAGCTGGGTGAATTCGAATCGGGCCTGACTGCCCACTGGTTCGGCACCGTGCCAGCCGTGGTCATGGGCGGGATCGGCACGCTGGTGGTGACCGGAGTGTGGGTAAAACTGTTCCCGACACTGGCCAGCCGCGATCGCATGCACGTGGCTAAAGATGAAGAGAAGGAAGAAGCGAACGTCCAGGCAGGCTAAACCAGCAACTCCCCCGCTACCGCCATACGCGTGGCCTTACCGCAGAGTTGCTCCACCAGCGCCAGGGCAAATGCCAATGCAGCAGCCGAGCCCTGGGCGGTGATGCAATTGCCGTCGACCACCACCGGTTGATCGACGAAGTTACAGCCCAACAGTTGATGGCTGGCCGAGGGCAGGCAAGTCATGCGCCTTTGACGCAATACGCCAAAGGCTTGCAGCGCCACGGCGGGCGCTTCGGCAATGCCGGCGAACAGGCGCCCGGCCGCCGCCTGATCCTTGATCAATTGTTGCAGGGGTTGGTGCGCTGCCAGGTGCTGCGAACCCACCGCGCCACCGGGCAAGGCAATCAGGTCGAAGGGTTGCGCCAGCAAGTCCACCAGCATCGCATCGGACGTCAGCCGAGTGCCGCGGGCGCAGGTGAGCATGCGCCGACCTTCGATACTGGCCACCACCACTTCTATCTTGGCGCGGCGCAATACGTCGATCAGGGTCACGGTCTGCAGGTCGTCGGTGCCCTCGGCAAGGGCAATCAAGGCTCTAAAGGTCATCAGGTTTTGTCCACAGAATGATCTTTTAAGCGTAGTCAGCTTTCCTGCCCCTTGTTCGAGACCTGTGGCTACTTGATGTAAAGCTGCGTCGACATCGTATTGCCGGGCGCATTGATCGAAGTATTGCTGAAGGTCAACGTGCCTTCCTGCTTGCCCGCCAGGTCAAGGGCGTACAAATAGCCGACGGTTTTTTCCCCGGGGGTGCAACTGGTCAGGTTGCCGTTCTTGAACGCGCAGACCGGCGTGCGAGTGCCGTTCACTTCAAAACCGTCCAGGGCGACATGGGCCTCACGCCCGTAACCCACTTCCAGCACGTACACCGTGATGTTCGGGCCATTGTGATCGCAGCGCGTCTGGGTTTGCCCTTCATCGATGTTCTCGACACCACAGGAAGGCGACGCAACTTTGAGTACTTTCAATTGCGTCAGTGGCGGGGCCGATGCCGCCGTGGCCGTTTGTGCCCCGAGCAACAGCGCCATCAATACGCCGAACACGCTAACCAGACGCCTTTTCATGCAGGACCCATCCACCCCAAAAAACCAGCGCGCAGTATGGCGCACTTGGCTTTGGCGCAAAACATCGACGACGATCACCGCCATAAGCAGCCATATTCCCAAGCTACTGGTATGATGCGCGGCTTTTTCCGGCCCACAGTAATTTCCAGGCGCGTTCTGCTGCCTGTGCTTTGCTGTTGAGGTCGATACATTCACGGCGCCCGGCGCGCCACGGGGAGCAGACATGCTGGAAAGGCTGTTTCAACTCAAGGCACACAACACCAACGTGCGGACCGAGATTCTGGCGGGCGTCACGACCTTTTTGGCCATGGCCTACATTCTGTTCGTCAACCCGAGCATCCTCGGCGAGACCGGCATGGACAAGGGCGCAGTGTTTGTCGCCACCTGCCTGGCCGCCGCCATCGGCTCCACGGTCATGGGCCTGATCGCCAACTACCCGATCGCCCTCGCACCGGGCATGGGCCTGAACGCCTTCTTTACCTACACCGTAGTCCTGCACATGGGCCACACCTGGCAAGTGGCACTGGGGGCGGTGTTCATCTCGGCGGTGTGCTTCTTCCTGCTGTCGATCTTCCGCATCCGTGAATGGATCATCAACAGCATCCCGCTACCGCTGCGCTCGGCGATTGCTGCGGGTATCGGCCTGTTCCTGGCGTTGATCGCCCTGCACAACGCAGGCATCGTGGTCAGCAACCCGGCGACCATGGTCGGCCTCGGTGACCTGAAACAACCGGCACCAATCCTCGCCACCCTCGGCTTTGCCCTGATCGTCGCGCTTGAAGCACTTGCTGTGCGCGGTGCGGTGCTGATCGGCATCCTGGTGGTGACCATCATTTCCATCGTGATGGGCTTCACCCCGTTCGGCGGCGTGATGTCGATGCCGCCGTCGCTGGCCCCGACTTTCCTGCAACTGGACATCAAGGGTGCGCTGGACATCGGTCTGGTCAGCGTGATTTTCGCCTTCCTGTTCGTCGATCTGTTCGACAACTCCGGCACTCTGATCGGCGTCGCCAAGCGCGCCGGCCTGATGGGCAAGGACGGCCATATGCCGAAAATGGGCCGCGCGCTGATCGCCGACAGCACCGCCGCCATGGCCGGTTCCCTGCTGGGTACCTCGACCACCACCAGCTACATCGAATCCGCAGCCGGCGTGAGTGCCGGTGGCCGCACCGGCCTGACCGCCGTCGTGGTGGCGATCCTGTTCCTGCTGGCGCTGTTCTTCTCGCCACTGGCCGCCAGCGTTCCGGCCTTCGCCACAGCGCCGGCCCTGCTGTTCGTCGCCGTGCTGATGACATCCGGCCTGGCCGAAATAGACTGGGACGACATTACCGTCGCCGCGCCGGTGGTGATCACCGCGCTGGCAATGCCGTTCACTTATTCCATCGCCAATGGCATCGCCTTCGGTTTCATTTCCTGGACCGCCATCAAGCTGATGTCCGGTCGTGGCCGTGAGCTGAACCCGGCGCTGGTGATCCTGTCGATTCTGTTCGTGATCAAGCTGGGTTGGTTCAACGCATGACTTTTGATTCCCAGGCCTACGCCGTTCAGCTCGAAGAAAAGGTCACGCGTCTGCGTGACCTGCTGGCCCCGTTCGATGCACCGGAACCCGCCGTTTTCGATTCGCCGCTGAAAAACTTCCGCCTGCGCGCCGAATTCCGCCTGTGGCGCGAGGCCGGCGAGCGTCACTACGCGATGTTTTCCCAGGAAGACAAGCGCACGCCAATCCTGATCGAAGAGTTTCCGATTGCCAGCTTGCGCATCAACCAGTTGATGCCGCAGCTCAAGGCCGCCTGGCAAGCCAGCGCGCCCCTGAGCCACAAGCTGTTCCAGGTGGAGTTCCTGACCACCCTGGCTGGCGACGCGATGATCACCCTGTGCTATCACCGCCCGCTGGACGAGCACTGGCATGCGGCGGCGTCGAAACTGGCAACGGACCTGAACGTCAGCGTCATCGGCCGCTCCAAGGGCAAGCGCGAAGTCATCGGTCACGATTACGTGGTCGAGAAGCTGGAAGTCGGCGGCCGCACCTTCAGCTATCGCCAGCCTGAAGGCGCGTTCACCCAGCCCAACGGCACGGTGAACCAGAAGATGCTCAACTGGGCATACGATGCGCTTGGCGATCGCTCCGATGATTTGCTGGAGCTGTATTGCGGCAACGGCAACTTCACCCTGCCGCTCGCCACCCGCGTGCGCAAAGTGCTGGCCACCGAAATCAGCAAGACATCGGTCAACGCGGCCTTGAGCAATCTCAGCGAAAACGCGGTGGATAACGTCACCTTGGTGCGTTTGTCCGCCGAAGAGCTGACCGAAGCCCTGAACGAAGTGCGCCCGTTCCGGCGCCTGCACGGCATCGATCTCAAGAGCTACGAGTTCGGCAGCGTGTTCGTCGACCCGCCTCGCGCCGGCATGGACCCGGACACCTGCGAGCTGACCCGACGCTTCGACAACATCCTGTACATCTCCTGCAATCCGGAGACCCTGGCGGCAAACATCGCCCAACTGCACGACACCCACCGCATCACCCGATGCGCGATGTTCGACCAGTTCCCGTGGACCCATCACATGGAATCCGGGGTGATGCTGACCCGGCGTTGATGGCAAACGCCACCACAAAAAAGCCGTCCTCGTGACGGTTTTTTTGTATTCGTGCGCGGGAGACTGATAAATACTGGGTCGGATACTTCATCTGATCCCCGGTGTAATCAATCATGCAGCGACAATTCGACGATCTTCAGTTGGGCAGCATCGAACTGTTTTGCCTGGCCGCCGAGGCCGGTAGCTTCACCGCTGCGGCACTGGTGGCTGGGGTGACGCCGGCAGCCGTGAGCCGTTCGGTGTCGCGCATGGAAGAACGCCTCGGTGTGCGTCTGTTTGCGCGCACCACCCGCAGCGTGAAGCTGACCGACAGTGGTCGCCGTTATTACGAGGAATGTCGCCAGGCCCTGGCGCAACTGGTCGAGGCCCAGCGCGAGGTCATGGGCCAGCAGCAAGTGCCGTCCGGAACCTTGCGCATCAGTATTCCGACCACCTACGCGCATCATCGAATCCTGCCGCTGTTGCCCGAATTCCGGGCGCGCTATCCGGCAGTGAAGGTCGAGTCGCACATCAGTAATCGCAACATCGATTTCGTCGGCGAAGGCTACGACATGGCGATTCGGGTGCGAGCCATCCCGGACTCCGGCCTGATCGCCCGACAACTGGAAGATGCCGCCCTGGTGCTGATCGCCAGCCCGGATTACCTGAAACGGGCCGGCACTCCACAAACCCTGGGCGACCTCGAACACCACGAATGCATTCAGTACGAACTGCCCAGCAGCGGCCGGCGCATTGCCTGGTTGTTCAATGATGAAGGCGTACCCCGGGAGATTCTGGCCGAGGGCAACCTCAGTTGTTCCGATGATGTACTGGGCGGGGTGACGCTGGCCAAACACGGGGCGGGGTTGTTTCAGACCTATCGCTTTATCGTTGAAAAGGAACTGGCCGACGGCTCGCTGGTGGAAGTGCTCAAGCCCTATGGCGGGCGCTCGCGGCCATTCACGCTGCTGTACCCGCAAAGTCGCCACATGCCGTTGCGCCTGAGGGCGTTCATCGATTTTCTGGTGGAGCATTTGCCGCGCTGACAGCGAAAGTGTCCGATCACCGCCCACAAAGCGCCCGCGTGCCGTCTCTCCAATTGACCGTATTAACCAGTTAGTACAATTTATCCCCACAGGCCGGGAACCTCGGCCAATTCCAAAAATAATAAGTGGAGAGATTCCGATGTCCCCTATCGTTCTGGTGCTCAACGGCCCGAATCTGAACCTGCTCGGCACCCGTGAACCGGCGACTTACGGCCACGAAACCCTGGCAGACATTTCGTCCCTGTGCGCACGTACCGCCGAAGAGTTCGGCCTGGCAGTGGAGTTTCGCCAGACCAACCATGAAGGCGAACTGCTCGACTGGATTCACGGCGCCCGTGGCCGCTGTGCCGGGATCTTGATCAACCCGGCCGCGTGGACCCACACCTCCGTCGCCATTCGCGACGCCCTGGTCGCCAGCGAACTGCCGGTGATCGAAGTCCACCTGTCCAACGTCCACGCCCGCGAGCCCTTCCGCCACCACTCGTTCGTTTCCGCCATCGCAACTGCCGTGATGGCCGGTTTCGGCAGTCATGGCTATCGCCTGGCACTGGAACACTTCAGCCAACGTTTGAAGGGGTGATCGCCGTGACTCAGAACCACGCGGTACTGGCCGGGCTGATCGGCGCCGGCATCCAGGCTTCCCGCACGCCGGCGCTGCACGAGCACGAAGGCGACGCCCAAGGGCTGCGCTACCTGTATCGCCTGATTGATCTTGATCAGTTGAAACTCGACAGCAACGCCCTGCCCGACCTGTTGATGGCTGCCGAGCGCATGCATTTCACCGGGCTGAACATCACCTTTCCATGCAAGCAGGCGATCATCCCGCTGCTCGACGAACTCTCGCCGGAGGCGCGCGGTATCGGTGCGGTCAACACGGTGGTGCTCAAGGATGGCAAACGCATCGGCCACAACACCGATTGCCTGGGCTTTGCCGAGGGTTTTCGCCGGGGCTTGAAGGGCGTTGCCGTTGAGCGTGTCGTACAAATGGGCGCTGGCGGCGCAGGTGCGGCGGTGGCCCACGCGTTGTTGAGTGAAGGCGTACAACAGATGAGCATTTTCGATGTGGACATCCACCGCGCACAGGATCTGGCCGACAACCTCAATCAGCATTTCAATGCCGGTCGGGCGGTGGCCGGGCATGACCTGCCCAGCGCCATGGCCCAGGCTGACGGCCTGGTGAACACCACGCCGATGGGCATGAAAAAGCTGCCGGGCATGCCGGTGCCGGTGGAGTTGCTGCGCGCCGAATTGTGGGTGGCGGAGATCGTTTACTTCCCGCTGGAAACCGAACTGCTGCGCAACGCCCGCGCCCTCGGTTGCCGGACGCTGGACGGCGGCAACATGGCGGTGTTTCAGGCGGTGAAGGCGTTCGAGTTGTTCAGCGGCGTGGTACCGGATGCCCAGCGGATGCTTGAGCATTTCCAGAGCATGAATGGCTGACGCGACTTGTAGGAGCCGGCTTGCTGGCGATGGCGATCATGCAGACGCGATCGCCAGCAAGCCGGCTCCTACAAAGGCGATTCACACAGCTGTATCAGGCTTGCAGGTACCGCAACACCGACTCGCAAATCATCTCGCGATGACGCTGCTTGATGCGTTCGTCCGGCAGGTCGATCTGAAAAATCTCACCAAATGTATGGCGGTTCGAGACGCGATAGAAGCAAAACGAACTGATCAGCAAATGCACATCCAGCGGATCAAGCCCGGTACGGAACAGCCCCTGCTCGGCGCCGCGACGCAGAATCTCGCCCAGTGAATCGAGGATGGTGTTGTTCATCGCCTTGATCGCATCGGAGCGCTTCACATACTCGGCGTTGTGAATGTTCTCGATACTGACGATGCGCACGAAATCGACGTTGCGATCATGGTGGTCGAAGGTGAACTCCACCAACCGCCGAATGGCTTCGATCGGCGCCAACTCCGCCAGGTGCAGGCGATTTTCGGTGTTGCGGATATCGCCGTAGAGTTTCTCCAGCACCTCGACGTAGAGCTGCTCCTTACTGCCGAAGTAGTAATAGATCATGCGCTTGGAGGTGTGGATGCGCTCGGCGATGGCATCGACACGAGCACCGGAAAGCCCCTGCTGGACGAATTCGACGATCGCCTCCTGCAGGATGTTCTCGCGGGTCTTTTCCGGGTTGTTCTTGCGACTCTTGCGCGGCTCGACACCTGGTTCTACGGAAGCTGCGGGGAGTTCTGAGGTCATTGTCATTGCGGGCTCACGGCCATCACTGCACAGGCTGGCGATTATGGGCCGCGCGACACGGTGAGGGAACCCGCGCAGCCCACGTTTAATCCCGCGTTTACGAATTTCCTACAACTTCGCCTGACGCAATGCGCCGCTGCGGGATTTGGCCATGGCCGCCAGGCGCACCGCGACGTTGGCCGCGCCGTAGCCGGCATAACCATTTTTACGCTGGATGATCTCGAAGAAGAATCGCCCCTCGAACGGCTCGGTGTACACATGAAACAGCTCACCGCCCTGGGCGTCGCGATCGTACAACACATTGTAGTAGGCCAGTTCGCTGAGGAACTCGTCGTCGAAGTCGAACCGCGCCGCCAGGTCATCGTAGTAGTTGAGCGGGATATCCAGCAGCGGCACACCCGCCTCTTTTGCACGGCTGACCTGGGCAAAGATGTCATCGCAATCAAACGCGATGTGATGCACACCGGAGCCGCGATAACTCGACAGCGCGTGTGAGATCGCGGTGTTGCGGTTCTCGGAAATGTTCAGCGGCAGGCGGATCGAACTGTCGCGGCTGCGCAAGGCACGGCTCTTCACCAGACCATAAGGATCCGGTAGCACGACTTCATCGTCCGCCGCGAAATCCAGCAGGCTCTTATAGAACAGCACCCAGCTGTCGAGGCTGTCGGCCGGCAGCGCCATGGCCATGTGGTCGATGCGCTTGAGGCCACCGCTGACTGGCGCATCCGCCAGCAGATTGAAGTCGGTGCCGTAGACGTCGGCATCCTGGTCCACCAGATAAATCAGGCTGCCATCCGGCGCACGCACAGCGGCGAGTTCCAGTTCATTGGGGCCGACCAGTCCGCGATAGGGCTGGCCCTTGTAGGCCACGGCACGGGCCAATGCGCTCGCGCTGTCCTTGACCCGCACGGCGGTGGCGCACAACGACGGGCCGTGGGCTTCGAAAAAGCTGTGGCCGAAGGAGTAAGGCTCTGAGTTGAGGATCAGGTTGATATCGCCCTGGCGCAGCAGGCTGACGCTCTTGGACCGATGCTGCCCGGCCTTGACGAAGCCCAGTCGTTCCAGCCAATGGGAGAGCTTGGCGCCAAGGCTTTCGTCCACGGCAAACTCGAGAAATTCGATGCCGTTGTACTCACTGGCCTTGGGCGTTTCGAACAGAATCTCAGGGTTGGCCGCAGGCTTGGTCTCCTGCGCCAGACGCTCGCGGGTTTTCTCTTCCAGATACAGCAGCGAACGCAAACCGTCGGCGGCGTTGGCTCGCGGCGGCGCGGCGCGGAAACCGTCGTTGAAAATTTCCAGCGACAATGGCCCGGTGTAGCCGCTCTTGATGATTGGCGCGAGGAACCCCGGCAAGTCGAATTCACCCTGGCCCGGGAAGCAGCGAAAATGCCGGCTCCACTCCAGCACGTCCATGGCCAGGATCGGCGCGTCGGCCATTTGCACGAAGAAAATCTTGTCGCCGGGAATCTCGGCGATGGCACTTGGATCACCCTTGAGCGACAAGGTGTGAAAACTGTCCAACAGCACGCCCAGGCTTGGGTGATCGGCCTGGCGCACGATGTTCCACACCTGTTGATAGGTGTTCACATGCCGGCCCCAGGCCAGCGCTTCGTAACCGATACGCAGGCCGCGTGCCCCGGCGTGCTCAGCCAGCAGTCGCAGATCGTCGACCAGAATCTGTTCATCACCGATGGACTCGGCCGAGGTGTTGCTGCACACCAGCACCAAGTCGGTGCCCAGTTCCTGCATCAAGTCGAATTTGCGCTCGGCGCGCTCCAGGTTGCGCGACAGCCGGTCACGTCGACAGCCTTCGAAATCACGGAAAGGTTGAAACAGGGTGATGGCGATCCCGAGATCGGCGCACATCTGTTTAATTTCCCGCGGGCTGCCGTCGTAGTAGAGAAGGTCGTTTTCGAAAATCTCGACGCCGTCGAACCCGGCGGCGGCAATGGCTTCGAGTTTTTCCGGCAGGGTACCGCTCAAGGATACGGTGGCAATGGAACGCTGCATATTTCGACTCCCGGTGGTGGAGGCAATCTTGTTAGGGACATCGCACGCTTTTGCAGGAGCCCGGCATACCGGCGACGGCGAGGGCGATCTCGCGGACGCTATCGCCGGCAAGCCGGGCTCCTACAGGGATCGTGTTTAGCTTTGAGTGAATTATTGGCTGCGCGATCCCACACAGCAATTTAAAGTGTACTACCCAGTTAGTTTTGTGTTCGATTATCGAACAAAATGGTAGTTGGCGAATTGACGATTTTTTGTCCACTGCCCAACATCGACCACACATTGAGTCCGAACTCGCAGCACCGGCCGCGATGTCCAAAACACCAAATAACAAATTCAAAAAACGGGTGGTACATATGCTTCCTTCCCAAAGCTCACGCATGGCTCCGGCCATGAGCGTCACTGCCGGCGGTATCGGCGACAAAATCCGCGGCGCCATGGCAGTCGGCAAGACCCGTTGGGGCATGCTGGCGCTGGTGTTTTTCGCCACCACCCTCAACTACATCGACCGCGCCGCCCTGGGCGTGATGCAACCCATCCTGGCCAAGGAAATGAGCTGGACGGCGATGGACTACGCCAACATCAACTTCTGGTTCCAGGTCGGCTACGCCATCGGTTTCGTATTGCAGGGCCGCCTGATCGACCGGGTCGGCGTCAAACGCGTGTTCTTCTGCGCCGTGCTGCTCTGGAGCCTGGCGACCGGCGCCCATGGCCTGGCCACTTCGGCGGTCGGCTTCATGGTCTGCCGCTTCATCCTCGGCCTGACCGAAGCCGCGAACTACCCGGCTTGCGTGAAAACCACGCGCCTGTGGTTCCCGGCCGGCGAGCGCGCCGTGGCCACCGGCATTTTCAACGCTGGCACCAACGTCGGTGCGATGTTCACCCCGATGCTGCTGCCACTGATCCTGCACGTCTGGGGCTGGCAAGCCGCGTTCCTGTGCATGTCGGCACTGGGCGGGATCTGGCTGGTACTCTGGGGCCTGAAGTACTTCAACCCGGAAGACCACCCGAGCGTCAAACAGTCGGAGCTGGACTACATCCAGAATGAAGTCGAACCGGAACAAACCCGCGTGCCGTTCTCGAAAATCCTGCGCATGCGCGGCACCTGGGCCTTCGCCCTCGCCTACTCGATGACCGCCCCGGTGTTCTGGTTCTACCTGTACTGGCTACCGCCGTTCCTCAACCAGCAATACAACCTGGGCATCAACGTGACCCAGATGGGCATTCCGCTGATCATCATCTACCTCACTGCCGACTTCGGCAGCGTTGGCGGCGGCATCCTTTCCTCGTTCCTGATCGGCCGCGGCGTCAACCCGATCAAGGCGCGACTGATGTCCATGTTCCTGTTTGCCTGCTGCATCATCGGCGTGATCATGGCGGCCGGCTCCAGCAACCTGTGGGTCGCGGTGGCCGCCATCTCCCTGGCCATCGGCGCGCACCAGGCCTGGACCGCGAACATCTGGAGCCTGGTGATGGACTACACGCCCAAGCACATGATGAGTACGGTGTTCGGCTTCGGTGGCATGTGCGCGGCGATTGGCGGGATGTTCATGACCCAGTTGGTCGGCCATATCCTGACCGTCACCAACAACAACTACACAGTGCTGTTCACCCTGATCCCGGCGATGTACTTCATCGCGCTGACCTGGATGTACTTCATGGCACCCCGCAAGATTCCGCAAGTAGAAGGCTGATGTTCCCTCAGCGCAGGCCCGATCCCGGGCCTGCGTTTTTTTTGGTTCTTTCACTGTTCCTTTTCGACCGGACGCGGTCTCGTAGGAGCTGGCTTGCCAGCGATGGTCGTTAACGGAAACGCGCATGAACTGGATAAACGCGGCGCACTGGAGTCCATCGCCAGCAAGCCGGCTCCTACAGTTTGGTGTTCACATCATTTCGACTCGGACGCGGTCCCTTGTAGGAGCTGGCTTGCCAGCGATGGTCGTTAACGAAAACGCGCATGAACTGGATAAACGCGGCGCACTTGAGTCCATCGCCAGCAAGCCGGCTCCTACAGTTTGGTGTTCACATCATTTCGACTCGGACGCGGTGTTTTGTAGGAGCTGGCTTGCCAGCGATGGTCGTTAACGGAAACGCGCATGAACTGGATAAACGCGGCGCACTGGAGTCCATCGCCAGCAAGCCGGCTCCTACAGTTTGATGTTCACATCATGTCGACTCGGACGCGGTGTTTTGTAGGAGCTGGCTTGCCAGCGATGGTCGTTAACGAAAACGCGTATGAATTGGATAAACGCGGCGCACTGGAGTCCATCGCCAGCAAGCCGGCTCCTACAGTTTGGTGTTCACACTATTTCGACTGGAACGCGGTCCCTTGTAGGAGCTGGCTTGCCAGCGATGGTCGTTAACGAAAACGCGCATGAACTGGATAAACGCGGCGCACTTGAGTCCGCCGCCAGCAAGCCGGCTCCTACAGTTTGGTGTTCACACTATTTCGACTCGGGCGCGGTCCCTTGTAGGAGCTGGCTTGCCAGCGATGGTCGTTAACGATGACGCGTGTGAACCGGATAAACGCGGCGCACTGGAGTCCATCGCCAGCAAGCCGGCTCCTACGATTTCCCAGGACTTCCTGATTAACCTTTGCGGCTTTGCTGCCAGGCCGCGGCCAACCCGCTGCAGCAGATCACGGCAATACCGAGCACGGTGGTCAGTGTCGGCGTGTGGGAAAAAAGCAGCCAGCCCAGCAGACCCGCGAAGATGATCTGGCAATAGCTGAACGGTGCCAATAGTGCCGGTGCCGCGAGGCGGAAAGCCTGGGTCAGGAACAGGTGAGCCGTCATCCCGCAGGCACCCAGCGCCAGCATCATCGCGCCGTGTACCAGATTCGGCGTCTGCCAGAAGAACGGCACCAGCGCACTCATCACCAGCGTATTGCACAAGCCTGCGAAAAAGTTGCTGGTGGTTGGGCTATCGATCTCGCTGAGCTTGCGCGTCAGCAGTTGATAGAAGCAGAAAAACAATGCCGAGCAGAACGGCAGCAACACCGCCGGGGTAAACAGGTCTCCGCCTGGGTGAACGATGATCAGCACCCCGCTGAAACCGAAAATCACCGCCAGCCATTGTCCCCGCGTCACCCGCTCGCCAAGCAGCGGAACCGACAACGCGGTCACCAGCACCGGAGCGAGGAAGTTGACCGAGGTGGCCTCGGCCAGCGGGATGTACATCAGCCCCGTGGTGAAAAACAGACTGGTGCCCAGCAAACACAGCGCCCGGGTCACCTGCATTAACGGCCGTTTTGTACGCAGCACCCCCAGCCCGGACTGCGGCAGGAAAATCCCGGCCATCAACAAGGTGTGAACCACGTAACGCGCCCACACCACCATGACAATGGGATAGAAACCCGAGAGGTATTTGGAAAAGGCATCGTGGCTGGAAAACAGGAAGGTTGCGACAACGATCAGCAGGATCCCTTTGAAGGGCTGATTGACGCCGGAAAGCGGGGTGCTGACGGTCATTGGGTTTCCTTACTTGAAATCAAAAGCATCACCTGTAGGAGCGAGCTTGCTCGCGATGGTCGTCAACGATGATGATGGCCGCCTGGACAAACACGGCGCCCTCACGTCCATCGCGAGCAAGCTCGCTCCTACAAGCGAAAGGTGCGCAGCAGCACTTATAGCCGCGCCAACAATTCCCGGGTTTTATCCAGTGCCATCTGCGCCCGATCCAATCCACTCACACCCTGCTCCAGCAACTGCAGGGTGGGAATCTCCAGGCTCAACGGTATGCCAGCCGGCAAACCGCGCAACAACCCCGGCAGGTCGCAATCGCCATCACCGGGAAAACGCCGTTCGTTACGCGCCTGACGCAAGATTTCCGCCATATCGCCAGGCCGTGGCCCTGCGACGTCACACAACTGTGCATACCGTAACCGTGAGGGGGCAACTTTGACCAGTTCTTCCAACCGTGATCCAGAGCGGTCGAAGTGAAAGGCGTCGACCAACACTGCGCCGTTTTCACGCCCGGCGTTTTCCACGATACGCGCAGCTTGTTGAAGATTGCGCGCATCGGTCCAGGGCATGAACTCCAGATGCGGGTGCAGCCCATAGACTGCCGCCAGATCACAGAGCTCGGCAAAATGCTCCGTCAGCCGCTGTTCGTCAGGATCGTTACCGGCCACCAGCAATTCACTGGCACCGAACTCGGCACCCACCGCGAGGATTTTCTCGAAATCGGCGACGACGGTTTCCGGCTTGAGCCGCAGGATTTCGACGTCCAGCACCCCAATACCGGTGGCGCGCAGACGCGCCAGGGTCTGGCGCCGCAATTCGTGGTCGGCCACCAGGGAAAAATGGTGCTCCTCAGGGGTTGCCGGTACCAGGCGCAAGCCGACATGGCTGTACCCGGCCCGCGCGGCGACCTCGACCATGTCGGGCGGTGACAACTCCAGCACGGTCAGGCTGGCCAGGGAGAAGATTCGCTCGCTCATGCTCAACCCTCGATCAAGGATGGCGCGCAGGCACGCCCGGTTTCGGCGGCTTCGCGGATGGCTTCGATCAGCGCCAACGTACGCGCGGCATCGGCGGCACTCACCAGCGGCTCGACCTCCCGGCGCGCAACGCGCACGAAGTGCTGCAACTGCAAACGCAGGGCTTCATCGGCACTGAAGTTTTCCTGGGTTGCCAGCAACGGTTGATGCCAGCCGCCGTCGACTTCGTTGTAGTGCCAGCGTTTAAGCTGCGGAATGCTCAGCGCCCCACCTGTCCCGGCCAGCAGGTAGCAGGGTTGATCAGGATGACGCGGGTACACCGGGTTCTCCCCCGAATCCAGCTCCCAACTCCAGGGCGCAGCCACCGCATCGGAGCCGGTCAGGCTGCCCAGCGCACCGTTGTCGAATTGCAACAACACCGCCGCGCAATCCTCGTTGGCAAACCCGCGAATGGCGTTGCTGGTGATGGCCTGAACCTGACGCACTTCACCGCACAAATGCCGCAGCAGATCGAGGTCGTGGATCAGATTGGTCAGCAACATCCCCGCACCGGCCTCGCGGCGCCAGGGTGTTTCGAAATAGCTGTCGGGCTTGCGCAACTGCCAGAGCGCCGTGACCGTGGTCAGCCGACCCAGTGCGCCGCTGTGGATAAGTTCATGGGCGCGGACGATCAGCGGATTGTGGCGACGATGATGTCCGACCAGTACCGGAACGCCACTCGCCTTCGAGGCAGCCACCAACTCCCTGGCTTCATCCAGGTGCACGCCCACCGGTTTTTCCAGCAGTACCGGCACACCGGCCGCGAGGCAATCGAGGGCCGAGCTGACGTGCAGCGTGTTCGGGTTGGCGACGATGACGGCGTCCGGCTTCGCCTGCTCCAGCATCTGGCGATGATCGGCGAAATACGCCACATCCCATTGCGCCGCAAGTCTTGCTGCCTGTGGCCCGGGATCGGCCACGGCGCACAAGGTCGCTTCGGTCATGGATTGCAGATGCTGGTAATGCTGCTGGCCCATGTTGCCAGCACCAATCAAAGCGATGCGAAGTGGCGAATTCAAGATACGGTCCTCTTGTGAATGTTATTGGAGCGATGAATTCCAATAATTTAGAACCTGGTTCCAGATTCTCACACAGAGCCATTCTGAAAGTGTTCGAACAGCGCACAGCTTCTCAAGCTGAACGCTGTTCAAAGTGTGGGTGCAACTGTCATCACCATGACACTCCGCCATCGCTGGCAAGCCAGCTCCTACAGGGGACTGCAGGCAGACACAAATCCCGGGATAGCCCGCTCCCACAAGGGATTTCGGCGCTTTTAGTTGAACAACTCCGACGCCAGACTTGCCGCCGACAACTCCTCGGTAAACGCCAACAGCAACGGCGCCAGCTCATGCAACCTCGCCCCCGGCATCCGCGCACTCGGCCCGGCAATGCTGAGCACGCCGATCACCCGTCCATCGGCGGGATGGCGCACTACGGCCGCAATTGCCGAAGTGCCGACCGCCGAGCTCTCCTCGACCCAGGCGTAGCCCTGCTCCCGCGCCAGGCGCAGGCGTTCAAGCAATTCGATGTTCGAGCGCGGCGCGTTCGGTCCCACATGTTCCGGCACCTGCGCGCCCTGCCGTTCCACCAGCGACAAGGCTTCGGCATCGCTCATGCACGCCAGCCACGCATGCCCCGAGGCGGTGTAGAACAACGGCGCATCGCGGCCCATGTCCGGGTCGTAACGCAGACCGGAACGGGCGCCCTGGGACTTGGCGATCCAGGTCTGACGCTCGCCATCGATCACACCCAGGCGGACCAGCTCGCCGGTTTCCTGAGCCAGGCGGTCAAGCACCGGCTGCACGATGTCGGCACCGCTGCTCGACAGGTAGCGGAAACCCATCGCCACCAGTTTGGTCGAGAGGTGATAACGCAAATTGTCCGGATTCTGCCGCACGTAACCGAGACGGATCAGCTCGGCCAGCAGGCGATGAGTCGCGCTCTTGGGGATGTCCAGTTGCTCCGCCAGGGTCTGCATCGGCAGGCCACGGGGATCGCTGGTGAGGCTTTCGAGCACACTGAAAACACGTTCGATCTGACTGCCGGCCATGGTCGCTTCCACGCAAAATTTGCTCGATTCTAGAAGACAACAGCACGAATGCGAAATCTGGAACTGTGCGTTCGATAACCGCCCGCTTTACGCCCTCCAGACTTGTTTGGCTTCATCTGCTTCTTATATTTTCTGGAACTAGATTCCAAAACAATAGAACACCGGAGTTCAAACAATGCCTGCCGAAGCGCACTTCCTTCCCGACATCGACTGCGATGTGCTGATCGTTGGCTCCGGTGCGGCGGGACTGTCGGCGGCCGTGACCGCCGCGTGGCACGGGCTCAAAGTCATAGTGGTAGAAAAGGACCCGGTATTCGGCGGTGCCACGGCCTGGTCCGGGGGCTGGGCCTGGGTGCCGTGCAACCCGTTGGCCCGGCGCGCGGGCATCGTCGAAGACGTTGAACTGCCGCGCACTTACCTGAAACATGAGCTAGGCGCGCGCTTTGATCCGGCAATGATCGACGCTTTCCTGGAGGCCGGCCCGCGGATGGTGTCGTTCTTCGAACAACACACCGCGCTGCAATTCGCCCATGGCAACACCATTGCCGACATTCACGGCGACACACCCGGGGCAGGCACCGGTGGACGTTCGGTGATCGCGGCCCCTTACGACGCACGAAAAGTCGGCACGCTGCTCAAGCGTCTGCGCAAAACCATGCGGGAAACCTCGTTCATGGGCATGCCGATCATGGCGGGGGCCGATCTTACGGCCTTCCTCAACCTGACCCGTTCACTGTCGGCGGCTTGGCACGTTACGCGGCGTTTCAGCCGCCACCTGTTAGACCTCGCCGTCCATGGCCGGGCGATGCAACTGGTCAACGGCGTGGCCTTGGTGGCGCGCCTGGCGAAATCCGCCGATGACCTCGGCGTGCTGCTCTGGGAATCAGCGCCCGTGACCCGATTGCTGCGCGAAAATGATCGGGTACGAGGTGCCGTGGTCATCACCGCCAAGGGCTCGGTGCGCATCCATTCACGCAAGGCCGTGGTGCTCGCAGCAGGTGGTTTCGCCAATGACATTGCACGCCGCAAGGCACTGTTCCCCCGCACACCGACCGGGCATGAGCACCTGGCCTTGCCGCCCCTCGGCGTTTGCGGGGATGGCCTGCGCCTGGGCGAAAGTGCCGGTGCCCGGGTGAATACCGACATGGCGTCGACCGCCGCCTGGGCGCCGGTATCACAAGTGCCTCACCGCGACGGCAGCACGGGACATTTCCCGCACATCATCGAGCGGGGCAAACCAGGCATCATCGGTGTGCTGAGCAACGGCCAGCGCTTCGTCAATGAAGCCAACGGCTACTACGACTACGTCACGGCCATGGTCGCCGCCGCCCCGCCAGGTGAAGAGGTGGCGTCGTGGCTGATCTGCACCCACGGCTTTCAGCGTCGTTACGGCCTGGGCATCTCTCGGCCATTTCCGGTGCCGCTGTCATCCTTCATCCGCAGCGGCTATCTGAAAACCGGCAATACGCTTGAGGAATTGGCGGCAGCCTGTGGCATCGACCCGATTGGCTTGCGCAGCACCGTGTCAGATTACAACCGCCACGCGCGCAACGGCGAGGACCCGCAGTTCGGTCGTGGTTCCACGCCCTACAATCGCAAACAGGGTGACGCACTACAGCAACCCAACCCCTGCGTCGCGCCGATCGAACAAGGCCCCTTCTATGCCGTGAAAGTCCAGCCGGGCTGCTTCGGCACCTTTGCCGGGCTTCAGGTCAACGAACATGCCCAGGTCCTGGATGACTCGGCGCAGCCTATTACTGGGTTGTATGCGGCGGGCAGCGACATGGCCAGCATCATGGGCGGTCATTATCCCGCTGGCGGCATCAACCTTGGCCCGGCGCTGACCTTCGGCTACATCGCCGCGCGCCATATCGCAGGCGTCACAGCTTATGAAAAGGAGATCGACCATGCAGCACATCGTTAATGCACAGGGTTTGAATATGCCGAAACTCGGTCTCGGCACCTGGCCAATGCTCGGCGAGGAATGCACCCGTGCCGTGGAGCAGGCGCTGGCCCTGGGTTACCGGCACATCGACACGGCAGCGGCCTACAACAACGAAGACGCTGTCGGTCAGGCGCTGGCGAACAGTCCGACACCCCGCGAGCAGATCCATGTCACGACCAAAGTCTGGTGGGACCAACTGCAACCTGACGCCATGCGCCATTCCATGGACCGCAGCCTCAAGGCCTTGCGCAGCGAATACGTCGACCTGTTCATGCTCCATTGGCCAACCACCGATTGGGATTTGCCGCGCACCATCGACACCCTGGTGTCGTTCAAGGAACAAGGCCTGGCGCGTAACATCGGGGTGGCGAATTTTCCCTTGCCGCTGTTGCGCAAAGTTGTCGAAGAGCTGGGCGCACCGCTGTCAGCCATTCAGGTCGAATACCACGTACTGCTCGGACAAAACGCCCTGCTGAACTACGCCCGTCAGCACGACCTGGCATTGACCGCCTTCACACCGCTGGCGCGCAACAAGGTTTCGGGCATCCCGGCAATTCAGCAGATCGCCGCCAAACATGCTGTGCTGCCAACCCAGGTCGCGCTCAAATGGCTGCTGGATCAACCGAACGTGGCCGCGATTCCCAAGGCCAGCAGCGAGGCCAACCAGCGGGCCAACCTGGCAGCGCTCGAGGTCAGTCTGGATGACCAGGATCGTGCATTGATCGCAAGCCTCAGCAAACGCGAGCGACAGGTCAGCCCGGACTTTGCGCCGATGTGGGATGCGTTCGACCAATAACCGTGAAAAGGCCGCTTACGCTGTACGAAAGGCGTCGGCCTTACCAACCCTTACACATTTCCCCCACACGCTTTTACCAGTGCGGTTATTCATAGATCGGCGATACACGCCCCACCCATCTATGAGAGGCCGCAATCATGTTATGGAACAAAGCAAGACGCAGCGACAACGTGAACGACACGCGCGAGGGCAAGGATGCCCGCACACTGACAGGGAAAATTTTAGGCACCGGACTGGCTGCGGTTACGTTGGCGAGTGCCGGACTTTACTCCGCATTGAGCACGCCACCGGATGCTCCTTCACCCTCCCTGAACCCACCCGCCACCTCCGTCTCGATTCAACCGGATACGGATCCGCAAATGATGTTTGTCCAGTCGGTACTGGGCGACACCGAGGACACCTGGAAACAGCTGTTTGCACAATCGGGACGACTCTACCCGCCCCCCACGCTGACGCTGTTCAACAATGGCGTGAATTCGGCATGTGGTTTTGCCGGTTCCTCCAACGGGCCCTTCTATTGCCCGAGCAATCAACAGGTGTATCTGGACCTGACCTTCTTCACACAACTGGAGCAGCAGTTTTCCGTGGTCGGTGACTTCGCGCGGGCCTACATCATCGCTCACGAAATCGGCCATCACGTGCAGCTTGAGCTGGGACTGTCCGAACCTTTCGAGACAGCCTTGCTCGAGCAGCAACCCGTCACCGGTGATGGTGGCCTGGAGGTGCGCGCGGAATTGCAGGCCGACTGCCTGGCCGGAGTCTGGGCGCACCATGCGCAACAGCGCCTCAATTGGCTGGAGCCTGGTGATATCGAAGCCGCCCTGAATGCCGCTGCGGTGTTCGGTGACGACTACCTGCAACGCTTGCGAAACGCCAGCGTGCGGCCAGAGACATTCAGTCACGGCACCTCCCGGCAGCGCGTGAACTGGTTCGAAACCGGTTTTGCCACGGGCCGCACAGAAGATTGCGACACCTTCGCCGCCGCCAACCTGTAGCCCGCCGGTCAAACAGGCCCGGTATATCGCCGCATGGATAGAACCGCTGCCGCTTAAGGCTGTCTGACGACCGGACTGGCGCCACTCCCACTTGGCAGCAACACTCATCGCACGGACAACCTGAGGATTCCCACATGCTATGGAAAAAAGGCCGACGCAGCGACAACGTGGTCGATGCCCGTGGTGATGATGTTGGCGGCGGCGGTGGTGGCATGCGCTTCGGCGGTGGCAAGGGCCTGAGCCTGACGGCGATCCTTTTGATCGTCGGCATCGGCTGGATCACTGGCCAGGATCCGCTGCAAATCCTCGGACAACTGACCGGGCAAATGGGCCAGCAATCGGCGCCCGCTACCAACCAGAGTCGCCAGGCACCACCGGCCAATGATGAGGGCGCGGAGTTCGTGCGTTCGATCCTCGGCGACACCGAGGACACCTGGGGTGCAATTTTCCAGCAGGCCGGTCGCCAATACAAAGAACCGACCCTGGTGCTGTTCAGCAACCGCGTGAATTCGGCTTGCGGCCTGGCCACCTCGGCGACCGGCCCGTTCTATTGCCCGGCGGACCAGAAGGTCTACCTGGACATGGCGTTCTTCCAGGAAATGTCCCAACGTTTTTCCGCCGCAGGCGACTTCGCCCAGGCTTATGTGATCGCTCACGAAGTCGGACACCATGTGCAGACCCTGCTTGGGGTATCCGCAAAAATTCAGGCCGCGCGCCAACAAGGCCGGCAGATGGAAGGCGACGGCGGCTTGCTGGTTCGTCAGGAGCTGCAGGCCGATTGCCTGGCCGGCGTCTGGGCCAACAATGCGCAGAAGCGCTTGAACTGGCTGGAACCGGGCGACATCGAAGAAGCACTGAATGCAGCGAACGCCATTGGTGATGATCGCTTGCAGCAACAGGGTCAGGGCCGCGTGGTCCCGGACTCGTTCACCCACGGTACGTCGGCGCAACGGGTGCGCTGGTTCAAAACCGGTTTCGCCCAAGGCCAGGTAAGCCAGTGCGATACCTTTGCGACGAAAAATCTGTAAATGAAGAAGTGGTTGTTGGTTGTTCTGTTTACTTGCGCAACGTCCCAGGCCGCCGAGCATGGGGTCAAGGAACTCAGTTCCGGGCGTCTGCTGTTGAAATCAGGTGAAATGGCGGTGGGCATCAGCCCCGCCCCGGAAAAAATCGAACGGGTACTGATCCTCATCCATGGGCGCCTGCGCAATGCGCAAACCTATCTGCAAAGCGGTGAACACGCCGCCGAATTGGCTGGGCAGAGCGCGACGACACTGGTGATTGCCCCGCAGTTCCTCAATGAAACTGACGTTGCGGTGCATCCGGTGGCCGACACGGTTTTGCGCTGGCAAGGCAATGAATGGATGGCCGGCGGTGAATCCACGGCACCGTTTCGGCTGAGTTCCTACGCCGCGCTCGACGAAATCATCACCCGCCTGGGTGACCGCCAGCAGTTTCCGCAGGTGAAGCAAATCGTCATCGCCGGGCACTCCGGCGGCGCGCAGATGGTTCAACGCTATGCCTTGCTCGGTCACGCGCAGTCCGGTCTCGATGCGGCTGGCGTGCAGGTGCGCTACGTGATCGCCAACCCATCCTCCTACGCCTATTTCGATGAGCGCCGACCCGTGGCGTTCAGCCACGCCGGGTGCCCGGATTTCAATCGCTGGAAGTACGGACTGGCGGATTTGCCCGCCTACGCCGAAGGGCAAACCGCCACGCAGTTGCAGGAAAGTTACCTCAAGCGTGAAATCGTTTATCTACTGGGGCAGCAGGACATCGACCCGAACCATCCGGCGCTGGACAAGAGCTGTGAAGCCAAGGCCCAAGGGCCGTATCGATTGGCCCGCGGGCGTTTTTACTTTGATTATCTGAAGCGGCTGCAACCGCAAGGGTTGAATCAGCAACTGATTGAAGTACCCGGAGTCGGGCATAACGGGGACGGGATGTTTACCTCGCCGGAGGGGCAGAAGGCTTTGTTTGGGCAATGACTCTTGTAGTGCCTGGGCCTACCTCTTCGCGAGCAAGCCCGCTCCCACATTGGATCTGAGTGCACACAACATCGTGAACACCACAGAATCATTGTGGGAGCGGGCTTGCTCGCGAAGGCGTCAGATCAGACAACCGACTCTTTAAGCCAACAGCATCTGCCGCAACTCGACACAATCCGCCGCATGCCAATCGGTCAATTCCGGCCAGGGATTATCCGGTAGATTCACCAGCACCGTGCGTGCACCCGCTGCCCGCCCGCAATCGAGATCGAAACGGTAGTCGCCCACCATCACCAGCTCGCTCGCTGGCACCTTCCACGCTTCGGCCAGTTTCAGCAATCCGCCCGGATGTGGTTTGGGCGGTGCATCATCGCGGCCCAATACATCTTCCAGTGCAAAGCAGTCGGCCAGGCCAATGGCCTCCAGCGTGACATGCGCCAGCTCCCGGGCATTGCGCGTCAGAATACCCAGGCGATAACCGCGCCCGGCCAGCTCGCGCACCAGCTCCACCGCGCCCGGCGCCGGTTTCGAACCGAGGGCCAGGTCCCGCTCATGCTCCAGCAGCCACGCGTGTTTGGCGGCGGCTTCATCGGCCGGCAGTGCGGCAAGATGAGTCAGGATGTCGTGTTCGGCAGGGATCGCCAACGCCACGCGAATCGCCGCGAAGTCGTGCACGGCCACCGTCAGGGTGCCGTCCATGTCGAACACCCAGTGATGCACATTGGCCAGGCTCACGCCCAATCCTTGCGGTGACGGATCAAGCCTTCCTGGGTGACCGAGGCCACCAGTTGCCCGGCACGATTGAACACACTGCCCCGGGAGAAACCACGGGAATTGCCGGCCCACGGGCTGTCCATTGCGTAGAGCAACCAGTCATCGGCGCGCAGATCCTGATGGAACCACAACGCGTGATCGAGGCTGGCCACCTGCATGTCCTTGTTCCACACCGTTTTGCCATGGGGCTGCATCGACGTGACCAGTAGGCCGAAGTCCGAGGCATAGGCCAGCAGGTATTTATGCAGCGCCGGCGAATCGGCCAAGGCGCCGTCGGCGCGGAACCAGACGTACTTGACCGGGTCGGACGGCAGCGGGTTGTAGGGATCTTTCTCGGTGATCGGACGGAATTCGATCGGTTTCGGGCACAGCAGCTTTTCGCGCATTTTTTCGGGAATCAGGTGCGCGCGCTGCTGGGTGATTTCCAGCTCCGAGGGCAGATTTTCCGGGCCGACCACTACCGGCATTTCGCTCTGATGCTGAAAGCCTTCCTCGTCGTACTGGAACGAGGCGCTGCACGTGAAGATCGGGTGGCCCTTCTGGATCGCGGTGACCCGGCGCGTGCTGAAACTGCCACCGTCTCGCACCCGGTCAACCTGATACACCACCGGCAACCCGGCATCGCCCGGACGCAGGAAATAGCCGTGCATCGAATGCACATGACGCGCTTCTTCAACCGTCTGACTGGCCGCCGACAGCGACTGGCCGAGCACCTGGCCACCGAACAGCTGACGAAAGCCCAGGTCCTGGCTGCGGCCACGGAACAGGTTTTCTTCGATCGGTTCCAGGGTCAGCAGGTCGACCAGATCATCCAACACTTGGCTCATTCAGACTCTCCTCACACAACACATTACCGGGCAGGCTTGGCTGCGACGGTCGATTCAGTTTCCCGGCAGGGCCATCATGGGGGCCATTGTAAACGTCCGTGCCAGCTTATCCATGCAAGGTTTGCAGCCATTGTTCACGGCTGATGCGATACAGAACATGCCGACGCAACGGATGTTCGGCTTCGAGTCGTGGGTGATCGAAGTCATCCGCCGGATCATGGTGCATGCCGATGGCCTGCATGACTTTCTCTGACGGCAGGTTGGTTTGCGCCGTGAAGGCCACCACCTCTTTCAGCGGCAAGCGGTCGAACCCGCAGCGCAGAGCGGTCCACGCCGCTTCACTGGCATAACCGAGGCCCCAGTGCTCGCGGGCCAGGCGCCAGCCGATTTCCGTGGCGGGAGTGAAAGGTGCATCGAATCCGACCACGCCGAGCCCGGTAAAGCCGATGAACTGGCCAGAGTCTTTGCGCTGCAAGGCCCAGAGACCGTAACCATGCTCGGCGAAATGACCACGGATTCGGCCGATCAATGATGCGCTTTCCAGCCGGCTCAACGGTGCCGGGAAGTAGCGCATCACCTGCGGATCGGCACACATCGCCGCAAAGTCCGGCAAGTCTTCATCGCGCCACTGACGCAATAGCAGCCGAGCGCTTTCAAGTTCCAGTATTGGCTCCATCGTGCCCCGCCCCTCCATTTCAATGTCGCCAGTCTACAACGCTGGTAGGATCCGTCTCTCATTCCCGTCTGAAATCATCATGCCGCTGCCGCTGATTTATCACGAAGACTACAGTCCCGAGTTTCCGGCGGATCACCGCTTCCCGATGGACAAGTTCCGCCTGTTGCGCGACCACCTGGTGGACAGTGGCCTGACCCGCGACGCCGACCTGCTGCGCCCGGATCTGTGTCCCGCGGATATTCTCGCCCTCGCCCATGACCCTTCGTATATCGAACGCTACATGAGTGGCGAACTGTCCCGCGAAGACCAGCGCCGCCTCGGCCTGCCCTGGAGCGAAGCCCTGGCCCGGCGTACGGTGCGGGCGGTCGGTGGCTCGTTGCTGGCGGCCGAACAGGCGCTGGAGCATGGCCTGGCCTGTCACCTGGCGGGTGGTACCCACCATGCGCACTACGACTACCCGGCCGGGTTCTGCATCTTCAATGACCTGGCGGTGATCAGCCATTACCTGCTGGAAAGCGGCCGGGTGAACCGGGTGCTGATCTTCGATTGCGACGTGCATCAGGGCGACGGGACTGCACGAATTCTGCACAACACCCCGGAAGCAGTGACCGTTTCCCTGCACTGCGAAAAGAATTTTCCCGCACGCAAAGCCGAAAGCGACTGGGACATCCCGCTACCAAACGGCATGGGCAATGCCGAATACTTGAAGGTGGTGGACGATGCGCTCAACTACCTGCTGCCACTCTACCAACCGGATCTGGTGTTGTATGACGCCGGGGTCGATGTGCATAAGGACGACGCCCTGGGTTATCTGAAGCTGACAGACGAAGGCGTCGCCGCACGCGATGAAAGCGTGATGCGCCATTGCCTGGGCCGCGACATTCCGCTCGTCGGGGTGATCGGCGGCGGCTACAGCAAGGACCGCCAGGCCCTGGCCCGCCGTCACGGCATCCTCCATCACAGTGCGCAGCGCGTCTGGCAGTCATCAGGTTGTCACTGAGCTGTGGATGCTTTACCCACAATGCCTGTGGAGCTGCCTGTGGATAACCTGAGTGAAAGGGACTACAGGCCACGCTGCGTATAGGCTACAGAGTGGTGGTTGTTTTTTAACCAGCCGTTGTGAATACCACAAACCAAATGTGAGAGCGGGCTTGCTCGCGAATGCGGTTTATCATCAACATCTTCATTGACTGACCCACCGCTTTCGCGAGCAAGCCCGCTCCCACATGGGTTTGGGCTGGTAGAATGCCCGGCTTATCCCGTCAGACCGCAGCGCACCCCATGACTCAATCCTCGCCAGCCCTCACCCCTCACGTCGCCATCATCGGCGGCGGCCCCGCCGGTCTGATGGCGGCCGAAGTGTTGAGCCAGGCCGGGATCAAGGTCGACCTGTACGACGGCATGCCTTCGGTCGGACGAAAATTCCTCCTGGCCGGCGTCGGCGGCATGAACATCACCCACTCCGAAGCCTACCCGGCGTTTCTCTCTCGCTACGCCGAACGCGCCCCACAGATCGCCCCGCTGCTGCGCCGCTTCGGTGCCGAAGCGCTGTGCCAGTGGATTCATGACCTGGGCATCGAAACCTTCGTCGGCAGTTCCGGCCGGGTATTCCCCACCGACATGAAGGCCGCACCGCTGCTGCGCGCCTGGCTCAAGCGCCTGCGTGACAGCGGCGTAGTTATCCACACCCGCCACCGCTGGCTCGGCTGGGACGAGCGCGGCGGTTTGCGCATTGACAGCCCGGAAGGTGAAAGCACCGTTCAGGCCGATGCCACCCTGCTCGCCCTTGGCGGCGGCAGTTGGTCGCGCCTGGGCTCGGACGGCGCATGGATGCTGGCACTGGAGCAACAGGGCGTAGGACTGGCGCCGCTGCAACCGAGTAATTGCGGCTTCGAGGTGCAGGCCTGGAGCGAATTGATGGTCAGCAAATTCGCTGGCGCGCCGCTGAAAAACATCGCCATCGGCCTTAACGACGATGTCCCGCGACTCGGCGAATGTGTGATCACCGCGACCGGGATCGAAGGCAGTTTGATCTATGCCCTGTCGGCTCCGATCCGCGAAGCAATCAACCAGCACGGTTCGGCAACAATTCATCTGGACCTGCTGCCCGGCCGGCCTGTGGATAAAGTTCAGGCGGCGTTGAGCAAGCCTCGGGGATCGCGCTCAATGGCCAAGCACCTGCACAGCCAGTTGGGCATCGATGGGGTTAAAGCGGCGCTATTGCGAGAACTGACCAGCACCGACTGCTTTACCGACATGGCCTTGCTGGCCCACGCGATCAAGGCGTTACCACTGACACTGGTAAAAACCCGTCCACTGGACGAGGCCATCAGCAGCGCTGGCGGCGTGATGTTCGAGGCGATGGATGAGCGCTTGATGCTCAAGCAAATGCCTGGCGTGTTTTGCGCGGGAGAAATGCTGGACTGGGAAGCGCCGACGGGCGGCTATCTGCTGACCGCGTGTTTCGCCAGTGGGCGAGCGGCGGGGTTGGGGATGGTGGAGTGGTTGCAGTGCCAGGGCTGAAGACCGAGGCGCGCCCTTCGCGAGCAAGCCCGCTCCCACAGGGGATTTGTGAACAACACAGATCCAGTGTGGGAGCGGGCTTGCTCGCGAAGGCGGCTTAGCAGGCGTCGCTAGTATTAAGGCTTACGCTTACGCGGCCCAGTGTTGAACACCGGCACCTTGCGCACAGGCTTGATCGAAGGCTCCGCTGGCGCAACCTCTCCGCTATCCACCCACTTACCCAGATTGCGTTTACCACCGCCACCACCGGAAGCCTTGGGCTTCTTCGGTTTTTTCGGCTTCTTGATCACCTGGCCGCTGGCATCGGTATCCGGCACCCGGTGCTCTGGCTCGAAGTCCGGCTCGTTCTGCCGCTTCAGGGTCTGGCGGGTCAGCATCTCGATAGCCGACAGCAAATTCACTTCATCGGCGCAGACCAGGGAAATCGCCTCGCCGGTCGAGCCCGCGCGACCGGTACGACCGATGCGGTGGATGTAATCTTCGGCGACGATCGGCAAATCGAAGTTGACCACCAACGGCAAGTCTTCGATGTCCAGGCCGCGGGCGGCCACGTCTGTAGCGACCAGAATCTGCACTTCACTCGCCTTGAAGCGGTCGAGTGCACGCTGACGGGTCGCCTGGGGTTTGTCGCCGTGGATGCCGTCGGCATTGATGCCCAGGCCCTGTAGTTTTTCCACCAGCGCGTCCACGCCGTTGCGGGTCTTGGCGAACACCAGCACCTGCTTCCACTTGCCCTTGCGCATCAGGTGCACGAACAGTTCCGGCTTGCGCTTCTTGTCCACCGTCACGATCCATTGCTTGACCGTATTGGCAGCGACGTTGCGCGGGCTGACTTCAATGCTCAGCGGGTCGTTGAGCATCTGCCCGGCCAGCAGGCGGATGTCATCGGAGAAGGTCGCGGAGAACAGCAGCGTCTGACGTTTCTTCGGCAGCGCGCGGTAAATGTTCGCCAGCTCCTCGGAAAAGCCCAGGTCGAGCATGCGGTCGGCTTCGTCCAGCACCAGGGTTTGCAGTTGATTGAACTTCAGCGCGTTCTGGCGGAACAGGTCGAGCAAGCGGCCCGGGGTCGCGACCAACAGGTCGACGCCGCTGCGCAGCTTCATCATTTGCGGGTTGATGCTGACGCCGCCGTACACCGCGTAGGTGCGTAATGGCAGGTTTTCAGCGTACTGGCGCACGGCCTCGTGAACCTGCTCGGCCAGCTCGCGGGTTGGCACCAGGATCAGTGCGCGAACCGAATTGGCGGTGACTTTCGGCCCTTCCATGGCCAGCAGTTGCAACAGCGGCAGGGCGAAACCGGCGGTCTTGCCGGTGCCGGTCTGGGCCGCGGCCATCAGGTCGCGACCGGCCAGCACCGCCGGAATGGCTTGCGCCTGAACCGGCGTCGGAGTCTGGTAGCCGAGCGTCTCGAGGGAGCGCAGCAAGGGTTCGATCAGGCCAAGGGTGGCGAAAGTCATGGGAGTACCGTAGGAAAATTCAGCGCGGGTTGTTCAAAACAAGTGTGCAAAACAAGATGCAATGCCGCGCAGTTTACCCTAATTCACACGGGATTCTGTCGGTACTCCCTTCGCCACCACCGGCCGTTCTGGCGTGCGACGCCATTGCGGCAGGCCAATCAGCACCACGGCGCTGATGATCACGGCCATCGCCAGGGCTTCTTCGATGCCAATGGTCTCACCGACGAAAACGATTCCCAGCAACACCGCCACCGCCGGGTTGACGTAGGCATAGCTGGTCGCCGCGGCCGGACGCACGTGCTTCAACAGGTACATGTAGGCGTTGAAGGCGATGATCGAGCCGAACACGGTCAGATACGCCAGAGCCGCCCAGCCTTCGATCGGCGGGACCTTTTCCAGGTGTTCACCGCTGACCGCACTGGCAATCAGCAGCACCACACCCCCCACCAGCATTTCGACGGCACTGGCCATCGCCCCTTGAGGCAATGGCAGGTGTTTACTCCACACCGAGCCGAAAGCCCAGGTCGCCGCCGCGAACACCAGCAACGCCGCGCCCAACGGGCTCGATTGCAGGTTGGAGCCAAGATTGAGCATGGCAATGCCGATCAACCCGAGGACAATCCCGGCCCATTCGAGACGGGTATTACGCGCACCCCAGAAATATCCACAGAGCAAGGTAAACAGCGGCACCGTCGCCACCGCCAATGCGGCGACCCCGGAAGCCACCCCCGTGTGCTCGGCGACACTGACCGCGCCATTACCACAGGCGAGCAGCAACACGCCGATGACCCCGGCGGCTTTCCACTGCACCCAGGTCGGTGCCGGCGCCCCGCGCCAGCGCAGGAAGGCGTACATCAAGGTCCCGGCAATGACGAAGCGGATACCGGCGAGCAGCAGCGGCGGCCAATACTCCACACCGATGCGGATCACCAGGTAGGTCGAGCCCCAAATCACGTACAACGCGAAAAAGGCTGCGATCAACGGTAAGGGAAAACGACGGAGGCCAGGCATGGGGAGCAGCTCGCAGGCAATTCAAGTGAATGGCTATTCTAGAAAGGCCATCAACAGAAAATAAGTTACAAAACCTGTTTATCGCACCGGTACACTTTTCAAAACACGGAGATTCTTGCGATAAACCATGTTTTCGAAAGTCAGTCATTTTCAGGAGTCGCCCCATGGACAAATACGACCGCATGCTGCTCAGCGCCCTGCTGGAAAACGGTCGCGCGTCCTACGCGGACCTGGCGCGCAAGGTCAATCTGTCCGCCCCGGCGGTGGCCGAGCGCGTGGCCAAGCTCGAAGCCAGCGGCGTGATCACCGGCTATCAGGCGAAAGTCGACATGGCCAAGCTCGGCCTGCCCATCCAGTGCGTGATCGAACTGCGCCTGAACCAGCACGGCAACCAGAAAGCCTACGACGACCTGATCAAAATCCCGCAGTTGACCGAATGTCATCGGGTGACCGGTGACCCCTGCGTGATCATGCAAGCGGCGGTGGGCTCGATGCCGGAGCTGGAAGAGCTGATCAACCGGATTGCAACGTTCGGGTTCAGCAAGACGTCGATCGTGTTGTCGAGTGCGATTGAGAAGCGGGTGCCGTTGGGACACATTGAAGGGAACCTGTAGGAGCGAGCCTGCTCGCGATGGTCGCCAACGATAACGCGGGATACCTGACACCCCGCACTGATCTCGGGTTCATCGCGAGCAGGCTCGCTCCTACAGGGGGTATGCGGTGTTTTCAGAAGCCGCGATAACGCTTGAGGTGCTCGCCTACCTTCGCCGCCGGGACCTTCTGCAACTTGCACAGCAAGTCATGGGACAGCTCGCGCAAACCATGCTTGTGCCGCAACTCCTCAGCCAAGTGCGCCGTCAGGTTGGCCGCCATCTCGGCATCGGCCATGGCCCGGTGGGCCTTGCCGGTGTGGGGCAGGTTGGCAAACGTGGTGAGGGTGCCGAGTTTGTGGTTCGGCGCGGCGGGCATCAGGCGGCGGGCCAGTAGCAACGAGCAGGCAAAGTTCTGCAAGCGGGTGCGTTTGATTCGCCCCAGCTCAAAGTCCCAGAACTTCTGGTCGAATGCGGCGTTGTGCGCCAGCAGTGGCGTAGTGCCGACGAACTCATTGACCTCGTTCATCACCTGCTCGGCGGGCGGCGCGGTGCGCAGCATGGCATTGCTGATGCCAGTGAGTTGCTCGATGAAGGCCGGGACGCGTACGCCGGCGTTCATCAGGCTCTGGTAACGCTCGACGATGCGCCCCTGTTCAAGGATCACCACGGCAATTTCCGTGGCCCGGCAGCTGCTGCTCGGGGAGATCCCGGTGGTTTCAAAGTCGATGACTGCTATGCGTTCCAAACCTGGTTGAACTCCGTAAAAATCAATTCTTGAGCAGCAACGCGCCTTCGATCGGCACGTAGCGGCTGGCGGCGCGGATCAGCGAGTTGGCCGTGAGGCCTGGCACGCCGTAGGCCACCGCCTGTACCCCGTGTTTGCTGATGATGCGCTCGAGCAGCATGTCGAAATCACCGTCGCCGGAGGCCAGGACGATTTCGTCGACATGGTCGGCGGCGTCCATGATGTCGAGGGTGATGCCCACGTCCCAGTCGCCCTTGGCCGAACCATCGCTGCGCTGGATGTACGGCTTGAGCTTCACGGTGAAACCGAGGTTGCGCAGGATCTGCTGGAACTGCTGCTGTTTGCTGTCGCCCCGGTCGATGGCGTAGGCGTAGGCCTCGACAATCTCGCCCTGTTTGCTGATGTCAGCCCACAGCGCGGCGTAGTTGAAGTGACAACCATAGGCCTGACGCACGGTGTAATAGAGGTTTTGGACGTCGGCGAACACTGCGATTTTTTTCACCGGTTTTCCTCAAGGCTGAACCAGGCCCCAGGCCCGAAAAGTCGCCCAGTATGCCAGCCCAGAGGATTGTTCCGCGAATAATCGGCTATGTGGCGAGGGAGCTTGCTCCCGTTGGACTGCGCAGCAGGCCCTTTGGGTTCCAAAAGCAAGGGGGCTGCTTCGCACCCCAGCGGGAGCAAGCTCCCTCGCCACAGAGGGGTCAGACGAAGGAGTCGTCGTCGCCGCCGAAGAGCGAGTCATCGCTGTAGTCAGCGTCACTGAACCCGCCCTGATCGTTGCTCCAGGAATCATTACCGGCCATGCGCTGGTCATCGCCCCAGCCATTGTTGCCCTGGTCGTTGACCTGGGCCGGTTCTTCCTTGATGACTTCGACGACTTCCGGTTGCTGATTGTGATGGAACAGGCTGCTGATGCCTTGAGCCAGCATCACGCCACCTGCCACGCCGGCGGCGGTTTTCAGCGCGCCACCAAGAAAACCGCTACCGGCCGCTGCCGGAGCCTGCTGCTGCGGTGCATAGCCCTGCTGTGGAAAGTTCTGCTGCGGTGCGCCGAAGTTCTGCTGTGGCGGTTGCGCACCGAACGACGAGCGTCCCGGTTCACGCCAGCCGCCGTTCGATGGCGGTGCGCTCTGGGTGGGTGCCGGTTGTGGATCACGGGAAGCGCCGCCAAAGATGCTCGACAAAAAGCCACCACTGCTCGGCGCAGGAGCCGGGGTCGCCTGGGTCTTGGCCTGTTGCAGCTCGGCCTGCAACTGCTGGACTTGCTGGCTCAGTTGTTTGTTCTGTTCATCGAGGCTCTTGATCGCCGCCTCTTGCACCAGAATCGCCTGGGTCATGAAATAACCGGCCGCAGGCTGGCGCGTCAGGTGTTCCTTGATCCGCGCCTCGGCCAATGCGTCGCGCGGGGCTGAGTCCGTTTCGGCCTGTTGCAGCCGGGAAAACAGTCCATCGATCAGGGTTTGTTCTTCGCTGTTCATGGCGACCTCATAGATTGCCGGGGGAAATCGTTGCCCTTTTCCACTGAGGATAAGGGGTCCGACCTTAATGGATGCTGAAACAGGATGTTTCAATAGCCTTTACCGAACGTTTACGTTTGCGTCCCCGGGCGCTTGATCGGTTAAAGTGAGCCACTGCTTCCAACCTGCGATACCAACTGATGAATCCGTTAGATGTCCTGCGTGACTCGCTGTATTTCTTCAAGCGCAATCTGGGCCAGATCGTGCAGCTGTGCCTGCCGCTGGTGATGCTTGAGGCGCTGTTGCAACAAGTGGTCGACCACTCGACGGAGCCGGACAGTTTCCCCGGCATCAGCGTGATCGTCGGCCTGCTGGTGTACCCGCTGTACACCGCCGCGCTGATTCTGTTTCTCGACGCCCGCAGCCGCGGTGAGTCGCCGCGCAACCGCGACCTGCTGGCGATGTCGGCCAGCCTGTGGCCACGTTTCGCCCTGCTGACGGCGCTCAATACCGTGCTGATTCTGCTGGGCCTGTCGCTGTACTTCCTGCCGGGCATCTACCTGATGGTGACCCTGGCATTTGGCGAATACCTGTTGGTGCTGCGCGGCCTGGCGCCGCTGGCGGCCATGAAGGAAAGCCTGCGCATGACCAAAGGTCACTTCCTGCGCATCCTGCTGTGCATTCTGTGCGTGATGGGGCCGCTGTGGCTGCTCAAGGGCGCCACCCTGGCGGTGTATCCGGAACCGCAAAACCCGGTGATCTCGCTGCTGATCGACAGCGCGCACAGCTTCCTGCAGCTGTTTACCAGCGTGGTGCTGTTCCGCTTGTTCATGCTGATCAATCCGCAGCCTGAGAGAAATGACAACTCGCTCTGACCTTGGGCGCAACCATCGCTCTCGGGTATGCTCGGGAACAATTTTGTAACGCTAATAAGCCGAGCCATGACCCGCCTACTGCGCTACACCTTGCTGGGCCTGCTGATCGCGATCGGCCTGATCGCCGTGATGATCTACAGCCTGACCTGGCGCCCCGACGCCAAAGAAGTGTTATCCGTCAGTTGCAATGACCAGGCACCCACCCTGGTCCCCGGGCAGGCACTGAAAGTGATGACCTGGAACGTCCAGTACCTGGCCGGAAAGCGTTACGTTTTCTGGAATGATCTGGCCGCCGGTACCGACGAACGCCCCACAGCCGAAGACATGGCCTTCAGCCTCGACGAAGTGGCGCGGGTAATTCGCGACGAACAACCGGACATCCTGCTGTTGCAGGAACTGGACGACGGCGCCAAGGCCAGCGATTACCAGCACCAGTTCAAACTGCTGCAGGAACGGCTCGCCGACTTGTATCCCTGTGGCACCAGCGCCTTCGACTGGAAAGCCGACTTCGTACCGAACCCGCACATCTTCGGCAGTGTCGGCCGGCAACTGGCAACCCTGAGCCGCTACCAGATCGAACATGCCGAACGCTGGCAACTGCCTGTCGCCTCGGGCAATCCGCTCAGCCGCCAATTCAAACCCAGAGACGCCTTGCTGGTGAGCTATTTGCCGTTGAGTGATGGCGGGCAGATCGCAGTGCTCAATACCCATCTGGACCGCGCCAGCCAAGTCGACAACGACTTGCAAAATCAGGTGAACGCCGTGGCCAGGGCCCTCGATAAATTCGAAAGCCGTGGCACGCCGTGGTTGATCGGCGGAGATTTCAACCTGTTGCCGCTAGGCCAGTATCGACGCTTGCCCGACGCGCAACGCACGCCCTACTCCGCCGACAGCCTGTTGCATATCCTGTGGGACAAGTACCCGATGATCCCGACCAACAACGAAGCCAGTGGTATCGACCGCGAACGCTGGCTGACCCACTACCCGAACGATCCCGGGCTGAACGGCCCGGACCGGACCGTTGACTACCTGTTCTACAGCCCGCGGATCAAACGGGTCGAGGCGATGGTGCGGCAGGACGATACATTGCGCATCTCTGATCACCTGCCGGTGATTGGCCGGTTTCTGTTGCCGGCTGCGCCGTAGCGCCAAAACCTGTAGGAGCTGGCTGGTGTGGCTAGGGGGCTTGCCCCCGTTCGGCTGCGCAGCAGTCGTAAACACGGTGTTCGAAAATCTTGGGGCCGCTACGCGACCCAACGGGGGCAAGCCCCTCGCCACAAAGGCCCGCTCCCACAGGGTCTGTGCAAACCTGACTTAATGCACCTCTTCCAGATCGTCATGCAGCAGCCCGAAGATCTCGCGTTTCATCTCGATGAACGAACGCTCCATGACCATGTCCAGGTTGCGTGGGCGCTCGATCGGCACATCGAGGATCTGCTTGATCCGCCCGGGCCTGGCGCCCATCACATAGACCCGGTCGCCGAGCAGAATCGCCTCGTCGATGTCGTGGGTCACGAACAATACGGTCTTCTTGCTGTTGCCCCAGACCCGCAGCAACAACTGCTGCATTTGCAGGCGCGTCTGGCTGTCGAGGGCGCCGAAGGGTTCGTCCATCAGCAGAATCTGCGGGTCATTGGCCAGCGCGCGGGCAATGGCGACGCGCTGCATCATGCCGCCGGACAACTGCTTGGCGTAGTTGTCGGCAAAGCCGCTCAGGCCCACTTCGTTGACGTAGTAATCGACGATGTCTTTGCGCTCCGCCGCCGGCATGCCGCGCCGCTTGAGGCCGAACTCGACGTTCTGCCGCACCGTCAACCACGGGAACAGCGTGTAGCTCTGGAACACCATGCCGCGATCCGCGCCGGGGCCTTCCACCTGTTTGCCGCCGACGTAAATCTCGCCGGACGTCGGTTCGGCCAGGCCGGCGGTGAGGTACAACAGGCTCGACTTGCCGCAGCCCGACGGTCCCACCAGCACAGCGAACTGCTGGTCGGGCACCTCGAACGATACCTCCTGCAATGCGGTAAAGGTTCCGCCATCGGGTTTCTTGTAACGCAGACTGACCTTGTCCACTTGCAGCCGTGGCGCGTTCACCGGGGCAGTCTGAGGGGCGACAAAACGATGAGTGGCGGCAGTTACTGAGCCCATGCGGTGATCCTCAGACGAAGGAAACGGAACAGTTGATCGGTGACCAGGCCCAGCAGGCCGATGATCGCGATGGCCAGGAAGATCACATCCACCTGGAAGCCACGCATGGCCTTGAGGCTCAGGTAGCCCAGGCCACTGGAAGCAGCGACCAGTTCAGCCACTACCAGGTAGGTCCAGGCCCAGCCCATGGTCACGCGCAGGGTGTCGAGTACGCCTGGCAGGGACGCCGGGGCGATCACATGCAGCACCGCGTCACGGCGGTTCGAGCCGAGGGTGTAGGAGGCATTGATCAGGTCTTTGGAGATGCCTTTGGACACATCCGCGATCATCACCAGTTGCTGGAAAAACACGCCGAAGATGATCACCGATACCCGCTGTTCCAGACCGATACCGATCCACAGGATGAACAACGGTACGAACGAGGTCACCGGCAGGTAGCGAATGAAATTCACCAGAGGCTCAAGGAAAGCCTGGACGATACGAAAGCTGCCCATCAACAGTCCCAGCGGCACGGCCACCAGGGACGACACGATGAAACCGACCATCACCACTTCGACGCTGGCCCACACGTGCTGGCCGAGGGTGCCGTCGCGACCCAGGCGCACGGCGGCCTCGACCACCGCGCCCGGCGTCGGCAGGAACATGCCCGGCACCACGCCGCCGTAAGACAAGCCGGCCCACAGGCCGACCAACAGCACCCAGGCCAGGCCGCTCGCGCTCCAGATCACCGAGACCGGCAAACCGGTCTTTGGCGTGATGCAGCGGCTCAGCCATGAATTGCGCTTGAACATGCAGCCTCCTAGAGCGGGGTTACGAAACGGTTGTCGATAAGGTCATCATTGCTGACGTTGTAGGGCTTGCCTTGCAGCTCACTGGCGGTCTCGTTGGCCAGTTTGATCAGTGGCGCGCTGTCACCCGGCTTGCCCGGCGCGCCCAGCAGTTTTTCGCTCATGGCCTGATCGTAGAAACGCACGCCCTGGGCGGCCGCTTCCAGTTCCTTCGGATCAGCCAGGTAACCACCGACACCCTTGGCCATGATTTTGTAGGCTTCCTGTGGATGGTCCTTGGTGTACTGCACGGCTTTGTACAAACCGGCCACCAGGGCCTTTACGTCTTCCGGCTGTTTTTCGATGACGGTGCAGTTCAGTGCGACCACGTCGACAATCACCCCCGGTGTGCTGCTGCTGTCGATCAGCACCTTGCCTTGCTGCTTGTCGCGCACCATCGACAGGTGCGGTTCCCAGGTCACGGCGGCCGGTACGCGGCCGGCAATGAACGCGGTAGCAGCGTCGTCAGCCGTCATGTTCTGCACCGTGATGTCACTCATTTTCATGCCGTTCTTTTTCAGCAGGTACGACAGCCAGAACTGCGAGGTCGACCCTTCGTTCACCGCCACGGCCTGGCCCTTGAGCTCCTGCAGGCTCTTGACGTCCTTGCCGACCAGCACGCCGTCGCCACCATGGCTGTCGTCCAGTGCTGCAACAGCCTTGAAGCAGAATTGCGGACGGTACTTGAGCACCTCGTCGATGGTCGACGCCGAGCCGGACAACTCGCCGGACGCTTGTGCGGCCATGTACATCGCCGCTTCTTCGACCACCGGCAACTCGACGGTCAAACCGTTTTCCTTGAAGTAGCCAAGGTCCTGGGCCAGGTACAGGGTGCCGTAGCCGACCCAGGTGGTATGACCGATGGACAGGGTGCCGGCCTGGGCGCTGGTGGCGACCGTCGCGGCGATGGCGGTGACCGCCAGTGGATGGGCAACGCGTGTAAGCAAGGACTTGATCATGGAGCACTCCCAAAGCTGTTGATTTAGTTTTGTCATGGGCAGTACGGCGAGCCCTGAATCGGCTGCAACCTGTGGTCTCTCGGGGACCCTTCGGCGGGCAGCATTCAGCGGGCTGGCGAGATCGATGTTGGCCCAAGGGCGGGATTAGGAAAATGAGGAAATATGTCGATGCGAACGATGAAAAAACTCGTTAGCACGCACCGCGAAAGGGCGCTGTGGGCGGGGATGCCCGAGGTGGGTGCAAGGCGTTAAAAATGTGTTGAATGGGCCATGGCATTCGCGAGCAAGCCCGCCCCCACAGGGGATCCGTGTCAGACACAAATCCAATGTGGGAGCGGGCTTGCTCGCGAAGAGGCCCGAGAGAACGCTACAAGATCAAATCCGGCCGTATTCCTGCGCCGTGCGATCCAGCGCTTTCAAGGTCTTGCTGATCAGCTCATCGATCTCCTCGCGACTGGCAATCAACGCCGGCGCCATGATCATCCGGCCGAGGGTCGAGCGAATGATCACCCCCTCCTCAAAACCAATCGTACGGCAGCGCCAGGCAATGTCATTCTCGTTGGCAAAACGCTTGCGAGTGGACTTGTCTTCGGCCAGTTGCAGCGCCGCGACCATGCCAGTGCCCTGGATGTCCCCCACCAGCGGGTGCTTGCCGAACACTTCGCGCAGGCACTGTTGCAGGTACGGGCCGATGTCGTCCTTGACCCGCGTCACCACGCCCTCGTCACGCAGCGCCTTGAGGTTGGCAATCGCCACCGCCGCCGCCACCGGGTGCCCGGAATAGGTCAGGCCGTGGGCAAACACGCCGCCCTGCTCCACCAGCACCGAGGCCATTTTCTTCGACAGGATCAAACCACCCATGGGGATGTAGCCCGAGGTCAGGCCCTTGGCGATGGACAGGGTGTCCGGCTCGAAACCGAAGTACTCGTGGGCGAACCATTCGCCGGTACGACCGAAGCCGCCGATCACTTCATCGGCGCACAGCAACACGTCGTACTTGCGGCAGATGCGCTGGATTTCCGGCCAGTAGCTTTCCGGCGGGAAGATCATTCCGCCAGCGCCCTGGAACGGTTCAGCGATGAAGCCCGCGACTTTGTCCGCACCCAGTTCGAGGATCTTCGCTTCCAGTTGTTGCGCCGCGCGCAGACCGAATTCAGCCGGGGTCAGGTTGCCCTCGTGAGCGAAGAAGTACGGCTCGTCGATGTGCTCGATGTCCGGAATCATGCCGCCCATTTCGTGCATGAATTTCATGCCGCCCAGCGCCGTCGCGGCCAGGGTCGAACCGTGGTAACCGTTCCAGCGGCCGATCATGATTTTCTTCTCGGGCTTGCCGAGCACCTGCCAGTAGCGACGCACCGTGCGGATCAACACCTCGTTGGCTTCGGAGCCGGAGTTGGTGTAGATCGCGTGGCTGTAGTGACCCGGCAGCAAACTGAACAGCAACTCGGACAGCTCGATCACCTGCGGGTGGGTGGTGTGGAAAAACATGTTGTAGTACGGCAGCTGCTCCAGCTGCTGGCTTGCCGCGAGGGCCAGGTCCTTGCGCCCGTAACCGAGGTTGGTGCACCACAACCCGGACATGCCGTCGAGGTAGCGGCGGCCATCGTTGTCCCACAGGTGCAGGCGCTCGCCACGGACCATCACCCGTGGCCCTTCGTCGTTGAGGGCTTTCTGATCGACGAACGCATGGATGTGGTGCGCAGCGTCGGCGGCCTGGTAGTCGCGGGTTTCACGTGGTGTGGTCATCGCCAGTTCTCCGTTTTGTTATCAGCGCAATTGAAACCAGGTGGTCTTCAACTGGGTGTATTTATCGAATGAGTGCAGGGACAGGTCGCGGCCAAAACCGGACTGCTTGCCACCGCCAAACGGTACGGTCACGTCCAGCGCATCGACACTGTTGACCGACACCGTACCGGCCCGCAATTGCCGCGCCACACGGTGGGCGCGGTTGAGGTCGTCGGTCCACAGTGACGCCGCCAGACCGTAGACGCTGTCGTTGGCCAACTGCAAGGCGTGGGCCTCGTCGTCGAACGCCGTGACGGCCAGCACCGGGCCGAACACTTCATCGCGAAACAACGGCATGTCCGGGGTCACACCAGTGAAAATCGTCGGCTGGATGAAATTGTCCGAGCCATTGAAGATCGACTGCCGACCACCGCAGATCCGGGTCGCGCCTTGCTGCTCGGCCTGCTGGATGAACTTCATGATGCGCGCGGTCTGACGGCTGTCGACGATGGCACCGGCGGCGCTCGACGGGTCCAGCGGATCGCCCGGTAACCAGCGTTCGGCCTGGACCTTGAGACGCTCGACGAACTCGTCATGGATCGAGCGCTGCACCAGCAACCGCGAGTTGGCCGAACAGACTTCGCCCTGATTGAAGAAGATGCCGAACGCGGCTTTCTGCGCGGCCAGATCCAGGTCCTGGCAATCGGCGAACACCAGGTTCGCGCTCTTGCCGCCGCACTCCAGCCACACCTGCTTGAGGTTCGACTGGGCCGAGTACTGCATGAAATATTTGCCGACCTCGGTGGAGCCGGTGAACACCAGGCAATCGACGTCCGGGTGCAGGCCGAGGGCCTTGCCGGTTTGTTCGCCGAGTCCCGGCAGAACGTTCAACACACCTGCCGGCACGCCAGCTTCAAGCGCCAGCTCAGCCAGACGCAAAGCGGAAAACGGCGACTGCTCGGCCGGCTTGAGGATCACCGAATTGCCCGAAGCCAAGGCCGGGGCGAGTTTCCACGCAGCCATGTCCAGCGGGAAATTCCACGGCACCACGGCCGCCACCACGCCGAGGGCTTCGCGGGTGATGGTCGCCAGCACGTTCTGCGCACTCGGCGCGACCTGATCGTAGAGTTTGTCGAGGCTCTCGGCGTACCAGCGGAACACGCCCGCGGCGCCCGGCACATCGATGTTGTAGGCATCGGTGACGGGCTTGCCCATGTTCAGTGAATCGAGCAACGCCAGTTCTTCGCGATTTTCGAGGATCAAGTCGGCCAAGCGCAACAGCACTTGCTTGCGTTCGCTCGGTGAGCGCGCAGCCCAGGCGCCTGCCTCGAAGACCTGCCGCGCATTGCGCACCGCCACGTTCACGTCTTCCTCGCCACATGCCGCGACATTGGCCAGGCATTGCCCGGTAGCAGGGTTGATCGCGGCGAAAGTCTGCCCCGACTGCGCCGCACGGCGCTGGCCGTCGATCACGGCCTGGTCGGGAAACCGCAGGGAAGCGGCCTTGCGTTGCCAATACTCAAGCTCGAACACGTTCAGATGCTCCGTTGGACATTCTTGTGTATTGGATAGTCGCTCAGGCCCAAGCGGGGGAAAACCAGTAAAAATGTGTTCGCAGGCCAAGAAAAAACTACGTAGCCAATCTCCCTTCTGGCGCAGCATGTGGTTATTGTTCAACCACAACAAATCGCTACCCGAGCGGATAGGGGTGGCGCGCAAATTGCCTGGATGCCTGATCCGTTCTCCCCCGAGGTTTGCTGTGGCTGCCTACAATCTGCGTCAACTGAAATACTTCATCACCACCGTCGAGTGCGGCAGCGTCGCCGAGGCCTCGCGCAAGCTGTACATCGCCCAGCCGTCGATCTCCACGGCCATCAAAGGGCTGGAAGACAGTTTCGGCGTGCAACTGCTGATCCGCCATCACGCCCAGGGCGTGTCATTGACCCCCAGCGGTGCACGCTTTTACCGCAAGGCTCAGGAACTGCTGCGCATGGCCAAGGAGTTCGAGCAGAACGCCCTGGCCGACAACGATGTGGTATCCGGGCAGATCGATATCGGCTGTTTCGAAACCGTTGCACCGCTGTACCTGCCGCAATTGATTGCCGGGTTTTCGGCGTTGTACCCGGGCGTGGAAATCCGCATCCGTGATGGCGAGCAACAAGAGCTGGTGCAGGGCCTGACCTCAGGCGCCTTCGATCTGGCGATCCTCTACGAGCACGACCTCGACGGCACCATCCAGACCGAACCACTGATGCCGGCGCAACGACCGTACGCGCTGCTGCCGGCGGATCACCGCTTCGCACAGCAGGCGCAAGTGTCGCTGCGGGACCTGTACCTGGAGCCGATGATTCTTCTGGACGTGCAGCCGAGCCGGACCTATTTCGTCAGTCTGTTCGATGAGCTGGACCTGACCCCACGCATCGCCTTCAGCTCGCCATCGATCGAGATGGTGCGCGGCATGGTCGGCCAGGGGTTCGGTTTTTCGATCCTGGTGACCAAGCCGCATTCGGAGTGCACCTACGACGGGCAGAAAGTGGTGTGCGTGGACATTGCCGAAGACGTCACCGGTTCCGGGCTAGTGGCGGCATGGCTCAAGCGCGGGCAACTGACCAAGCCGGCACAGTTGTTTGCCGATTATTGCCGCGAGCAGCTGACCGCCAAATCCGAAAATCCACAGTAACTTCTGTGGCGAGGGGGCTTGCCCCCGTTGGACTGCGCAGCAGGCCCTGCTTTTCAGGTGAAGAGTTGGGGCCGCTTCGCGACCCAGCGGGGGCAAGCCCCCTCGCCACAGAGTTCAGTGTTGACCGTTATTTACGGGGTTTGATCCGCGCAGTCGCCTCCGCCACCAGCGGATCATCCGGCCAGTAGTGCTTCGGGTAACGCCCCTTCAAATCCTTCTTCACCTCGGCGTAGGTGCTGCGCCAGAAGTTCGCCAAGTCCTGGGTCACCTGCACCGGTCGCCGCGCCGGGGACAACAGATGCAGCTTGACCACCTGCCGGCCCCCGGCGATGCGCGGGGTTTCGGCCAGGCCGAACAACTCCTGCAATCGCACCGCCAGAATCGGCGGTTGCTCACTGTAATCCAGACGAATCGACGAGCCCGACGGCACGCTCAAATGATGCGGCGCCAGTTCGTCCAGCCGCTGTGGCAGCGGCCACGGCAGCAGGTTGTGGACGATGCTCGACAGGTCCAGGTTGGCAAAGTGGCTGAGTCGGGAAACCTTGCCCAGATACGGCATCAGCCACTGCTCCAGACTCTTGAGCAACGCCACGTCGCTGACATCCGGCCACTCGCTCTCGCCCTTGCCGGCCAAGTCCAATTGACGCAACAAGGCAACCCGCGCCTGCCACTGACGCAGCTCCGGGGTCCACGGCAACAGCTCCAGGCCTTTGCGCCGCACCAGGTTCACCAGCGCCTGGCTACGGGCAGTTTCGTCGAGACCGGTCAACGGTTCACGGCTGAGGATCAGTTCACCGACCTTGCGCTGGCGCTCAGCCCGCAGCACGCCCTCGCGTTCATCCCAATCAAGTTGATCGACGCAACGCACCTGCTCGGCCAGCACTGAATCGAAGAGCGTCGGATCGAAGTCCGTCGCCAGGTAAATCCGCTCCTCACGCTGCCCCTGACGACTGCCCAGATCGGCAATCACCAGCCATGGTTGTTTCATCAGGCTATCGGCCTCGGGAAACAGGGCGGCACGACCGTTGGCCAAGCGATACTCCGCGCCACCGGCACGCCGTTGTTGGGCGACCCGGTCGGGATAAGCCAGCGCCAGCAACGCGCCGAGCCAGCGCGGATGATCCGGATCGTTGACCGGCTCCGAAGCTTTGCCGCGCAGGTAACCACGATATTGCCGCGCCAGTTGCCGTGCGCGCTGCACGCCGCCCTGGGCACCGCGTGCGGCGCGTTCTTCGCCAGACAGCAGCACCAGCCGACTGTGCAAATCCGCCCCGGCGCCACGCAAGATATCCCGCTCGCCGAGCAGTGCAGCGACGTCGCAGGCCATATCCGCCAGCCCCAGTGCCTGGCCGCGCAACAGCAAGTGAGCGATGCGCGGATGCGCCGGCAGCTCGGCCATGGCCTGACCGTGGCGGGTCAGGGCTTCGCCCTCCAGTGCACCCAAACGTTCGAGCAGGTCCTGAGCCTGTGCATAAGCGGCGGCCGGCGGCACGTCGAGCCACACCAGTTGCCCAGGTAGAACGCCCCAACGCCCCAGCTGCAAGGCCAGCCCGGCGAGGTCCGCCGAAAGGATTTCCGCACTGCCATAGGCCGCCAGTTGCTCGTGCTGGTCCTGGGACCACAGGCGATAACACACACCGGGTTCCAGACGCCCGGCCCGGCCCGCACGCTGAGTCGCGCTGGCCTTGGAAATGCGCTGGGTGTCGAGACGGGTCATGCCGCTACCGGGGTCGAAACGCGGCACCCGCGCCAGCCCGGCATCGATCACCACGCGCACACCGTTGATGGTCAAACTGGTTTCGGCGATGTTGGTGGCCAGCACCACTTTGCGCTTGCCCGCCGGTGCAGGATCGATCGCGGCCCGTTGCGCGGCGAGATCCAGTTCACCGTGCAATGGGCACAGTAGTACCTGAGTGTTTTCGCCCAAGGCATCGGCCAGTTGCTGGTGCACGCGGCGGATTTCAGCCTGCCCCGGCAGGAACACCAGCACGCTGCCGGTCTCGTCGTTCAAGGCTTCCAGGATGGTCTGCACCAGACGCGGCTCGATGAATTCACCCGCCTGGAACGGCCGCCCCCAGCGCATCGCCACCGGGTACATGCGCCCTTCGCTGCGCAGGATCGGCGCGTCGTCGAGCAGCCCGGCCAAGCGTTCGCCCTCGAGCGTGGCGGACATCAAGAGGATTTTCAGCGGCTGATCGTCACGGAACAGTTCGCGACCATTGAGGCTCAGGGCCAAGGCCAGGTCAGCGTCGAGGCTACGTTCGTGGAATTCGTCGAAGATCAGCAGGCCCACGCCTTCCAGCGCCGGGTCATCCTGCAGGCGCCGGGTGAGGATGCCTTCGGTGACCACTTCGATGCGGGTATTGGGGCCGACCTTGCTGTCGAGGCGAATGCGATAACCCACGGTTTCGCCGACCTTCTCCCCCAGCTCACTGGCCAACCGCTCCGCCGCTGCACGCGCAGCCAGCCGGCGGGGTTCGAGCATCAGGATGGTCTGCCCGGCCAACCACGGCTCGTTGAGCAAGGCCAAGGGTACGCGGGTGGTTTTACCGGCGCCGGGCGGTGCTTCGAGCACGGCTTCGTGGCGTGTAGCCAGGGCTTCACGCAGGGCGGGTAAAACTTCATCGATCGGCAAAGAAATCATGCTGGCTCCAAAACAGAGGCGCGAGTATAACGGCGAACTGTTTGACGTAGTCTGGACTCAAACCAGTAACGTACTTGGCGTTCTACCCAGGAGATTTCATATGCGTGCTCCCTTTCGCCTGATTGGCGGTGTTCTGGTCGCAACCTTGCTGACTCAAGTGACAGCCTGCGGTTCGATCTTCTACCCCGATCGCCGTGGCCAGATCGAAGGCAAGATCGACCCGGCCATCGCCGTGCTCGACGCCGTCGGCCTGCTGTTCTACATCATCCCCGGCCTGATCGCGTTTGCCGTGGACTTCGCCACCGGCGCGATTTATTTCGAGCCGGGCAAGACCGCCCAGGTCGACCCGCAAAAACTCAAGGACGCCATCGGCCCCGACGGCAAGGTCGATAACCGCAAGTTGCAGACTATTCTGGAAAGCGAACTGGGCCGCAGCTTCCCGCTGGACGATCCACGCCTGATCCAGAGCAAGGGCAGCGCCCAGCAACTGGCGATGTTCGGCCTGCAACCCGCCGCGTAATCCCTGCGCGCTAAAGGACTCTTCAAGGAACGATGGCCCCTATGACCTCCAGCTCCGAACACGCCCGCCTGCTGCGGCTGGCGACCCGTGCCTCGGTGGCAGTGGCGTGCACATTGATCGTCGCCAAGGCCATCGCCTGGTGGCTGAGCGGCTCGGTGAGCATGCTCGCCGGGCTCACCGACTCGGTACTCGACGGCGTCACCTCATTGCTCAACCTGCTGGCGGTGCATTACGCACTGCGCCCCGCCGACGATGATCATCGCTACGGGCACGGCAAGGCCGAGTCATTGGCGGGCATGGCCCAGGCGTTGTTCATTGGTGGCAGTGCGGTGTTGATTGCGTTGCAGGCCTACGATCGGCTGAAAAATCCGGAACCGGTCGGCGCGCCGTGGATCAGCATCGGGGTGATTGTGTTCTCGCTCGCCCTGACCCTGGCCTTGCTGATGTTGCAACATCGGGTGGTCAAGGCCACCGGCTCCAACGCGGTGCGCGCCGACTCGCTGCACTACCGCTCGGACATGCTGCTCAACGGCAGCATTCTGATCGCGTTGGTGTTGGCCGGGTTTGGCTGGGATCAGGTCGATGCCTGGTTTGGCCTGGGAATCGCTGCGTATATCTTGTGGAGCGCGGTACAGATCGCCCGGGAGAGTTTTGCGGTATTGATGGATGAAGAACTGCCACCGGATGTCAGCCAGCACATGCTGGAATTGGCATGCAGCGTTCCCGGCGTATTGGGTGCCCATGACCTGCGCACGCGGATCTCCGGCAACCAGTGGTTTGTGCAGTTGCATCTGGAATTGCCGGGGGAGCTGACGCTATCCGTTGCCCATGGCATCAGCGACCAGGCGGCGGCCGCCATTCACAGCGCCTACCCGCGAGCCGAAGTGCTGGTGCACGCCGACCCGCAGGAAGTGGTGAAAGCCGCCCGGGCTCAGTAGTTCACCTGATAACCGCGACTGCTCAGGCAACTGCCCTGGGCCTGTCGGTAAGCTTGCACCACCGACGGGTCTGGCTGGTAGGTGGCGGTGCGTGGATCGAAACCACTCTGCTGCACCGCGTCTTGATAACACTCGTAGCCATCCCGACTGACCTGCTCCGGCGACTGACCGTTGGCCGGGTATGCCTCCACGTCATAGCCATTGCTGGCGGCCGGTGGTTGCGATTGCGCCTGGTCAACCGGCGGTTCGACCACGACGTAATCCTGAGTGTTCTCCTGGTAGGCGTAATACGAACCGGCCGCGAGGAACAGCAGCGCCCCGCCGATCCATACCTGCTGGGCGTAATCGGGCAGGTAGCTGACGCGAATCCCGCGTGGTGGCTCTACCACCTCATAACGCGGGCCCAGCGGGCGATACCAGTAGCCACCGGAATAGAAGTAATCCATGCCACGGTAAGGCACGCGGAAGTTACGCTCGGGAAAGCGGTCGATCACCTGGCCGGGGCGATACCTGGGGCCTGGCCCCCAACCGTTACCGTGTCCACTCGGGCGCCCCTCCCAGTGATTGTCATTGGTCGGTGCACCGATATAGCCGTTCGAGCGCTGATTGTAATTGTTGCGATATGGCTGATCCTGGTAGTAACCGCGCTGTGGCTGCTGGGTCTGGCGCACAGTGTCGGGGCGAGGCTGGATCGGCATGTCAGTGGCTGGCGCCTGCGGCGGTGGTGGCGGCGAGCGAACCCGGCTGTTGAAGTCCGGCGCTGGAGGGTTCTGCCACTGGCCATTGTTCTGATGCTGTTTCTGGCCGTTGGGCTCGTGCTGGCGGTTGTCGTTGTTCTGCCCATGCGGCTGGTTCTGCGGTGGGGCGTTTTGCACACGTGGCTGGTTCTGCGGCGGGGCATTTTGCGGACGTGGCTGATTCTGCGGCGGGGCATTTTGCGGACCTGGCTGGTTGTTGCCACCATGGCCCTGATTGCCACCCTGGCCATGCTGTCCGCCATCATGCCCATGGTTTTGCGGCTCATCGGCCATCGTTTGCGCAGTGACACTGACACACAGCAAACCAACACCGGCCAAACGCCAGATGCGCGATTTCATGCTTTTCCTCATTGCGGGTTAGGGCCTGTACATAAGACTGGGAAAGCCGTGGCCGGTTCTGCTACAGGTTATCAGTCACGCAACTTATTTATTGAGGGCCGCTCTTTAATTCACGGCAGCAAATTCCACGCAAGAAAAAGGGGAGACCCGTCGGCCTCCCCTTGGAAAACTTCGTCCTGGCTCGACGCTTGTGGCGCCGGCTCACCTCACGCCGTCTTCTGGACAGTGTGTAGCTCGGGGGCCGGCACATCCCCGGTGGGGGTGGCGACCGCGGCGGGCCTGATTGGGCGGGCCGCACTGGACTGTTTGTCCGAGCAGTGATTCTGGTGATAAGAATAGGCCGGGAGCGCTGGCAGAGGATTGCGAAGATTGCTGAATTAAACATCACTTGCGCAATTTTTAACCCAGGATACATAATCCTCAGCAATAGTTACGACAAAGGACCGTTTGATGAGCAAGCTCGACCGTTACGACCTGAGTATTTTGGCGGAATTGCAGCGCGACGCACGCATCTCCAACCAGGAGCTGGCCGAGCGCATCGGCCTGTCGCCTTCGCCGTGCTCGCGACGGGTCAAGCAACTGGAGGACGACGGCTACATTTCCCGCCAGGTCGCCCTGCTCGACCGCAAGATGCTCGGCCTGAGCCTGACCGCCTATGTGCTGATCGGCATGGACCGTCACACGCCGGAGCGTTTCGAGAATTTCGAACAGGCCATCCGCACCTTGCCGCAGGTACTGGAATGCAGCCTGGTGACCGGGATGGATGCCGACTATCAGCTCAAGGTCGTGGTACCGGACATGGATCACTACCAGAAACTGCTGCTGGGGCATCTGACGCGGATTGAAGGCGTGACCAGCGTGCGCTCGAGTTTTGTGCTGAATCAGGTTTTGAATAGTACTGAGCTGCCTTTGACTCATCTGCGCAGCTAATTGTGGCGAGGGGGCTTGCCCCCGTTCGGCTGCGCAGCAGTCGCAATCTCAGCAAATGCGGTGTGTCAGGTGTAACCTGCTTGCAGATTTTAGGGCTGCTGCGCAACCCAACGGGGGCAAGCCCCCTCGCCACAGGTGCGACACACCGCCGCAGGTCAATACTGCACGCAGCCTGCCGGGCGTATACTCCCCGCGCCCTTTTAGCCTCGCCCGCGCTGGAGATGTTCGATGGATCCTGCAGTTTTTGAAGAATGGATGATGACCGGTCTGGTCACGATCCTGATCATTTTCATGGGTTTCATCGTCTGGGATCTGGCGAAGAAGTCCAAGGCCGGGCGCTTTGGCTCGTTCATTCTGTTCTTCGTACTGGGCCTGGGCGTGGCGGCGTTCATCATCAAGAGCGTGGTGATCGGCCTGATCGAATCCGGCGCCTTATAAGCGCGCCGGCACTTCTTTCCACTGGCCCTGATCGAGCCCTTCGATCGTCCAGTCGCCGATTCTGACCCGCACCAGACGCAAGGTCGGCAACCCGACCGCCGCCGTCATGCGCCGCACCTGGCGGTTGCGCCCTTCGCGAATCACCAACTCCAGCCAACTGGTCGGCACGCTTTTACGAAAGCGCACCGGCGGATTGCGCGGCCACAGTTCGGGTTCGTCCAGTTGCCGCGCCTCGGCAGGCAAGGTCATGCCGTCATTCAATTCAACGCCGTCACGCAAGCGCTGCAATTGCTCGGCACTCGGCTCGCCTTCGACCTGTACCCAATAAGTCTTGGCCAGCTTGTGTTTCGGGTCGGCGATCCGCGCCTGAAGCTGGCCGTCGTTGGTCAGCAGCAATAAGCCTTCGCTGTCGCGGTCCAGCCGTCCGGCCGGATAGATTCCCGGTACTTCGATGTAATCCTTGAGCGTCGCGCGCCCTTCGCCGTCACTGAACTGTGTCAGCACATCGAAGGGTTTGTTGAACAGGATCAGTTTCGGCTCGGCCGGCGGTGCCTTGGCGACACGACGCGGGGCTGAGGGAGAAGGTTTCGCGCCAGGGCGGCGGGAAACGGGACGTTGAGGACGGGACATGGCGAAGAGAACATCTAACGGTCAGGGCTGCTAATGCTAGTGCCCTGACCGCCAAATGACCATGACAACCGTTAGCGGAACGGCGGCTCGTCGAAGCTGCGCAGTTTGCGCGAGTGCAGCGAGTTGAGTTCGGTGCGCAACAGATCCACCGCCTCGATACCGATCTTCAAGTGCTGGCTGACCGCGCGCTCATAGAAGGCGTTGGCCGAGCCCGGCAGCTTGATTTCGCTGTGCAGCGGTTTGTCCGAGACGCATAGCAACGTGCCGTATGGCACCCGCAAACGATAACCTTGCGCGGCGATGGTGCCGCTTTCCATGTCCACCGCCACGGCGCGGGACAGGTTGATCAATGGTCGCTCCTGGGCCCAGCGCAATTCCCAGTTACGATCGTCGTAGGTCAGCACGGTGCCGGTGCGCAGGCGCTTCTTCAGTTCGTCGCCCTTCTCGCCGGTGATGTTGGCCGCCGCTTGCTGAAGCGCCATCTGCACTTCGGCCAGGGCCGGGATCGGAATATTCGGCGGTACGACCCGGTCGAGAATCCCATCGCGGCGCATGTAGGCGTGGGCCAGCACGTAATCGCCAATCGTCTGCGACTGACGCAGGCCACCGCAGTGGCCGATCATCAGCCAGCAATGCGGACGGAGCACGGCCAGGTGGTCGGTGATGTTCTTGGCGTTGGACGGGCCGACACCGATGTTGACCAGGGTCACACCGTGGCCGTCACTGGCGATCAGGTGATAGGCCGGCATCTGGTAGCGGTGCCAGACCACCCCGGCGGCAATTGCCGAGGCTTCGCCGTGGTCCATGCCCTTGTCGATGATCACGTTGCCCGGCAGGACCATGCGCACGAAGCGCGGATCGCTGCGCAATTGTTCCAGGCCGTGGACGATGAACTGGTCGACGTAGCGGTGATAGTTGGTCAGCAGGATCCACGGCTGCACATGCCGCCAGTCACTGCCGGTGTAATGCACCAGGCGGCGCAGGGAGAAGTCCACCCGCGCGGCATCGAACAGGGCCAGGGGCAGCGGATCGGTGTTTTCCCAATCGTACAGACCGTCGGCAATGCCATCGGTCGCGGCCGACAGGTCGGTACTCGGGAACACCCGCGCCAGCACCGCAGCGGTGACGCCGGAGCCGGCCAACTCATCGCCCTGCTCGACCACATACGGATACGGGATGTTCTGCTGGCTGACACCGACTTCCACGGTCACGGTGAAGTCGTGCATCAGCGGAACGAGCTGTTCCAGCAGGTACTTACGGAAAGCCGATGGATGGGTGACGGTAACGCTGTAGGTGCCCGGCAGCTGAACCTTGGCATAGGCCCGGGTGGTCTGCGGAACTTCGCCCTGGCAAAGGTAGGTCAGGCGCAGTTCGGGATAACGGAACAATGCCCGTTGCTCGGCATCAGGCTCGACGCGGTCCTTGAGGTAGCGCTTGAGCGCCTGGCTCAACGCGGTGGTTGCACGATTGTGCAAGAGTGCAAGCCGATCCACGGCTTGCTCGGCGGTTTGAACGACAATAAAAGCTTCGGTCACGATCAGCATCCTGTGTTCTGACTTGCAGACCTTCATCTTGCCTGCATCGTCGCTTCACGGGAACAGTGGCCCTTACACAAATGCCTTACTCACCTAAGATCCAATGTGGGAGCGGGCTTGCTCGCGAAAGCGGTATGTCAGTCACAGCAATGTTGAATATGACACCGCATTCGCGAGCAAGCCCGCTCCCACACAGGATCAGCGTCGATCACACCAATGGAGTCGACCGGGCGACAATGGCTTCTACATCCAGACCACGTGGCAATGCGCCGTACACTCGGCCGCCGCCCTCCAGACGACTGGCGATGAAGGCATCACTGACCACCGAATTCCCCGCCTCCAGCAACAGTTTGGCCTGCAACCCCAACGCAATGTCCTCGGTCAGTTGGCGGGCGCGGTACTGGATTTCGCTGGTGTCCTTGAAAGCCGCCTGCAATTGATGGATATGGGCAGCCAGGCGCTTGTCGCCATGACCATCGCCCAACTCGCTGAACAGCGCATCAAGCACGCCCGGCTCTTTCGACAGGGCACGCAGTACGTCGAGGCATTGCACGTTGCCGGAACCTTCCCAGGTCGAATTCACCGGCGCTTCGCGGTAAAGCCGCGGCAGGATGCTTTCCTCGACATAACCCGCGCCGCCCATACATTCGGCCGCTTCGTTGATCATCGCTGGCGCCCGCTTGCAGATCCAGTACTTGCCCACCGCCGTCACCAGACGGGCGAATTTGGCTTCCTGCGAATCGTCCAGATGGTCCAGCGCCCGGCCCATGCGCAGGCTCAAGGCCAGGGCGGCTTCACTTTCCAGCGCCAGATCCGCCAGCACGTTTTGCATCAGCGGCTGCTCGCTGAGCAGTTTGCCGCCAACCGAACGGTGAGCGCAGTGATGGCTGGCCTGGGTCAATGCCTGACGCATCAGCGAACTGGAACCGACCATGCAATCGAAGCGAGTCATGGCGACCATCTCGATGATCGTCGGCACGCCCCGACCCTCGTCACCGACCATCCACGCCAGTGCGCCCCGAAACTCCACTTCGCTGGAGGCGTTGGAGCAGTTGCCGAGCTTGTTCTTCAGACGCTGGATATAGAACTGATTGCGTGTGTCGTCCGGACGATGGCGCGGCAGCAGGAAACAGGTCAGGCCCTTGTCGGTCTGCGCCAGGGTCAGGAAGGCGTCGCACATCGGCGCCGAGCAAAACCACTTGTGCCCCACCAGTTCATAAGCCTGGCCTGGGCCGCTGGCACCGACCGGATACGCCTTGGTGGTATTGGCCCGCACATCGGTGCCGCCCTGCTTCTCGGTCATGGCCATGCCGATGGTGACCCCGGCCTTGTGGGCCATGCCGACGTTACGCGGGTCGTATTCGGTGGCGAGGATTTTCGGCAGCCATTTTTCGGCCAGGTCCGGTTGCAGGCGCATGGCCGGAACGCTGGCGAAGGTCATGGTCAACGGACAGCCACTGCCGGCTTCGGCCTGGCTATGCAGGTACGACATCGAGGCGCGGGCGACATGGGCGCCAGCCTGCGGGTGCGCCCAGGGCAGCGAGGTCAAGCCGTGCTCTACCGCCGTGCGCATCAATTGGTGATATGCCGGATGAAATTCCACCAGATCGATGCGATGACCAAAGCGGTCATGGCTGTTGAACACCGGCTTGTTCTGATTGGCCAGGAACCCGGCTTCCATCAACGGCCCACCGGCCAGCGCGCCATAGGCGTCGATCCGCGACTCGGCCCAACCGGCCCCGAAACGCCGCGACCATTCCTGCAACGGCAAGTCGATGCGGTACAGGTTGGCGCCGTCCAGTGACGGTGGCTGGTTAGTGACTTCGTGGGTTTCGGCGAACTGATGCAAGTTCATGACTGGGCTCCTTTGGTCGGCCAAGGGACTTCAGTTAAGCACCGCCCCTCCGCCGAACAAAGTGTCATATCCGCCTAACTGTCGGCGCTTTCGCCCTGTTGCGGGCAGAGCACTCGGCGATAGAGCGCGGCCTGCAAGTCTTCGAATTTCACCGGCTTGCTCAAGTAATCAATCAGCGCGCCGGTCGGGCAACGTTCTCGGTCACCGCTCAGGGCGATCATGAACAACGGCAGTTCGGCATAGCCCGCCACCGCGCGGATCCGGCAGCACAGCGACTCACCGTCCTGAAGCGGCAACTGACAATCGACCAGTACCGCGTCAAACACTTCGCGCGGCAAGAGGTCGAGCGCGACATCGCCGCTGTCAGCCGTGCGCACGCGGAAGCCCAGTTTGAGCAACATGCCGCGCATCACCAACTGACTGACGCTGTTGCCATCGACCAGCAGCACGGCACAATCCTGAGGCAAGCGCAGGCGCGGAAAATCCCGGGGCATCAACGGCGTCACCGGACGCTCGGCCACCGGCAGCCCGACTTCCACATCCAGCTGAAACCGGCTGCCACGTCCTGGCTCGGAGCGATGCGTCAGGCGCCCACCGAGCAATTCGACCAACTGTCGGCAAATCGCCAGGCCAACCCCCAGGCCACCGTATTCACGAGTCATCGAGCCATCGAGCTGGAAGAACCGCTGATACATCGTGGCCTCCCCCAAGTCGGTGAAACCGATGCCGGTGTCGATCACCGCAAAGGTCAACGCCAGCCGATCGGGCTCAACGGCCTTGCCGGTCACCCGCAGCGCCAGGCCGCCGATCTTGGTGAACTTGATGGCGTTATCCAGCAGGCACTCCAGGCATTGCGCGATCTTGACGTTGTCGCCGTGCAAACGATCCGGCACACCCGGTGCGACATCGACCTTGAAGTCCAGCGACTTGCCCGATGCATTGCCCTCGAACTGCGTGCGCAACGCCTCGACCATGCCGCGCAGGCTGAAGGTGTCGGCCGAGGCCTTGAGCTTGCCGGCCTGCAATTCGGTGAGGGTGAGGATGCCGTTGACCATGCGCATCATGTCCCGCGCCGACCCCGAAGCCGTCTGCTGATACTGCTCAAGCTCCGGGTCCATATCGACCGTCTGCATCAGCTCCAGCGAACCGATCACACCATTCATGGGTGTGCGCAGTTCGTGGGTCAGGGTGGCAAGGAACTCGTCCTTGAGTTTGTTACTGCGAGCCAGTTGCTGGTTGAGCACTTCAAGTTTCTGGCTGGCGTCGAACAGGGTTTGCGCCTGCTGCTCGCGCATGGCGTTGATGCGGTCGGCCAGCGCCAGGGACAGCAACGCCACTTCGATGGCCGAGCCGATCTGGCTGGAATACATGGTCAGGAACACGTTCGGCAGGTAGCCCAGCACCATCAGCGTATTGACGATGCCGCCGAGCAGGAACGCCGACCAGGCAATGATGAAATACCGCGCCACCCGCAGGCCCCGCAACCAGGCAAAGATCCCGGCGGCAAAAATCACCACGGTGAACGTCAGCGCCAGGGCCGTGGCCAGGCGCAAGGCCAGGGCATAACTGGTCATCAACGACAGGCCGACCACCAGCGCACCGAAGGCAACCAGCGCCAGCAACAAGCGGTCGAGCCAGCGACTATGGGTAGCCATTTGCAGGAAACTGCGGGCGAACTGACTGCCGAACAGCCCCGCACAGCCGATGAAAAACGGCGTCGCGGCGTTGGCCCACCATGGATTATCCGGCCAGAAATACTGCACGGCCGCACCGTTTACCGACAGCTGATACAAGCCGAACGAGGCGATATAGAAGATGTAGTAGAGGTAACTGGTGTCGCGCACGCTGAGGTAGATGAACAGGTTGTAGACCAGCATCCCCAGCAGCACGCCGTAGATCAGCCCCAGTACGTAGAGGCGCACGGGCTGTTCTTCGAGGTAGGCGGTGCTTGACCACAAGGTGACCGGTGCCTGGATCGAGCCTTCGCTTTGCAAGCGCAGGAATAGGGTTTCGGCCTGGTCAGGCTTGAACGTCAGGTCGAACAGATAGTTGTTCTGACGAATCTCGCGGCTGGCGAAGGGCAAGGCATCGCCGGTCTGCCTGACCAACTGATAGTTGCCGGCCGCATCGGGCAAATAGAGATCGAGACGATCGAGGGGCGGATAGGCCAGTTCCAGCAGCCAGGTCCGTTGCGCCGCCGGATTGGCCGGACGGTAATGCAGGTCGATTTTCAACCAGAACACCGAACGCGAGTACCCGGCGTTGAGCGTGTCCTTATGGTGCGGTTTGAAGTTGCCGGCCGCCGCTTGTGCACGGATATCCGCGATGGTCGCCTGACCACCTGCGTCCTCGTAGACCTGCAGGGTTCGGCCCAAGGGGAGGCTTTGAGTGAACTCATCGAACTCGACGGCGTTTGCCAAGAGGGGCAAACACAACAGCAACATCAGCAAATAGCGCATTGAAGCCCCAGCGTGGCCTGTCCGATTCTGTCAGGAAGCCCCCCATTCCTTTTGAGCAGACGTAGAACCGGTATCACCTGTTATTGGTTTGGATCCACTCTAGCATAGCCGTTGATGGCCATTAAACACCATTGAAACTTTTCCTACAGAGGCTCTAGACCGGGCGTCTCAGAGCAGCTCCGGGAAGGCATTTTGTGGTTGGCTAGTCACTGTGGCGAGGGGGCTTGCCCTCGTTCCGCTGCGAAGCAGTCGTGAAACCCGCCAACGCGTTCAACCAGGCAGGTTATGGGGGGCCGCTTCGCGACCCAGCGGGAGCAAGCTCCCTCGCCACAATGGCATGTCGCTGCCCCCGAAAAACAGGTTTGGTGGTAAGCTCGCGCACCATGAATATCTACAGCTCTCGCCCCGTTGTCCTCTGTCTCTCCGGCCACGACCCAAGTGGTGGCGCCGGCTTGCAGGCAGATATCGAAGCCCTGCTCGCTCAGGGTTGCCATGCGGCTCCGGCCGTCACCGCCCTGACCGTGCAAGACACCGTCAATGTCACTGACTTCCGCGTCCTCGACCGTGAGTGGGTACTGGCCCAGGCCAATGCCGTGCTCAACGATTCCGAAGTCGCTGCGGTCAAACTGGGTATGCTCGGCTCCCTGGAAATGGTCGACACCGTTGTCGAACTGCTTTCGGCGCACCCGCACCTGCCGGTGGTCTGCGACCCGGTGCTGCGCGCCGGCGGCGGCGGACGCCTGGGCAAGGACGAGGTGGGCTACGCCATGCGCGAACGCCTGCTGCCCCTGTCGATCATTGCAACCCCCAACCTTCCCGAAGCCCGGATCCTCGCCGAACTGCCAGATGGCACCGCGGACGAGTGCGCTGAAAAACTCCTGCCGTACGTCAAACACCTGCTGATCACCGGCGGCCATGGCGATGAAACCGAAATCCACAATCGCCTGTACAGCCGCGACGGCCTGCGCGAAACCTATACCTGCCAGCGCTTGCCGGGCAGTTATCACGGTTCCGGTTGCACCCTGGCCAGCGCGCTGGCCGGTCGTCTGGCCCAGGGCGAAAACCTCGCCAGTGCCGTACAGACCGCGCTTAACTACACGTGGCGCACCCTGCGCGATGCCGAGCAGTTGGGCAAAGGCCAGTTTGTGCCGCGCCGTTTGCCACTGGATTTCTGTTCGTAACTTCTATTAGTAATGCGCTGAGGCTTGTCCGATGAAACTACGTGGCCTGTACGCCATTACCGACAGCCATTTGCTGGACGGCAAATTGCTCAAGTACGTGGAGGCGGCGCTGGAAGGCGGCGTCATCTTGCTGCAATACCGTGACAAGAGCAGTGACGAGGCCCGCCGCCTGCGTGAGGCCGAAGCACTGCGCGAGCTGTGCGAACGCTACAACACCAAGCTAATCATCAATGATGACGCCGAACTGGCCGCGCGCCTGAACGTTGGCGTGCACCTGGGCCAGACGGACGGTCCGCTGTCGCCGACCCGCGCCCTGCTCGGTTCCAAAGCCATCATCGGCTCGACCTGCCACGCGCAGCTCGAACTGGCCGAACAGGCTGCCAAAGAAGGCGCCAGCTACGTCGCCTTCGGTCGTTTCTTCAATTCGAACACCAAGCCCGGCGCACCGACCTGCAGCCTCGACCTGCTCGACCAGGCGCGCAAGCAGTTGCACTTGCCGATCTGCGCAATCGGCGGCATCACCCTGGACAACGCCGCCCCGCTGGTGGCCCACGGCGTCGATCTGCTGGCCGTGGTGCATGGCCTGTTTGGCGCCGAGAGTACGGCCGAAGTGACCCGTCGTGCCCGCGCCTTCAACGAACTGTTTTCTATTTAAGTCGCTTAAAATCTGATTTGAGAGCCCGATCATGTCTCGTTCCGAAACGCTGTTTGCCAATGCCCAGAAACACATTCCCGGTGGCGTGAACTCGCCGGTTCGCGCGTTCAAGAGCGTCGGCGGCACGCCGTTGTTCTTCAAGCACGCCGAAGGCGCCTACGTCACCGACGAAGACGACAAGCGCTATGTGGATTACGTCGGTTCCTGGGGCCCGATGATCCTCGGCCACAGCCACCCGGACGTGCTGGACGCCGTGCGCAAGCAGCTTGAACACGGACTGTCCTACGGCGCCCCGACCGAGATGGAAACGCAGATGGCCGACCTGGTCTGCTCCCTCGTGCCGTCGATGGAAATGGTGCGCATGGTCAGCTCCGGCACCGAAGCAACCATGAGCGCCATTCGCCTGGCCCGCGGTTTCACCGGCCGCGACAGCATCATCAAGTTCGAAGGCTGCTACCACGGTCACTCCGACAGCCTGCTGGTCAAGGCCGGTTCCGGCGCACTGACCCAGGGCGTACCGAGCTCGGCCGGCGTGCCGGCCGCGTTCGCCAAACACACCCTGACCCTGCCCTTCAACGACATCGATGCCGTTGAAGCCATGCTCGCCGAAGTCGGCCAGGACGTTGCTTGCATCATCGTCGAGCCAGTGGCCGGCAACATGAACTGCGTGCCGCCGGCACCGGGCTTCCTCGAAGGCCTGCGGACCTTGTGCGACAAGCACGGCGTGGTGCTGATTTTCGATGAAGTGATGACCGGTTTCCGCGTCGCCCTCGGCGGTGCCCAGGCGTACTACGGCGTGACGCCGGACCTGACCACCTTCGGCAAGATCATCGGTGGCGGCATGCCGGTCGGCTGCTTCGGCGGCAAGCGTGAAATCATGCAGCGCATCGCCCCGCTGGGCCCGGTCTACCAGGCCGGTACGCTGTCCGGTAACCCGCTGGCGATGGCCGCCGGCCTGACCACCCTGCGCCTGATCAGCCGCCCGGGCTTCCACGCCGAGCTGACCGACTACACCACTCGCCTGCTCGACGGCCTGCAACAGCGCGCCGATGCGGCCGGCATTCCGTTCGTGACCACCCAGGCCGGCGGCATGTTCGGCCTGTACTTCAGCGGCGCCGACGACATCGTCACCTTCGATGACGTCATGGCCAGCGACGCGGCCCTGTTCGGTCGTTTCTTCCACCTGATGCTGGAAGGCGGCGTGTACCTGGCACCGAGCGCCTTCGAAGCCGGGTTCACGTCGATCGCTCATGGCGAAGCCGAGCTGAAACTGACCCTGGACGCCGCCGAGCGCGCCTTCGCTGCCTTGAAATAACGCTGTAGCGCTGACGTTGGCCATTGCCGGCGTCAGCTTTCACCTACACGCCCCGCCTGCATTCCTACAGTTTCAGCAAAAATCCTCCGCAAAACCGGTGATATATTTCCCGCGCAGCAGAAAAACGAGTAAAGACTTTGTAAGGTTGGCCCTGCTTATTTCATAATGCGCGCTTATTGGATCCCCTCGATGGGTCCGCGCGCCCTTCAGAGGTAAGTCGATTCCCATGAACCGCACCGGCCGCACCCTTGCACTGGGCTGCCTGTTGCTTCTTCAGCCCCTGCTCGCGCACGCACAAGCAGGCGGCAACTCGTTGTTGATCCCAGCGATGGGTCGCTGCACCCTCAATACCCAGCCGCAAGACCTGGAACAGGCGCTCGCTGCCTGCCAGAAAGCGTCGGATGAAGGGGATGCGCAAGCGCAATACGAGTTGGGTGAGTTCTACTACGAAGGCAAAAACGCGCCGCGCGACCTCAATCAAGCCCTGAGCTATTTCGAAAAGGCCTCGCTGCAAGGCCACGCCCAGGCGCAATTCAAGTTAGGCACCATGTTCTTCCACGGCGAAGGCGTGCCGGCCAATAACGTTCAGGCGTATATCCTGCTGAAGATGGCGGCGGTCAACGGCGCCGAAGATGCCTTGGACACCGCCGACGAAGTCACTGAAAAGATGCCCCGCGAAGAACTCGAAGTCGCCACCCAGGTGCTCGGGCAAATTTTCCGTAAATACCTGATGGAATTGCAGAGCGCCGATGGGCGTACGCCTTTTGCGCCATTGCCCTGAAAACAACGAGGGGCTTTGTGGCGAGGGGGCTTGCCCCCGTTCGGCTGCGCAGCAGTCGTAAAATCTCTAAATGCAGCATCCATAGAAGACTGCGGTGGTCGGATTTGGGGCCGCTTCGCAGCCCAACGGGGGCAAGCCCCCTCGCCACAACAAGCCTCTCTAGCCTTGGCTACTTACTTCTCAGGCATCGGCATCGGAAACGGCATTACATTGCCGACCGCGCCACGGGCTTCGCTGATTTTCGGTGTGCCCAGACGCTCGACTTCGTCGATACGCACAATCGAATGCATCGGCACAAAGCTGCGCACCACGCCTTCGAACTGTGCCTTGAGCTTCTCTTCGCTCGGATCGACGACCACTTGCGTGCGCTCGCCAAAGACGAACTCTTCCACTTCCAGAAAGCCCCACAGATCACTTTGATAGATCTGCTTGGCGTACATTTCGAACACCTGGCCCTGGTTGAGGAAAATCACCTTGTAGATTGGAGCTTCACGTTTGGTCATGGCAGGCGAGCAACACATCGGGGGATAAAAATGAGGGCGCGAACTATAGCATAGCCATTGGACGCGCAGCGGTAGGAACCGCGGGACATGTTCCCTATAATGCGCGGTTCTTTGAATCACGTGATGACTCTTTCCATGGCCAAGAAGCTTTACATCGAAACCCACGGTTGCCAGATGAACGAGTACGACAGCTCGCGTATGGTCGATCTGCTGGGCGAACATCAGGCCCTGGAAGTCACCGCGCGCGCTGAAGACGCCGACGTGATCCTGCTCAATACCTGCTCTATCCGCGAGCGTGCCCAGGACCGCGTCTACTCCCAACTCGGTCGCTGGCGCGAACTGAAGCTGGCCAACCCGGACATGGTAATCGCCGTCGGTGGTTGCGTAGCCAGCCAGGAAGGCGCGGCCATCCGCGATCGCGCACCGTACGTCGACGTGGTCTTCGGCCCGCAGACCCTGCACCGCCTGCCGGAAATGATCGACGCCGCGCGCATCACCAAGCTGCCGCAAGTCGACGTCTCGTTCCCGGAAATCGAAAAATTCGACCATTTGCCCGAGCCCCGCATCGACGGCCCGAGCGCCTACGTGTCGGTGATGGAAGGTTGCAGCAAGTACTGCACGTTCTGCGTGGTGCCCTACACCCGTGGCGAAGAGGTCAGCCGGCCGTTCGACGACGTGCTTGCCGAGATCATTCACCTGGCCGAAAACGGCGTGCGCGAAGTGACGCTGCTGGGGCAGAACGTCAACGGTTATCGTGGCAAGACCCATGACGGGCGCCTGGCGGACCTGGCCGAGCTGATCCGCGTGGTCGCCGCAGTCGATGGCATCGACCGCATCCGCTACACCACGTCGCATCCGCTGGAGTTCTCCGACAGTCTGATCCAGGCCCACGCCGACGTGCCGGAACTGGTCAAGCACCTGCACTTGCCGGTGCAGTCGGGCTCTGACCGCATCCTCGCGGCGATGAAGCGCAACCACACAGCGCTGGAGTACAAATCCAAACTGCGCAAGCTGCGCGCCGCCGTGCCGGGGATCTGCATCAGTTCGGACTTCATCGTCGGCTTCCCGGGCGAGACCGAGAAAGACTTCGAGCAGACCATGAAGCTGATTGCCGACGTCGGTTTCGACTTTTCCTACTCGTTCGTCTACAGCCAGCGCCCGGGCACTCCGGCCGCCGACCTGGCCGATGACACGCCGGAAGAGCTGAAAAAAGAACGCCTGAATGCGCTGCAACATCGCCTGAACCAGCAAGGTTTCGAGATCAGCCGACAAATGGTCGGCTCGATCCAACGGATCCTGGTGACCGATTACTCGAAAAAAGACCCAGGCGAACTGCAAGGCCGGACCGAAAATAACCGTATCGTCAACTTCCGCTGCGATAATCCGACCCTGATCGGCCAGTTCGCGGATGTGCACATCGATGCCGCGCAGCCGCATTCGCTGCGGGGGTCGTTGATCCAGTAACCCCGCGTCCCCCTTGTGGGAGCGGGCTTTTGTGGCGAGGGGGCTTGCCCCCGTTGGATCGCGAAGCGGTCCTGGTATTTTGCGACTGCTTCGCAGTCGAACGGGGGCAAGCCCCCTCGCCACAGTTTAAGTGCCAAATTTCTGCATCTTATTTAAGAGCTTTCCCACCCAGCCCACTGGCGTTATCCTTGATTTCATCTCAATTGCCCCAGGGCGGCTAAATACGACCTTGAACGCACCCATAGAACCACATCGTTTCATCCTCGAGCCTTTTGAAGCTCGCCGCTTCGCCAATCTGTGCGGGCAATTCGACGAGCATTTGCGCTTGATCGAACAGCGCCTGACCATCGAGATCCGCAATCGCGGCAACCAGTTCGAGCTGATCGGCGAGCCCAAACACACCACCTCCGCGGAAAACCTCCTGCGCCGCCTGTACCGGGAAACCAAGGGTACCGAGCTGTCGCCAGACATGGTGCACCTGTTCCTGCAGGAATCGGCCGTCGAGCAGTTGGACAACCACTCCCCCGCCGAAGCCTCCGTCGCCCTGCGCACCAAGAAAGGCATGATTCGCCCCCGCGGCTTGAATCAGCTGCGCTACGTGAAGGAAATCCTCGGAAACGACATCAACTTCGGCATCGGCCCGGCCGGTACCGGCAAGACCTATCTGGCCGTGGCCTGCGCGGTGGATGCACTGGAGCGCGAGCAGATCCGTCGCATCCTGCTGGTGCGTCCGGCCGTCGAAGCGGGTGAAAAACTCGGCTTCCTGCCGGGTGACTTGTCGCAAAAGATCGACCCGTATCTGCGCCCGCTCTACGACGCACTCTACGAAATGCTCGGCTTCGAATACGTTGCCAAGCTGATCGAGCGCCAGGTGATCGAAGTCGCGCCACTGGCCTACATGCGTGGCCGCACGCTGAACAACAGCTTCATCATTCTCGACGAAAGCCAGAACACCACGGTCGAGCAGATGAAGATGTTCCTGACCCGGATCGGCTTCGGTTCCACGGCCGTCATCACCGGGGACATCACCCAGGTTGACCTGCCACGCGGCACCAAGTCCGGCCTGCACCATGTGATCGAAGTGCTCAAGGATGTGCCGGGTATCAGCTTCACGCACTTCCAGCCCAAGGACGTCGTGCGCCATCCGTTGGTGCAGCGCATCGTTGAAGCCTACGAGCGCTTCGAAACCAAAGCGGCCGATGATGCAGCCGCCAAGGATAGCCGCCGCGATGCTTGAGCTTGACCTGCAAATCGCCACCCAAGCCCCCGCCCCCAGCGAAGCCGAGTTCCGCCAGTGGTGCGAACTGGCTTTACGCCAACGCACCGCCGATTCGGAGATGACCATTCGTCTGGTCGACGAAGCCGAAGGACGCGAGCTGAACCACACCTGGCGGCAAAAGGATTACGCAACTAACGTCTTGTCATTCCCGGCCGATGTGCCGGATGAGTTCCTCGACATCCCGCTGCTGGGCGATCTGGTGATCTGCGTGGCCGTGGTCGAGCGCGAAGCCGCTGAACAGGGCAAGGAACTCAAGGCCCATTGGGCGCACCTGGTGATTCACGGCTGCTTGCATCTGCTTGGTTACGACCATATTGATGATGACGAAGCCGAAGAGATGGAAGCACTGGAACGAACGTTGCTTGCAGAACTGGGCTTTCCCGATCCGTACGCGGACGACGAAACCGATTTATCCCCCACCGAAACAACAAAGGATTCAGAGTAATCGCTATGAGCGAAGATCGATCGAGCAACGGGCAGAAGTCTTGGCTGGGTAAGCTCACCCAGGCTTTTGCCCACGAGCCGAAAAACCGCCAGGAGCTGCTGGAGCTGCTGCGCGATGCACACCAGAACAAACTGCTGGACAGCGAAGCGCTGGCCATCGTCGAAGGCGCCATCCAGGTGGCTGACTTGCAGGTCCGGGACATCATGGTCCCGCGCTCGCAAATGGTCAGCATCAAGGCGAACCAGACACCTCGCGAGTTCCTGCCTGCCGTGGTCGACTCGGCCCACTCCCGCTATCCGGTGATCGGCGAAAGCCACGATGACGTGATGGGCGTGTTGCTGGCCAAGGACTTGCTGCCGTTGATCCTCAAGGAGAACGGCGACAGCTTCAACATCAAGGACCTGCTGCGTCCGGCTACATTCGTACCGGAATCCAAGCGCCTTAACGTGCTGCTGCGCGAATTCCGCGCCAACCACAACCACATGGCCATCGTCATCGACGAATACGGCGGCGTGGCCGGTTTGGTGACCATCGAAGACGTGCTGGAACAGATCGTCGGCGACATCGAAGACGAACACGACGTCGAAGAAGACAGCTACATCAAGCCGCTGCCCAGCGGTGATTTCCTGATCAAGGCGCTGACGCCGATCGAGAACTTCAACGAATTTTTCGACAGCGAGTTCTCTGACGATGAGTTCGACACCGTCGGCGGCCTGGTGATGAGCGCGTTCGGGCACCTGCCCAAACGCAACGAAATCACTGAGATCGGCCCGTACCGTTTCCGCATCCTGAACGCCGACAGCCGTCGGATTCACTTGCTTCGCCTGACGCCCATTGCTCGCTAAGGATTGAAATGCGCTGGACAACCCGCCCCGGCTGGCCCGGTAACCTGCTGGCCGTGGCGGCCGGTGCAATCACCACCCTGGCCCTGGCGCCGTTCGATATCTGGCCACTGGCACTGCTCGCCGTCGGCCTGTTCTATGCCGGTTTGCGTGAGCTGAGCCCACGTCAGGCGCTGGGTCGCGGCTGGTGTTTCGGGTTCGGCCTGTTCGGTGCCGGTACCAGCTGGATCTACTACAGCATTCACCACTTCGGCGGTGCTTCGGTATTGCTGGCCGGTTTCCTGATGCTGCTCTTCACGGCGGCGATTGCCTGGTTCTTTGCCCTGCCTGCCTGGATTTGGGCGCGCTGGCTGCGCCGCAATGAGGCGCCGCTGGCCGATGCCCTGGCCTTCGCGGCGCTATGGGTCGGCCAGGAAGCATTCCGTGGCTGGTTCCTGACGGGTTTCCCGTGGCTGTACTCCGGTTACAGCCAGCTCGATGGCCCGCTGGCCGGGCTCGCCCCCCTTGGCGGAATGTGGCTGATTTCCTTCACCCTGGCCCTGACAGCTGCGTTGATCTACAACGGTTTGCGCCTGGTTCGCACGGGGCACAAAGGCTTTATCGCTGCTGGCGCATTGCTGCTGGTCGGCCCATGGCTGGCCGGCATGGCACTCAAGCACCATGCCTGGACCAGCCCGTCGGGCCCGCCATTGAGCGTTGCCGCCATCCAGGGCAACGTCGAACAAAGCATGAAATGGGACCCGGCGCAGCTCAACGCACAACTGGCGCTGTACCGCGACATGAGCTTCAGCTCAAAGCGCGCCGACCTCCTGATCTGGCCGGAAACGGCGATTCCAGTGCTGAAGGAGTCTGCCGAGGGCTACCTGAGCATGATGGGTAACTTCGCGGCCGAGCGTAAATCGGCCTTCATAACCGGCGTCCCGGTGCGCATGGAGGTACGCCACGAGAAGCGCTTCTTCAACGGCATCACCGTTACCGGTGAAGGCGACGGCACTTACCTGAAGCAAAAACTGGTGCCGTTTGGTGAATATGTCCCCTTGCAGGACATGCTGCGCGGACTGATCGCCTTCTTCGACCTGCCAATGTCGGACTTCGCTCGCGGCCCGGCCGACCAGCCGTTGTTGCAAGCCAAGGGTTATCAGATCGCGCCGTTCATCTGCTATGAAGTGGTTTTTCCGGAGTTCGCCGCCAGCCTTGCCGCCCGCAGCGATCTGCTGCTGACCATCAGCAACGACACCTGGTTCGGCACCTCCATCGGGCCGCTGCAACACCTGCAGATGGCGCAGATGCGCGCGCTGGAAGCCGGCCGCTGGATGATCCGCGCCACCAACAACGGCGTATCCGGCCTGATCAACCCGTTCGGTCAGATTACCGATCAGATCCCGCAGTTCGAGCGCGGCATCCTGTATGGCGAAGTGGTGCCAATGCACAACCTGACGCCGTACCTGGAATGGCGTTCGTGGCCATTGCTCATTCTCTGCGTGTTGTTGTTTGGCTGGGCGCTGATTGCGAGCCGGATGGCCAAGACCGTTTAAAAGCTTCGCGAGCAAGCCCGCTCCCACATTTGATCGGCGTCGTACACAAATACAGTGACCGACTTAGATCCAGTGTGGGAGCGGGCTTGCTCGCGAAGGCGGCATCACAGGCACCCCATCAATCAGCACAGACATTACTTCAGTAGAACAACGAATAACCGACCTGCCCCACCGCCTCATTCATCAATTGCCCGTTCTGCCAAATCGCCTTGAACTCCGGCATCCAGCCTCCCAGTGGCCGCGCGTTGTCGCCACCCAGAAATCCTACCGGCGCCGGCACCACCTCAAAGCCGGCCTTGCGGAAACTCCAGGCCGCTCGTGGCATATGCCAGGCCTGAGTCACGAGCACCACACGCTTGATGCCCTGCGGCTGCAACACCTCGGCGCTGAACTGTGCATTCTCCCAGGTCGTGCGGCTACGCCCCTCCTGCCAGCGCACGCTCACACCAAAATCGTCACGCAAGGAGTCCGCCATCATCTGCGCCTCGCTGGGCGGCGTACCGTAATGCAAGCCGCCGCTGGTCAGTACCGGCAGGCCGGAAGCCTTCGCCAACCGCGCGGCATAGCGCTGGCGTTCCAGACCGACGCCCGTGGGCTGGTCGCTCCCCCAGGCCACATCACCGCGCTCGCGCCCGGAGCCGAGGACAACAATGGCGTCTGCCCGCTGCCCCAGGATTGCCCATTCATCGCGTGCCAACGGTGGCTCCCGCTCGAGCAGGCCTGCCCCCCACTGCACCACCACCGGCAGACTCATCAGCCAGAATCCACCCAGGCCCAGCGCAAAGCACGCGCCGGCAAGCCTTGGCCTTGAGCGGCGCAACCACCAGGCAAGCAAAAGCAGCAGCAATAGAATGCCGGGTGGCAAAAGTAGTTGTTTTACGAAGTAACGAAATGGCATCGAGCATCTCCCGGAGATGCCCGAAGCCTAAGTGGGTTGGCGTGATGCGACAATCAATACGGAAGGACTATGCTTCAAAAATGCATGGAGCATGGCTCGGCGCCCTATTTGAACTGCAAAGACCGGACCTTTACCGCGTCTCTGCCGGGAACCTTGTCCTTGAGCCAGATGATCTTGGCCGAACGTGGTGCGTCGAGTTGCTTTACCGCTTCTGACAAGCATCCGTGTGTCTCACGCTCACTGCGATCCAGATACGCCTTGACCAGTGCAAACTCTGCGGAGCTCAGGCCACGCAGTTCCAGCTCCAGAGGGCGTTCGTCGCGCAACCGGCTAGCGGTTTTTGCCGCGTCCAGGGCCAAGGCCAAACGATCGATCAGCCTTTCGTACAGCTCCGGTTTTGTAGCTTTTTGCTGTGACTCAACCATCCCTCACCTCATTGGAAGATAAGACCTACTCCCCAGTTAGAGCTTAGCTTCCATGAACAAACCGGCTGAACGCCGCGACCAACGGCCCTCGCAGCGGTTTTTGCAGGACGCGCGGCAGTAATCAGGGTTTCCCTCGGTAGAGCGCGGTCATGTATGCTACGGCGCTTCCTGTAACTCCACTTCCAGCTCGGCTGGGCATCGAAAACGCCAATGTGGCGTGATCCGCGTCCAGCGTTGCATTGAAGAGGATTAGGCCACCCCTATTCAGTTCAAAAGTAGCCATGCACGAACAATATCAGCCCCGTGAAATCGAAGCCGCCGCCCAGTCGTTCTGGGACGAGCAAAAGTCCTTTGAAGTCAGTGAACAGCCAGGCAAGGAGACTTACTACTGCCTGTCGATGTTCCCTTACCCCAGCGGCAAGCTACACATGGGGCACGTGCGCAACTACACCATCGGCGACGTGATCTCCCGCTACCAGCGCATGCAAGGCAAGAACGTTCTGCAACCCATGGGTTGGGACGCCTTCGGCATGCCGGCGGAAAACGCCGCGATGAAGAACAACGTAGCGCCCGCCAAGTGGACCTACGAAAACATCGCCTACATGAAATCCCAGCTGCGCAGCCTGGGACTGGCAGTGGACTGGTCGCGCGAAGTGACCACCTGCAAGCCCGATTACTACCGCTGGGAACAATGGCTGTTCACCCGCCTGTTCGAAAAAGGCGTGATCTACAAAAAAAGCGGCACCGTGAACTGGGACCCGGTCGACCAGACCGTCCTGGCCAACGAGCAAGTGATCGACGGCCGTGGCTGGCGTTCCGGCGCGCTGATCGAAAAGCGCGAAATCCCGATGTACTACTTCAAGATCACCGCCTACGCGGATGAACTGCTGGAGAGCCTCGACGAACTGACTGGCTGGCCTGAACAGGTCAAGACCATGCAGCGCAACTGGATCGGCAAATCCCGCGGCATGGAAGTACAGTTCCCGTACAACGTCGACTCCATCGGCGAAACCGGCACACTGAAAGTCTTCACCACCCGTCCGGACACCCTGATGGGCGCTACCTACGTCGCCGTGGCCGCCGAGCATCACCTGGCCACCCTGGCGGCGCAGAACAACCCTGAGCTGCAAGCGTTCATCGCCGAATGCAAGGGCGGCAGCGTGGCTGAAGCCGACGTCGCCACCCAGGAGAAAAAAGGCCTGCCGACCGGCCTGTTCGTCGAGCACCCGCTGACCGGCGAAAAACTGCCGGTATGGGTCGCCAACTATGTGCTGATGCACTACGGCGACGGCGCGGTGATGGCGGTTCCGGCCCACGACGAGCGCGATTTCGAATTCGCCCACAAGTACAACCTGCCGGTCAAATCGGTGGTGCGCACCAGCTCCGGCGACACCAACCCGACGCCATGGCAAGACGCCTACGGCGAGCACGGCACGCTGATCAACTCCGGTGAGTTCGATGGCCTCGACTTCGCGGGCGCCTTCGACGCCATCGAAGTTGCGTTGATCAAGAAAGAACTCGGCGCCTCGCGCACCCAGTTCCGCCTGCGCGACTGGGGCATCAGCCGTCAACGCTACTGGGGCTGCCCGATCCCGATCATTCACTGCAACACTTGCGGTGACGTACCGGTACCGGAAGATCAACTGCCAGTCGTGCTGCCGGAAGACGTCGTACCCGACGGTGCCGGCTCGCCGTTGGCGCGCATGCCCGAGTTCTACGAGTGCAGCTGCCCGAAATGCGGCGCGCCTGCCAAGCGTGAAACCGACACCATGGACACCTTCGTCGAGTCCTCGTGGTACTACGCCCGTTACGCCTCGCCGCACTTTGAAGGCGGCCTGGTAGAAAGATCGGCAGCCGATCACTGGTTGCCGGTGGATCAGTACATCGGTGGTATCGAACACGCGATCCTGCACCTGCTCTACGCGCGCTTCTTCCACAAGCTGATGCGCGACGAAGGCCTGGTGAGCTCCAACGAGCCGTTCAAGAACCTGCTGACCCAGGGCATGGTGATCGCCGAGACTTACTATCGCCGCGAAGCCAATGGTGCCTACACCTGGTTCAACCCGGCGGACGTCGAGCTTGAGCGTGACAGCAAGGCCAAGGTCATCAGCGCCAAATTGAAATCCGACGGCCTGCCGGTGGAAATCGGCGGCACCGAGAAGATGGCCAAGTCGAAGAACAACGGCGTCGACCCACAGTCGATGATCGATCAGTTCGGCGCAGACACCTGCCGCCTGTTCATGATGTTCGCCTCGCCACCTGACATGAGCGCTGAATGGTCCGACTCCGGCGTCGAAGGTTCGCACCGTTTCCTCAAGCGCGTCTGGCGCCTGGCCCAAGCACACGTCACTCAAGGCCTGCCGGGCAAACTGGACGTAGCCGGCCTGAACGACGAGCAGAAAGCCGTTCGCCGCTCGATCCACCTGGCCATCAAGCAGGCCAGCCAGGATGTCGGCCAGAACCACAAGTTCAATACTGCCATCGCCCAGGTGATGACGTTGATGAACGTGCTGGAAAAAGCCGCGCAAGCCACCGAACAGGATCGCGCATTGATTCACGAAGGCCTGGAAACCGTGACTCTGCTGCTGGCTCCGATCACGCCGCACATCAGCCATGAGCTGTGGAATCAACTGGGTCACGCTGATCCAGTGATCGACGCCACTTGGCCGGTGCAGGACGACAGCGCACTGGTGCAGGACAGCCTGACGCTCGTCATCCAGGTCAACGGCAAGCTGCGTGGCCAGATCGAAATGCCGGCCAGCGCCAGTCGCGAAGAAGTCGAAGCCGCCGCCCGAGCCAACGAAAACGTACTGCGTTTCGTCGACGGTCTGACCATTCGTAAAGTGATCGTAGTGCCCGGGAAACTGGTCAATATCGTCGCCAGCTAATTGGATCAGGCGCCAGGTGAGCCTGGCGCCGAATAAAACCTTTCGGGCCGCTTGATCGGCCCACATGGTTTCAAGGGGAGCAACAAGATGATCAAACGCAATCTGCTGGTGATGGGCCTCGCGGTTCTGCTGAGCGCCTGCGGTTTCCAGCTGCGTGGCACCGGCACCAACGAACTGGCGATCAAGGAACTCGACCTGAGCGCCCGTAACGCCTACGGTCCAACCGTGACCCAACTGCGCCAGGTCCTGGAAGGCAGCGGCGTCAAGGTCTATACCGGTGCGCCTTACAAGCTGATCCTGACCAATGAACAGGAAAACCAGCGCATCATCAGCTACGCAGGTGCCGGTCGTGCTGGCGAGTACCAGATCACCACCGTGCTGAACTACGACATCCGTGGTCGCGGCGATCTGCCACTGCTGAGCGACAAGCTTGAAGTGCAGAAAATCTATATGCACGACGGCAACAACCTGGTGGGCTCTGACCAGGAAGCCGCCACCGCCCGGGAAGAAGGCCGCCGCGAGATGGTTCAACGCATGATGCTGCGCCTGGAACAACTGAGCCCGGCCCAGTTGGATCAGTTGCAGCAGACTGCCGAAGCCAGGGCCAAGGCTGACGCCGCGGCACTGGAAGCGGCACAAAAGGCTGAAGCGGAAACCCCGCGCCAGTCGCCTGTCGAACTGCCGCAGCAGTAAGACTTACGGGGCGCCCGGGCGCCCCGTTTGCCCTCTCTTATGAAGCTCGCCCCCGCCCAACTCGCCAAACACCTGCAAGGTGCCCTCGCGCCGGTCTATATCATCAGCGGTGATGACCCGTTGTTGTGCCAGGAAGCGGCCGACGCTGTTCGCGCCGCCGCCCGTCAGCAGGGATTCGATGAGCGCCAGGTGTTTGCCGCCGACGCCAGTTTCGACTGGGGGACGTTGCTGCAAGCCGGTGCCAGCATGTCGCTGTTCGCTGAAAAGCGCCTGCTGGAGCTGCGCCTGCCTTCCGGCAAACCCGGCGACAAAGGTGCCGCTGCGCTTATCGAATATTGCTCGCGCCCGGCCGAAGACACCGTGCTGCTTGTCAGCTTGCCGAAACTCGACGGCAGCGCGCAGAAAACCAAGTGGGGCAAGGCGCTGGTCGAAGGACAGCAGACCCAGTTCGTGCAGATCTGGCCGGTCGATGTTGGCCAGTTGCCCAGCTGGATCCGCCAACGCCTGTCCCAGGCCGGTCTTTCCGCCAGCCAGGATGCCGTTGAACTGATCGCTGCACGGGTCGAGGGCAACTTGCTGGCCGCCGCCCAGGAAATCGAAAAGCTCAAACTGATGGCCGAAGGCGGTCAGATCACCGTTGAAACCGTGCAGGCGGCGGTGGCCGACAGTGCGCGCTTCGACGTGTTTGGCCTGACCGATGCCGTGCTCAATGGTGAAGCGGCCCACGCGCTGCGCATGCTCGAAGGCTTGCGCGGTGAAGGCGTCGAGCCGCCGGTGATTCTCTGGGCCCTGGCCCGGGAGCTGCGCCTGCTGGCCAATATTTCGCTGCAATACAGCCAGGGGACGCCGCTGGACAAAGCCTTCAGCCAGGCCAAACCCCCGGTCTGGGACAAACGTAAACCGTTGATGAGCAAAGCCCTGCAACGCTACTCGGCACAACGCTGGGCGCAACTGCTGCTGGAAGCGCAACGCATCGACGCGCAGATCAAGGGCCAGGCGGCGGGTTCGCCGTGGATGAGCCTGAGCCGGTTGACGCTGTTGATGGCGGGGCAAAGATTGTCGTTACCTGCCGAGTAAGGCTTCCTGTGGCGAGGGGGCTTGCCCCCGTTGGGGCGCGAAGCGCCCCCCATAATCGATACACACGGTATTTCAGACAAACCGCGTATATCGATTTTACGACGCTTCGCCGCCGAACGGGGGCAAGCCCCCTCGCCACAGAAACCACATCGCTATCAAGATCAATGAAAGATCCTACACAATGTAGGGACTAGACATCCCCCCAACTTCGGCCGATGATTTGCCCCGCAAAAACCACTCCCCTGCGAGGCATCACCATGAGCAAAAAGCCATCGAAGCATGGCCCCAACAAGGCCAAATCCATCATCGCCCAGCCATTGTTCCGCAGCCGCCAGGAACGCCCGGCCAAGGGCAAAGGCAGTTACCGCCGCGAAGCCTTCCAGTCTGACAACTGGGAGGCTTCTTACTTTCTGGCTGCGTAAAGCAGAACACCCCTTCGACATGTTAAGGTCTGTACCTGATTCGTTTTTCCTGGACCCGTGCATGCCCTTTTGTCTTCCCCGTCGTTGGCACCTGCGCCAATTGATCGCTGCCTCCAGCCTTGTTTTGCTTGTCGCCTGTGCGGAAAAACCGACCGCAGCCGACGCTCAGCCGCTTCAGACGCTGCCTGTCGCCACCGCCCCGGCGGTTGTTCCGCCTGTGGTTCCGACGGGTGAGAACCTCGACATCCAGCCAACCCAGACCTTTGCCGAATGGCAGGCGGGTTTCCGCAAGGATGCCTTGGCCGCCGGTATTCGCGCCGATCTGTTTGATCGCGCTTTCGCCAATGTCAGCTTCGACCCCAGTGTGATTCGTGCCGATCGCAGCCAACCGGAATTCGCAAAACCGGTGTGGGAATACCTTGATGGCGCCCTGTCGCCGCTGCGGGTACGCAAAGGCCAGTCGCTGATCGACCAGTACGCTGACGTCCTGCAAAGCATCGAGCAGCGTTACGGTGTTGATCGTCAGGCCCTGGTGGCCGTGTGGGGTATGGAAAGCAACTTTGGCCAGTTCCAGGGCAGCAAGTCAGTGATCAACTCACTGGCCACCCTGGCCTACGAAGGTCGTCGTCCCGGTTTCGCCCACGCGCAATTGATTGCCGCCCTGCAGATCCTGCAACAAGGCGATATCGAGCCCGAGAAGATGCTCGGATCCTGGGCCGGCGCCATGGGCCAGACACAGTTCATCCCAACCACCTACAACACCCATGCGGTGGACTTCGATGGTGACGGGCGTCGCGATATCTGGGGTAGCTCGGCCGATGCCCTGGCCTCGACCGCGCATTACCTGCAAAGCTCGGGCTGGCAGAGAGGCCAGCCATGGGGCTTTGAAGTCCAGCTGCCGAGCGGGTTCAACTACCTGCTGGCCGACGGCACGATTCGCAAGAGCGTCGCCGAATGGCGGCAACTAGGCATTACCCTGCCCAACGATGGTCAGGTCCCGGCCGGTTCCGAGCAATTGTCCGCGGCCCTGTTGTTGCCAGCCGGCTACCGTGGCCCGGCGTTCCTGGTGCTCGATAATTTCCGGGCAATCCTCAAGTACAACAACTCGTCGTCTTACGCCCTGGGGGTGAGCCTGCTGTCCGAACGCTTCAATGGCGCGGGCTTGATCAGCGGCTCATGGCCAAAGGATGACCTGCCTCTGAGCCGTACTGAACGGATCGAACTGCAAAACCTGTTGAGTGCGCAAAACTATGACGCCGGCACGGCCGACGGCATCATCGGCGCCAACACCCGCAAGGCAATCCGCAGCGCCCAGCAGTCGTTTGGCTGGCCGGCGGATGGCTATCCGACGCACAAATTGCTGGAAGGGTTGCGTAACCGCTAAAAGCTTCGCGAGCAAGCCCGCTCCCACACTGGTTCTGTGAACGGCACAAAATCAATGCGGGAGCGGGCTTGCTCGCGAAGACTGACAGTCAGGCACTGAAAATCTACTGCCTGACCACCACATCCTGCTCCAGTGTCAATTCCTGATTCCCCGCATCCAGCCTGACCAGCGCCCCCATCGGCAACGTCAGGTTCGGATCGCAGTGCCCACTGCGCCACCCGGACAGCACCGGAATCTTCAATGGCGCGAAGGTCTGCTTGAGCAATCTCTCCAGCGCAGCTACCTCCACCCCCGCCACATCCCCGACCAGCACACCCCGCAGCTTGTGCAACGTGCCTGCCAATCGCAGTTGAGTCAGCAACCGGTCAATGCGATACAGCGGCTCGTTGATGTCCTCGATCAACAGAATGACGCCCTCGGCGTCAATTTCGTAAGGCGTGCCCATGGTTGCGGCAATCATGGCCAGATTGCCCCCCAGCAAGCGTCCATGGGCCACGCCCGGCTCGATTGTGGTCAACGGGTAGGCCACTGGATGCGCCAGCACTGTGCCTGCCCTCACCTGCCCTCTCAGCATGTTGAAGAAGGAGGACTCCGTAGGTATTTGCTTGTCACCCAGGAGGTCGGCATTGAGCAGCGGACCATGAAATGTCACGAAGCCGGCATAGCGACTGATCGCCAAATGCACGGCAGTGATGTCGCTGTAGCCGATGAATGGCTTGGCGTTGTCGCGCAGCAGTTGGAAATCGATGCGATCAAGCAGCCGCGGCGTGCCGTAACCACCGCGCAGACAGATGATGGCATCGACTTCACGATCCGCGAACGCTGCGTGCAGGTCATTGAGCCGCACGTCATCGCTGCCGGCCAGGTAGCCATCTTTCTCGTAGACACCGGGAAACACTTTCAGTGAATAACCCCGGGCACGCATCCATTGCACCGCCTTGTCGGTGTCCAGCGACGCGGGACCGGCGGGCGCGATAACGCCGATCTTGCCTTCCGACGGCAGTGCCGGGACGGGAGCATGAGGGCAAAGGGTGTGGGTCGGTCGAGCGGTCATCCGTGAATCTCCCAGCGTGAACACGTCAGCACACAGTAGTCAGGAACAGGGACAAACTGAAGAGGGTCAGTCGCCCCGAAGGTTGCGGGAAAAAGCGGCCAGTGCCGTAGGCCAGGCAAAAAAACGCCCGCAAGGCTGGATACCATGCGGGCGTTTTTCATTTCTTTGTGCAGATCAGGACGACATCAGCTCGGCCTTGACCAGCTTGGCCTGCTCGTCGGCGTGGTACGAGGAGCGTACCAGTGGACCGGAAGCGACGTTCTTGAAGCCCATCTTGTAACCTTCCTCGGCGAACCAGGCGAAGGTGTCCGGGTGCACGAAGCGCTGCACCGGCAAGTGGCTGCGAGACGGTTGCAGGTACTGGCCGAGGGTCAGCATGTCGATGTCGTGCTCGCGCATGCGCTTCATGACTTCGATGACTTCTTCGTCGGTCTCGCCCAGACCCAGCATCAGGCCGGACTTGGTCGGAATGTGCGGCATCATCTGCTTGAAGCGTTGCAGCAGGGTCAGTGACCACTGGTAGTCCGAACCCGGGCGCGCAGCCTTGTACAGGCGCGGCACGGTTTCCAGGTTGTGGTTGAACACATCTGGCGGCTCGGCGGCAGTGATTTGCAGCGCAATGTCCATGCGGCCACGGTAGTCCGGGACCAGGGTTTCGAGCTGTACGTTCGGTGACAGCTTGCGGATTTCGCGGATGCAGTCGGCGAAGTGCTGGGCACCACCGTCACGCAGGTCATCGCGGTCCACCGAGGTGATCACCACGTATTTAAGTTTCAAGTCGGCGATGGCAATGGCCAGGCTTTCCGGTTCGTTGACGTCCAGTGGCTTCGGACGGCCGTGGCCGACGTCGCAGAACGGGCAACGACGGGTGCAGATGTCACCCATGATCATGAAGGTCGCGGTGCCACCGGAGAAGCATTCGCCCAGGTTCGGGCAGGACGCTTCTTCACACACGCTGTGCAGCTTGTGTTTGCGCAGCAGGGCCTTGATGCGGTCGACTTCCGGCGAAACCGGGATGCGTACGCGAATCCAGTCTGGTTTCTTCGGCAGTTCGGTGGTCGGAATGATCTTCACCGGGATGCGTGCAACCTTCTCGGCGCCGCGCAGCTTGACGCCGGCTTCAACCTTGGGACGCGGGGCCGGGCGCTCGGTGACATCAAGCGTCGGGATCATGGTTTGCACTGCATCAGTAGTCATATCAGTCGATTCCGCCCGTCAGGGTCGTCTGCTCAGCATAGTCGAGGTGTTTGACGAGCTGCGCGCGCAGCCGGGCACTTACCTCGGCAAATTCAATCGATCCTGCGTGATCGCTCAGCTGGGTCATCGCCAGCCCGGCGTAACCGCAGGGATTAATCCGTCGAAACGGTTCCAGGTTCATGTCCACGTTCAAGGCCAGGCCATGAAAGGAACAACCATGGCGGATCCGTAGACCCAGGGAGGCGATTTTCGCCCCGTCGACATAGACACCCGGTGCATCGGGCTTGGCTGCGGCGATCACGCCGTAACTGGCCAACAGCTCGATCAGGCACTGCTCCATCCGGGTGACCAGATCGCGCACGCCAAAACCGAGCTTGCGCACGTCCAGCAGCAGGTAGGCCACCAGTTGGCCTGGGCCGTGGTAAGTCACCTGACCACCGCGATCGACCTGCACCACCGGAATATCGCCCGGCAACAACAAGTGTTCGGCCTTGCCAGCCTGCCCCTGGGTGAAGACCGGCGGGTGTTCGACCAGCCAGATCTCGTCGGGAGCATCGCTGCCGCGTTCGTTGGTGAAGCGTTGCATGGCATGCCAGACCGGCTCATAAGCCATCTGGCCGAGCTCGCGAAAGCCCAGCGTGCCGGACATCACAGCACCATGTGCACGAAACCGGTAGCCCGCAGTTCGCTGTTGATGTTGTACAGCTGATCCTGGTCGGTCGCGACGATGTGCAACTGAATGGTGGTGTATTTGCCGTTGCTGCTCTGGCGCTCGTCAACACGCTCATCGTTGATCTTGGCGTGCTTGCGGACGATGTCGATGATCCTGTCCTTGTTGCCCACACCGGTGTCGCTGATCACCTTAACCGGGTAATCATTGGCAGGGAACTCGATCTTTGGCGCCTTTACTTCGGTATCGGTCATGGCGTAACGGCCTCGTAAGCGTAAGCCGTGGCGACGGCAAAGCCCCACGCCGGATCAGCACGGGGCCTTGCAGGAGCACACTATCAGTTGAACAAGCCGTAGAAGAATAGACGGATGCTATCCCACATGCGACGGAAGATACCACCCTCTTCGACGCCGTCCAGAGCGATCAGGTCGGCGCTGTGCACCACCTTGTCGTCCAGTTTGACTTCGACCTTGCCGATCACGTCGCCCTTGGCGATTGGCGCAACCAGTTGCGGGTTCATGGTCATGCTGGCAGCGAGCTTTTTCAGCTGGCCTTTCGGCAGGGTCATGGTCAGGTCTTCAGCCAGGCCGGCCTTGACCTGGTTGGTGGCGCCTTTCCAGACAGGAGCCTGAGCCAGCTCGGCGCCTTTCTGATAGAAGGTCTGGGTTTCGAAGAAGCGGAAACCGTAGGTCAGCAGCTTCTGGGTCTCGGCGGCGCGAGCCACTTCGCTGTTGGTACCGAATACCACGGCGATCAGGCGCATGCCATCACGTACAGCCGAGGACACCATGCAGTAGCCCGCTTCGTCGGTGTGACCGGTTTTCAGACCGTCGACGGTCTTGTCGCGCCACAGCAGCAGGTTGCGGTTAGGTTGCTTGATGCCGTTCCAGAAGAACTCTTTCTGCGAGTAGATCGCGTAGTGAGCCGGGTCTTCGTGGATGATCGCGCGAGCCAGCACGGCCATGTCGTGAGCCGACGAATAGTGCTCGGGGTTCGGCAGACCGGTCGGGTTCATGAAGTGGCTATTGGTCATGCCCAGGTCGCCGACGGTTTTGTTCATCATGTCGGCGAATGCGTCTTCGCTGCCGGCGATGTGCTCGGAGAGCGCAACACTGGCGTCGTTGCCCGACTGGATGATGATGCCGTGCAGCAGGTCGCTGACAGTCACCTGCGAGCCGACCTTGATGAACATCCGCGAACCGCCGGTACGCCAGGCGTTCTCGCTGACGGTCACCGGATCGTTTTCGCCGATCTGGCCACGACGGATTTCCAGGGTCGCGATGTACGCGGTCATCAGCTTGGTCAGGCTGGCCGGTGGCAGACGCTGGTCACCATTGTTTTCGACCAGCACGTTGCCGCTGCTGGCGTCCATGAGCACGTAGGCCTTGGCGGCCAGTTGCGGTGGCGACGGCATCATCTCGACCGCGAAGGCGGCAGGTGAGAGAAGCAGCGGGACTAGCAGGAACAGGCGTTTGGCAAAGGTGGTGATGTTCATCCGTCTCTCGAAATCGCTAATGGAAACTGCCCGAAGGCAAAACTAATCAAATGACTTTCTAACGAGTCATCGCGTGTTCAGCTGTTCACTCAGTCACCCTTGCCGGGCTTTTGTTCTTCAACGAGTCAACAACCTGGTTCGCCCCCCAATACCGCAGACGAACCGTCAATCAAGCTCTACGTATTACTTCGTGGCTTACTCGGTCACAACACTCGGCGAACCGAGATTGGCCAGGCGCACGCTGTTCTGCACCTGCTGGATCTCACCCGGCGATCCGATCGGGCCCAGGCGAACCCGATGCAGGGTCTGCTGATTGCGCACGATCGAGCTGATGAACACCGGAGCGCTCACCATCCCGCTGAGCTTCGATCTCAGGAGTTCTGCAGCGTCCGGGTTGGCGAACGCGCCCACCTGCAGATACTGGCCAGAGGCTGGTACAGAAGCGTTTTTTTTTGCATCGAGCTGCACTGGCACTACCGCGGCAGCGTGTTGCTGCGGCGGCGGAGTCCATTGCTCGACGGTGCCGGCCGAAGCCGTGATCACCGGGGCGCTATTCTGCGCGACTTGCGGCTCGTTGAGCATCAAAGGCGCCGGACGGCCTTTAGCCGCCCAATATGCCTGGGGATCGATGCCTTCGACCTTGACCCGCGCGGTGCCGATTTCGGCATAACCGAGTTTCTTGGCGGCGGCGTAGGACAAGTCGATAATCCGGTCCGAATAGAACGGCCCGCGGTCGTTGACTCGCAGGATCACGCTCTTGTTGTTGTCCAGGTTGGTCACCCGGACGTAACTCGGCAGCGGTAATGTCTTGTGTGCGGCACTCATGCCGTACAGGTCATACACCTCGCCGTTGGCCGTGTTCTGGCCGTGGAACTTGGTGCCGTACCAGGACGCCGTGCCCGACTGCACGTAGGTCTTGGATTCTTGCAGCGGGAAATAGGTCTTGCCCAATACCGAGTACGGACTGGCCTTGTACGGGCCGGTGTGCAGGGTCGGCGTGGCGTCCGGGATGCGCGAAACATCGACATCCCACCAAGGTGCGCCATCCTTGTGGGCACGGTTGATGTCCAGCCCCGGCGTCGAGCGTACGGCGGTAGTGGTCTTCTGGGCCGGCGCGCGGCTGGTCGAACAACTGGTGACCAGCATTGCCAGCGCGGCGAATGCCATCAGCTTCAGGGGTTTATTGATAGGCAATGCCCGCATTACTTGACGCCCCGTGCTTGGACCAGTTGTTCAGACAGTTGATGTACGGCCATTGCGTACATCACGCTGCGGTTATAACGCGTGATCGCGTAAAAATTCTTCAGGCCCATCCAGTACTCGGGGCCATTGTCGCCTTCCAGGCGGAAAGCAGTAACCGGCATATCATCGCGCAGCGCATCATGACTTGACCACCCCAGGGCTCGCAACTCCCCGACGGTTTTCGTCGGTTCGATTCCTGTGGTCAGACCCTCGTCGACCTGATCGCCACGGACATCGGCGCGGCTGACCACCGGTTCGCCGGCGACCCAGCCATGACGCTTGAAGTAACTGGCAACACTGCCAATGGCGTCGTCCGGGTTGGTCCAGATGTTGATATGGCCATCACCGTCGAAATCCACCGCATAGGCGCGGAAACTGCTCGGCATGAATTGCGGCAAGCCCATTGCGCCGGCGTAGGAGCCTTTGAGCGTCAACGGATCGACCTGTTCTTCGCGGGCCAGCAGCAGGAACTCACGCAATTCCTTGCGGAAAAACTCGGCTCGGGGAGGATAGTCGAAACCCAGGGTCGACAAGGCATCGATCACCCGGAAATTTCCGGTATTGCGGCCGAAAAAGGTTTCAACGCCGATGATCGAGACAATCACCTGGGCCGGCACACCGTATTCCTGCTCGGCGCGGGCCAACACCGCTTCGTGCTGACGCCAGAAATCCACACCCCGGGCTATGCGCGCATCGGTGATGAACATCGGGCGATATTCGCTCCACTGCTTGACCCGTTCGGCGGGTTTCGAGATGGCGTCCAGAATCGACTGCTTGCGCTCGGCTTCGCGGAACACGCCCATCAACTGTTCACCGGCGAAACCGTAGTCGCGGGTCATTTCACCAACGAATTCGGCCACCTGGGGCGAGCCCTCGTAGTCGCCGGCCAACGCTTCCTGCACGGTGCCAAGGATGCTTACCAGGCCGACCCATGGCGCAAATCGAGTCGCCCAGCCACGCATTACTTGCATTGAAAATTTCACCTTATTCAAACCTGCGCGATCCACTTGCGATGGGTATGGATCGACATCAAAACCCCAAACGCTGACAGCAGCGTCACCAGCGAAGTTCCTCCGTAGCTAATGAACGGCAACGGCACCCCCACCACCGGCAACAGGCCACTGACCATACCGATGTTGACGAAAACATAAACAAAAAACGTCATGGTCAAGCTGCCCGCGAGCAACTTGCCGAACAATGTCTGCGCCTGGGCGGTAATCACCAGGCCACGGCCGATCAACAGCAGGTAGATCAGCAACAGCGCGCAGATCCCCACCAGGCCGAACTCTTCACCCAATACGGCAATGATGAAGTCGGTATGACTTTCCGGCAGGAAGTCCAGGTGCGACTGGGTGCCCAGCAACCAACCCTTGCCGAACACACCACCTGAGCCGATGGCAGCCTTGGACTGGATGATGTTCCAGCCTGTACCGAGCGGATCACTTTCCGGGTCAAGGAACGTCAGGATTCGCTGCTTCTGGTAGTCGTGCATGATGAAGAACCACATGGCAATCGCCACGGGCACGGCGGCGGCCAGCACGCTGAGGATCCAGCGCCAGCGCAGCCCCCCCATGAACAGCACGAAAGCGCCGCCGGCCAGGATCAGCAGCGAAGTGCCGAGGTCCGGTTGCCGCACAATCAGAATGAATGGCACGCCGATCAGCATCAAGCTGATGCCCACATGCTTGAGTTGCGGCGGCAATGTGCGCTTGGACAGATACCAGGCGATGGTTGCCGGCATCAGGATTTTCATGAACTCCGAGGGCTGGAAGCGCACGACACCGGGGATATTGATCCAGCGCGTGGCACCCATGGCGTTGTGGCCCATGACATCCACCACCACCAGCAACAGCACACCGATCACATACCCGACCGGCACCCAACGCGCCATGAAGCGTGGCTCGAACTGAGCGATGACGATCATCGAAACCAGACCGATGCCGAACGAAGTGGCCTGCTTGGCCAGCAGGTCCCAGCTCTTGCCACTGGCCGAATACAGCACGAACAGGCTGCCGGCGGCCAGGGTCAACAGCAAAATCAGCAGCACGCCATCGATGTGCATGCGTTGCAGCAGCGTCGCGCGACGACGCATCACATCCTCACTGGAGAGCATGCGATCAAAATTATTCATCACGGGCCGTGGCCTCCGCGCTAGTAGGGCTGGCGTATTCGGCTTTCAGGTGGCCGTTCTGGTCGAGCAACCAGGCGTCCATGATTTGACGCACCACTGGCGCGGCGACGCCGGAGCCGGACTCACCGTTCTCGACCATCACCGACACCACGATCTGCGGATCGTCAGCCGGGGCGAAGCCCACGAACAAGGCGTGGTCGCGATGGCGCTCCTGAACCTTGGAGCGGTCGTACTTCTCGCCCTGCTTGATCGCGACCACCTGGGCCGTACCACTCTTGCCGGCGATGCGGTACTGCGCACCGATCGCAGCCTTGCGTGCCGTACCGCGGGCGCCGTGCATCACCTGCTGCATGCCGTGGTTGACCTTGGTCCAGTCAGATGGATCACGCAGGATGATGTCCGGCATCGGGTTCTGATCCACCGGCTTCTCGCCTTCGATGGTCTTGGCCAGGTGCGGACGATTCCAGATGCCTTTGTTGGCCACCAGCGCCGTGGCCTGGGCCAGCTGCAGGGGGGTCGACTGCATGTAGCCCTGACCGATCCCGAGAATCAGCGTTTCGCCCGGGAACCATGCCTGGCGGCGGGTCGCTCGCTTCCATTCGCGAGTCGGCATCAGACCCGGCGACTCCTCGAACATGTCCAGGGAAACCTTCTGACCGATACCGAACTTGGACAGGTACGACGACAACCGATCGATCCCCAGCTTGTGGGCAAGGTCATAGAAGTAGGTGTCGTTGGAACGCATGATCGCCGTGTCGAGGTCGACAAAACCATCGCCGGTGCGGTTCCAGTTGCGGTATTTGTGATCGTAGTTGGGCAACATGTAGTAGCCCGGGTCGAACACCCGGGTCGAGGCCGTCACCACGCCCGAATCGAGGCCGGCAATCGCCACGGCAGGCTTGATGGTCGAGCCCGGCGGGTACAGACCGCGCAGCACGCGGTTGAACAGCGGCCGGTCGATGGAGTCGCGCAGCTCGGAATAGGCCTTGGAGCTGATGCCGGTGACGAACAGGTTCGGATCGAAGCTCGGCTGACTGACCATCGCCAGCACCTCGCCGGTTTTCGGGTTCAGGGCCACCACCGCGCCACGACGACCGCCGAGCGCGGCTTCGGCGGCTTCCTGCAATTTGATGTCGAGGCTCAGGACAATGTCTTTGCCGGAAACCGGTTCGGTGCGTTTGAGCACCCGCAATACACGGCCCCGAGCGTTGGTCTCGACCTCCTCGTAACCCACCTGGCCATGCAGCTCCGGCTCATAGAAACGCTCGATGCCGGTTTTGCCGATCTGATGGGTGCCGCTATAACTGACCGGGTCCAGAGACTTCAGCTCTTTCTCGTTGATCCGCCCCATGTAGCCCACCGAGTGCGCAAAATGCGCGCCCTGGGGATAGTGACGAACCAGTTGCGCGACCACTTCCACGCCCGGCAGGCGGAACTGGTTCACGGCGATGCGGGCGATCTGCTCTTCAGTCAGCTCGAACAGGATCGGCACCGGCTCGAACGGCCGACGCCCCTGACGCATGCGTTTTTCGAAGATCACCCGGTCCTCGGGCGTCAGCTCCAGGACTTCGACGATCACATCGAGCACTTGCTGCCAATCGCCAGAGCGTTCGCGGGTCATGCTCAGACTGAAGCTGGGCCGGTTATCGGCAATCACCACGCCGTTGCGGTCGAAAATCAGGCCACGGGTCGGTGGAATCGGCTGCACATGGACACGGTTGTTTTCCGACAGGGTCGAGTGATACTCGTACTGGATTACCTGCAGGAAATACAGGCGCGCGATCAGCACGCCAATCAGCGCCACCACTGCAATAGCCCCGAACACGACGCGGCCACGCACCAGACGGGCGTCTTTTTCGTGGTCCTTGATGCGGATCGGTTGGGACATGAGGGCAGAGCTACTTGTGGTATGGGTGACCGGACAACACGGTCCAGGCACGGTACAACTGTTCGCCGATCAGAATCCGCACCAGCGGGTGCGGCAAGGTCAGCGGCGACAACGACCAGCGCTGGTCAGCCCGGGCACAGACTTCCGGCGCCAGCCCTTCGGGGCCGCCGACCATGAAGTTGACCGTACGCGAGTCCAGCCGCCAGCGATCGAGCTCGACCGCCAGTTGCTCGGTGCTCCAGGGCTTGCCATGGACTTCGAGAGTGACAATCCGCTCATTCGGCCCGACCTTTGCCAGCATGGCTTCGCCTTCCTGACGGATGAAGCGGGCCACGTCGGCGTTCTTGCCACGGGTATTGAGCGGTATTTCCACCAGTTCCAGCGCCAGCTCGGACGGAAGACGCTTGGCATATTCATGCCAGCCTTCTTCCACCCATTTGGGCATGCGTGAACCGACGGCGATCAGTCGCAGTCGCACAGCGGTCCCTTATTCCTGGTCTTTGTTGAGCTTGTTGAAGTGCTCGTGACCAACTTCAGGGCTGTGGTGCTTGCCATCGGCCGCACGGCTCTGCTCGGCACCTTTCCACAGGCGCTCCAGGTCGTAGAACTGACGGGCGTTGGAGGTCATCATGTGGACGATCACGTCGTCCATGTCCAGCAGCACCCAGTCGCTATCGCCCTTGCCTTCTTCACCCAGTGGCTTGATGCCCAGGGCTTTGACCGCTTCGCGGACCTTGTCCAGCATCGCGCCGATCTGGCGGTTGGAGGTACCGGTGGCGATGATCATGTAGTCAGTGATGCTCTGCTTGTCGCGAACATCGATCACCAGCACGTCCTGGGCCTTGACGTCTTCCAGGGCGGCTACGGCGATCTTGACCAGCTCGTCGCCTTTAGGCGGCTCGGCAGCGAGGACTTTCTCAGGCAGCGGAGCGCTCTTGAACGTGCCTTTGCGTTTTACTTTGGTTTCGTTGTTGCTCGTCATATAAAACTCGTTTTGCTCGTATGTTCGGGGCTTCGATACACGTTGTTGCCACGTGCCTTGAAGCACTCCTATTCAGTTCGACGCACGGTAGAGACCGTGCGCATCGATGTAGGCCAGGACCGCGTCGGGCACCAGGAAACGTACCGACTTACCGCTGGCCAGCAGTTGACGGATCTGGGTGGCGGATACCGCGAGCGGTGTCTGCCAGACGAATGCAATCTGTCCGCTCGGCCCTTTGAGGGCCAGCGGGTCGCTCACCGAGCGCGCTGCCAGCAGGTTGCGCAAGGCATCCGGCGGTTCGCTGTCGGCATCCGGGCGTTGCAACACCAGGATATGGCAATGCTGGAGCAACTCTTCCCAGCGGTGCCAAGTGGGCAGGCCGCAAAAAGCGTCCCAGCCCAAAAGCAGAAAAACCTGGTCGGATACGGCCAGTTCGGCGCGCATCAGTTCCAGGGTATCAATGGTGTAGGACGGTTTGTCCCGCTGCAATTCGCGGGCGTCCACCACCAACGGCGCCACACCGGCCACCGCGCACTCGACCATCGCCAGACGGTCTTTTGCCGACACCTGCGGCTTGTCCCGATGAGGCGGCCTGGCACTGGGTGTCAGTCGCAGCTCATCGAGCGCCAATGTTTCAGCGACCTCCAGCGCACCGCGCAAATGGCCGATGTGCACCGGGTCGAACGTTCCGCCCAGCACGCCAATCCGGCGAGGGGCTGGCTCGCTGACGGTGACCGGGGCTGACGGGTTGAAGTCGCCCAAGTCAGGCCGGCTCCTGTCCGCGCAACTGCCCGTCACCGACCACGATGTACTTCTCGCAGGTCAGTCCTTCGAGACCCACCGGGCCGCGGGCGTGCAGCTTATCAGTAGAAATGCCGATCTCGGCACCCAATCCGTATTCGAAGCCATCGGCGAAGCATGTCGGGGTATTGATCATCACCGACGAGGAGTCGACTTCAGCCACGAAACGCCGGGTGTCGCCCTGGTGTTCGCTGACAATCGAATCGGTGTGATGGGAACCGTAGTGATTGATGTGCTCGATGGCTTGCTCCAGCCCGTCGACCACGCGGATCGACAGGATTGGCGCCAGGTATTCGGTGCTCCAGTCTTCTTCAGTGGCGACCACGGCATCGATGATTGCCCGGGTACGCTCGCAACCGCGCAGTTCGACGCCTTTTTCGCGGAACTGTGCCGCCATCGCTGGCAGGAAATCTTTGGCAACGGTGTGATCCACCAGCAGCGTTTCCATGGCACCGCAGATGCCATAACGGTAAGTCTTGGCGTTGAAGGCAATGCGCTGGGCCTTGGCCAGCTCGGCGTGTTCACTCACGTAAACGTGGCAAATGCCGTCCAGGTGCTTGATCACCGGTACCCGGGCATCACGACTGACGCGTTCGATCAGGCCACGGCCGCCGCGCGGCACGATGACATCGACATATTCAGGCATGGTGATCAGCGCGCCGACGGCCGCGCGATCGGTGGTTTCAACCACTTGCACCACGGCGGCCGGCAGATCGGCCTCGGCCAGGCCGCGCTGGATGCAGGCGGCGATGGCACGATTGGAGTGAATAGCCTCGGAACCGCCACGCAGGATGGTCGCGTTACCGGACTTCAGGCACAGGCTCGCGGCATCAATGGTCACGTTCGGCCGCGACTCGTAGATGATTCCGATCACGCCCAGCGGCACGCGCATCTTGCCGACCTGAATACCCGACGGACGGAAACTCATGTCACGGATCGCGCCGACCGGGTCCGGCAAGGCCGCCACCTGACGCAGACCGACGATCATGCCGTCGATACGCGCCGGAGTCAGTGCCAGGCGCTCAAGCAGGGCAGGCTCAAGACCATTGGCGCGACCTGCGGCCAAGTCCAGCTCATTGGCCGCCGTCAGCTCGGCGCGGGCAGCGTCAAGCGCATTGGCGGCGGCCTGCAGGGCGCGGTTTTTCTGCGCGGTGCTGGCACGGCCGATGACGCGGGAAGCTTCGCGGGCAGCGCGACCCAGGCGGGTCATGTAGTCAAGAACGGACTCAGTCATGGTCTGGAGTGGTCTTTGCTAAGGTCTTGGTAAAGAGTAAAGCGGCAGATTATAGCTGTCGCGTCCCGGGACTAACAGCGGTGACGGGCGGATGGTCGAAATGGAGGGGTATTTGCTGATGTTCAGCCGGGATTAAGCTGCAAATTGTTATCATCACGGCTTATTCAGCCCTGATAAACGCCGATCATCATGTCCAATCTGACTGTTCGAGCGTCCGCTACGAGCCTGCCCACGGGCCTCCCGGACGGTTTTTTCGACCGTGACGCGCAAATTCTGGCCCGGGATTTACTCGGCAAAGTCATCCGCCATCGAGTTGGCGACCTGTGGCTGAGTGCGCGGATCATCGAGACCGAAGCCTATTACTGCGCGGAAAAAGGCAGCCACGCGTCCCTCGGCTACACAGAAAAACGTAAGGCTTTGTTTCTGGATGGCGGCCACATCTATATGTATTACGCCCGCGGTGGCGACTCCCTTAATTTCAGCGCCCAAGGGCCCGGTAACGCCGTACTGATCAAGTCTGCGTACCCGTGGATCGATGAATTGAGCGGGCCGGCCAGCCTGGCACAGATGCTTTTGAACAATCCCGATGCCCAGGGCCACCCTCGCCCGTCACAAAAACTCTGCGCCGGGCAAACCCTGCTGTGCAAGGCGCTGGGCCTGAAAGTGCCGGTGTGGGACGCCAAACGCTTCGATCATGAAGCTCTGTTGGTGGAGCACGTCGGCCAGACACCCGCGCACATCATCCAGACTACCCGCCTGGGCATCCCCCACGGGCGCGATGAACATCTGATGTACCGCTTCGTCGACGGCGCCTACGCTGCTTACTGCACGCGCAATCCGCTGCGTCGCGGGCAAGTCGAAGGTCGCGATTATTTTGTGCTGTCCTGAAATTGACTCAGACTTGAGCAAACAGCATTTCCCTGTGGGAGCGGGCTTGCCCGCGAAGGCGGAGTATCAGTCGACGTCGATATCGACTGAAAGAGCCTGTTCGCGGGCAAGCCCGCTCCCACAGGGGGCAGTGGCGCATTCAAAGTTGCATTAATCCCTGGAAGCAATTGAACATTTGATGGAGTGGTTTATATGGGCCAATGGCTCGATAGCGTGACCGGTTGGTTGACGGTCAATCCGCAATGGCTCGCGGCGGCAATATTTCTGGTGGCCTTTGTGGAATGCCTCGCGATTGCCGGGCTGATCGTCCCCGGCACGGTTTTGCTGTTTACCGTTGCGGTATTGGCCGGCAGCGGTGCGTTGCCGCTTAGTGAAACCTTGCTGCTGGGTTTCCTCGCTGGCGTATTGGGCGACGTGGTTTCGTATTTCCTTGGACGGCACTTTCATCAGAATATCCGGCGCTTGCCCGGTTTGCGTCATCACCCGGAATGGATTGCCGGGGCCGAGGCCTACTTCCAGCGCTATGGCATCGCCAGCCTGCTGGTCGGGCGTTTTATCGGGCCATTGCGGCCGATGCTGCCGATGGTCGCTGGCATGTGCGACATGCCCTTCCCACGCTTCATTGCCGTCAGCCTGCTGGCCGGTGCAGGATGGTCGGTGGCCTACCTGTTGCCCGGCTGGGCTACCGGCGCGGCGATTCGCTTGCCGCTACCCGAAGGTTTCTGGCTCCAGGCAGGAATCGTTGCCGGCGGCATTGCCGTGATGGTCGGGCTGAGTGCCACCAGTAGCCTGCGCCAGCATCGCCGGGCCACATCGATAATCGCCGGCATGAGTTTTCTCCTCCTGGCAGGGCTGTTCATCGGCTATCCGTACCTGAGTGCCCTTGATCAAGGCTTGATGACTCTGGTGCAGGAACATCGCAGCCCGATGCTCGATGAGGTGGCGGTAGTCTTCACGCTGATCGGCGAATTCCACAACATGCTGTTGTTCAGCACGCTACTGACCGGCTTGCTGTTGCTGATGCGTCAATGGCGCCCGGCGATTTTCGCCGGGAGCACCCTGCTCTTCACCGCATTGGCGAACACCGCGACCAAACAGTTCTTTGCCCGCGTGCGCCCCGAAGTGCTGAGCGATCCGCTGACCAGCTACAGCATGCCCAGCGGCCATGCGTCGGGCTCTTTTGCGCTGTTCCTGACTCTCGCCGTACTGGCGGGCCGCGGACAGCCGCCGCGGATGCGCCTGACCTGGCTATTGGTGGGCTGCCTGCCAGCGATGGCTATTGCGCTGTCGCGGGTATACCTCGGCGCGCATTGGCCGACCGATGTCATGGCCGGCGCGATGCTGGCGGCATGCGTCTGTGCAGCCAGCCTGTGGCTGATCCAACACAAGGAACCGCTCAACGCCTTGCCACCCAAGGTCTGGTGGCTGGTGTTGCCGGCGTTGCTGGCATTGTTCGGTTTCTTCGTACTGCGGCATTTACCGCATACGATGTTGCGGTATGCCTATTAAAAGAGTTTTGCGCCAAACTCAAATCGCCAAAAAATAATCCCGATCGAACCGACCGGGATTATTTTTACTAGCAGCACTTTATCTTCAATATAGAAAACATACTACGAACACAGGACAACCAGTGATTATTTTAAATCCGGGAGATTGTCACGAGTTTCGGCACTGCGCTCTTCAAGATATTTATCCAGACGCCCGTAATATTGCTGAAATACGGTAGCGAGCTCACTGTCCACCTTATCCCGAACTTCAACATACTTAACAGCTGGATTGCGCACAAGCAACTCATCGGCGATTTGACGCCAAACTACGGTCTGAATAAAAAAATATTCTTCCCTTTGCGAGGTGTGAATCACATCAATAAAATCAACATTCATCATTAAAACTCTCCTTGTTATGTCGACCCAGAAATCTTGGCCGCAAGGAAAACTTAAATAAAATAGCGCGCCATTACAAGCGTTCTAATTTTTGAAATTAGAACAAAATAATTAAGCAAGCAACTCACCCTGCAACTCATCCAGCAACGCCTGAATCGCATCCAGTCGCTTCTTGTTCATGTCGACAAAAGACAGCATGTACATCACCTGATTGGGTAGTGACTGTTCGCCGTATGGACGACCGTGAATAACCGCCACGGATGCACCTGACCTGCTGGCAAGCTGTTTGCCGGCTATGACGCTAACCTTTTCGCGGGTGTACCTCGGCGCGCCTTGACAACTCATATCAAGCCTTAGTTGCCGAACGGGAATTTTGGTAAATCCGAGTCTTCAACACCACGATACTTCACAACGGCCGTATCGGCTTGTTTTGCAACCTGGCCAGCGACGACGACATAATCTTCAAACTTCCAACGAACCTCCGCAGAAAACTTGATCATCGCCTCTCCCGCATAATCATCCCAGAGCCGTTGCTCAAAATTGTCGCGACCGCCATTCAAACCCGAGCGTCGCACCAGGATCAATGCATTCGCCGCATTGACCGCCGAGTCCGCCGCGAACTCTACTTCGACCTGCGGGGCGTTTGCGAAAACATACCGAACCATGATCCGGGAAAAGCAAAAGTCCCACAACGTACGTTCATTGCCGCTTAAATATCTCATAATTCAATCCCTTATATATGCAATACCTGCCTCATGCAGGCGCAGCAAATATAAGCACCTAAACTCTACCAATCAACACATACAACCCACCTAACTTATTAAAAATCAATGCAAAGCCCCACCCAGCAAGCTGAACACTACAAAAACAAACAACTCCATAAAACTGAAAACCAACTAAACAACAACACTCAACCGAGTAATCGGCGGCTGGCCATTACTAATCAAGCAAACAACTCGCCCTGCAACTCATCCAGCAACGCCTGAATCGCATCCAGTCGTTGCTGCGGATCATCGAGTTGCAAAAGATCGACCTTGTCCAGTTCGGCAAAAGGCAGCAGGTACGCCAACTGATTTGCCAGCGACTGCTGACCGGTCGCTTCAGTACCCATGTTCAAGGCTTCGACCATCGGGTGCTCCGCCAGGGCCTTGAGCAATGCGACCAGGTCGGCGTCCTCATCCTGCAGTGGCTGTTCCGGTTCGTCTTCCAGCCACTCGACCTCGGCGACGGTCAACTGATCGCGCTGAACTTCCGTTCGTAATACATGGAAACGCCGCCCACCCTGAACCCGAATCCCCAGCAGGCCGTTGTCCTGCTGTTTGAAATCGGTAATCAGCGCTTCACAGCCCACCAGCGCGTAGCCGGCCGGGGCGATCCCGACTTCTTCGCCGTCGAGGATGCACACCACGCCGAAACCGCCGCCCTGTTTCATGCAGCGGCCGATCATGTCCAGATAGCGCGCTTCGAAGATCTGCAAATCGAGGATGCAACCTGGGAACAGCACTGTGTTCAACGGAAAAAGCGGCAGACTCATAGACATTTCCTTACACCACCATCGATACCGCCAGCGGCAGGAAAACCGCCGTGGCCACACCCATCAGGCTCATCGCCAGCGCCGCGAAGGCGCCGCACTCGTCACTTTCCTGCAACGCCACCGACGTGCCAACCGCATGGGCCGTCATGCCCAGTGCCATGCCCCGGGCTTCCGGACTATGCACGCCGAGGCGGGTCAACAGGGCCGGACCGAAAATCGCCCCGATCACGCCAGTAATCAGAACGAACACCGCCGCCAGTGCCGCGACCCCGCCGATCTGCTCGGCCACCAGCATGGCGATCGGCGAAGTTACCGACTTCGGTGCCATGGTCATCAGAATCATGTGCTCGGCACCGAATGACCAGCCCAGCAACACGCCCATCCCCGTGGCCACGACCCCACCTATCACCAGCGTAGTAAATATCGGCCAGAACAACTGCCGAATCCGTCGCAGGTTGAGATAGAGCGGCACCGCCAGGGCGACCGTGGCCGGACCGAGCAGGATACTCAGGATCTCGGTGCTCTTGCGGTACTCGGCGTAGGTCAGGCCGCAGCCCACCAGCACGCCGATCACCAGCATCATGGAGACCAGCACCGGCTGCAAAAAGATCCAGCGGGTTTTCTCGAACGCCGCAAGGACGAGTTGATAGGCGCCGAGGGTAATGCCTATGCCGAACAACGGATGATGAATCACCGACGCCCAGGCGCCGTGCCAGTCGAAGATCATTGGTTATCCTCGGAGTGAGCGTGACGCTTGACCATGCGCTGCATCAGCACCCCGGCGAAGGCCATCGAAAGCAACAGCGACAATACCAGCGCACCGACAATCGCCCAGAAATCCGCCGCGATGTCAGCGGCATAGACCATCACGCCCACGGCTGGCGGCACCAGCAACAGTGGCAGGTAGCGCAATAGGCTGCTGGCCGCCAGGTTCAGCGGCTCGCCAACCTGCCCGCGGCAGATGAGGTACACCAGCAGCAGTAGCAACCCCACAATCGGCCCCGGCAGCACCGGCAAGAACAAATGATTGATTGCAGTGCCGAGCAATTGGAACAGCACCAGCCAAGTCAGGCCCCGTAACAACATAAAAGATCTCCTGCAAAATCCGTCACCCGCATTGGCCGGGCATTATAAGCATGCTCACGCTATAGACCGGCATTCGCCAAAAGCATGGTCAGTTGACCTGGGCGTTTGGCCATGTTGATCTAAAGTGGTAAGCCGGGAGGTTGAATCCCCGCAAGCCAAAACTATAAAACCGATGAACCCAAGGAGAGTCTCAATGCCCTATGTTCCAGTTGCAGAGCTCAAAGATTATGTCGGCAAGGAACTTGGACGTTCCGAATGGCTCACCATCGATCAGGACCGCATCAACCTGTTCGCCGAAGCCACAGGGGATTTTCAGTTCATCCACGTCGATCCGGTCAAGGCCGCGCAAACGCCATTTGGCAGTACCATCGCTCACGGTTTTCTTTCGTTATCGCTGATTCCGAAACTGATGGAAGACATCCTCGTCATGCCTGAAGGCTTGAAGATGGTGGTCAACTACGGCCTCGACAGCGTGCGCTTCATCCAGCCGGTCAAGGTCAATTCGCGGGTGCGACTGAAGGTCGACCTGACCGAAGTCATCGAGAAGAAACCCGGCCAATGGCTGCTCAAGGCCACCACCACCCTGGAAATCGAAGGTTCGGACAAACCGGCGTACATCGCCGAACCCCTGTCCCTGTGCTTCGTGTAAACCGTCCCGGATGCGAAGCAGCTCCTGCTGTTTCGCGACCTCTCGCGGTACCTCGCCCTATATAAGGACACATAGCTGCGGCATACTCCCTCGCCTAATTGCCCGGAATCCGCTATGCGCCCACTTGCACTCCTTGCCTTGACCCTGATGCTCACCGCTTGCGGCGACGGCGAATCGCCTTTGCCCCCCGACGCCCGCTTGCCGGACGGCGGACGCTATCGCGGTGATCTGGTCAATGGCTTGCTGCAAGGCAAGGGGCGCATCGACTACCCGAACGGCAGCTGGTACGCCGGCGAGTTCGACAAAGGCCAGTGGCAGGGCCAGGGCGAGTGGCATGGCAGCAATGGCGAAGTCTATCGCGGGCAGTTCAATCAGGGACTGTTCGAAGGCCAGGGGGCGCTGACCACCAACGCCAGCAGCTACAGCGGTGGCTTCAAGGCTGGCCGGCGCAACGGCGAAGGAACACTCAAAGAAAACGGCATGAGCTATCGCGGCGAGTTCAAGGCTGATCAATACGCCGGCCTGGGCCGCCTCGAACTCGAAGACGGCAGCTCCTATCAGGGCCAGTTCGCTCACGGCAAACCCAATGGCGAAGGCCAGCGCGGCGACGGCAACGGCAATCAGTTCACCGGGCACTTCGTCGACGGCCAGCTGGAGGGCAACGGCACGTTCAACAGCGCCGAAGGCGACATCTATGTCGGCAGCTTCAAGAACAACCAACTGCACGGCAAAGGCCGCTACGAAAACGCGGACGGCGATGTCTGGCTGGGCCAGTTCAAGGAAGGTTCGCTGAACGGCAAGGGCGAGCTGATCGGCACCGACGGCAGCCACTACATCGGCCAGTTCAACGACTGGCGCTTTTCCGGCCAGGGCCGACTGAACCTCGCCGACGGCAGCTTCTACACCGGCCAGTTCGACAACGACAGTTACCAGGGGCGCGGCACGTTGGTGTTGACCGACGGCACCGTGCTCAGCGGCACCTGGATCAACGGCCAGCGCGTGCGCGACGCCGAGGGCAAATTGTTGCCAGACACATTGGAGCTCGGCCTGTTGGCACAGGGGCGCCTGCTCGATGCAGCACTGAGCAACATTCCGCCCTCGACCCCGGCGGTGGAGCTGTATTCGTTGACCCTGGGCGGTGATGGCAAGCAAAGTGTTTTTCTGCGCGAGTCGGACTACGTCGCCAATATGCTCTCCACCCGTTTCGGCGCCTTTGGCCAAATCCGCCTGGTGAACCATCGTGACCACCTCGCCGACCGCCCAATGGCTACCCGGGAAAACCTGCGACGTGCCGCCCTGACGCTGGCCGAACGCAGCGGTCCGGAAGACCTGATCTTCATCTACCTGACCAGTCATGGCACCAGTGAACATGAGCTGGTGCTGGACCAGCCGCGCATGGAACTGGCTGATCTGCCAGCCGACGAGTTGGCCGCTGTCCTTGCCCCGCTGAAAAACCGCGACAAGGTCATCGTGATTTCGTCTTGCTACTCCGGCGGCTTCATCCCCGCCCTCAAGGACGAGCGAACCCTGATCATGACGGCCTCGCGGGCCGACCGGGTGTCCTTCGGCTGCTCGGAGGAAGCCAACTTCACCTACTTCGGCGACGCCCTGTTCGTCCAGGCCCTGAACCAGACCGATGATCTGGAGCAGGCCTTCAAACTGGCCAAGGCCACTGTCGCCGAGCGTGAGCTGGCGGATGGTTTCGAAGCGTCCGAGCCTCAGATCTGGGCACCGAAAACCGTCCTCTCGCATTGGCAACTACTGCGTAAACAACAGGCACGAAAAGCACTGCAAAGTGCATCTATGCAAAGCAAGGATGCAAACAGCAACTAAGCTGAACAGTATCAAGGGAGAAACACTATGTACTTGACGCCTCAGCATGTGCTGCTCGCCGGAGCCACCGGTTTGACGGGTGAACATCTGCTTGATCGCCTACTTAACGAGCCAACGATTACCCGGGTATTGGCCCCTTCACGCCGTCCACTGGCCGAGCATCCGCACTTGGAAAACCCGGTCGGTGACCCGAAGGCGTTCCTGCCACAACTGAACGGGCGGGTCGATATCGCCTATTGCTGCCTTGGCACCACGATCAAGCAGGCAGGCTCCGAACAGGCGTTTCGCGCGGTGGACCTGGACATGGTGGTGGCATTCGCCAAACGTGCCCGGGAAATGGGCGCACGGCACTTGATCGTGATCAGTGCCTTGGGAGCCGATCGTAGATCGTCGATTTTCTACAACCGGGTCAAAGGCGAGATGGAGCACGCCTTGCGCGCGCAGGACTGGCCGCAGCTGACCATCTGCCGGCCTTCGCTGTTGCTGGGCGAACGCACCGAACCGCGACTGGGCGAGAAAGTCGCCGGGCCGTTGTCTCGGCTGATCCCTGGCAAATACCATGGTATCGAGGCCTGCCAACTGGCTCGCGCGATGTGGCGCCTGGCGCTGGAAGAGCAGGACGGGGTCAGGATTGTCGAGTCGGATGAGTTGCGCAAACTCGGCAAGTAATCCGCGGACCTGTGGCGAGGGGGCTTGCCCCCGTTGGGCTGCGAAGCGGCCCCAAAACCAGTCAACTCGATTTATCTGTTGCTCCGCGTGCACAGAATTTACGACTGCTTCGCAGCCGAACGGGGGCAAGCCCCCTCGCCACAACGCTCTCTTACAACCCACCCGTAGCCTGAAAACTCACCCCTATCACCGTCAACAACGACAACGGTAACAACAGCGTGTCGAGCAACGCACTCGCCGGCAGATCGATGCCCGGATAGCCCGGCGCTTCGGCGCCGAATCGGTCCATCGCACAGCACCCACCGTTCATCGCGTACAAATCCAGGCGAGTCCCCGAGTACACCACCGGAGCGCCCGGTTTGGCCGCATCGAGGGTGCGCGCCGTGGCGCATCCGCCCAATTGCAGCGCCAGCAGCACCACCAGCAGCTTATTCATCGCTGGTCAGATGATGCTCGCCCCAACGCGGCAGCATGTCCTGAGGAATATTCAGCAGGTTGAGAATCCGCGCGACGACAAAGTCGATCAGGTCGTCGATGGTTTGCGGCTGATGATAAAAGCCCGGTGATGCCGGCAGGATGGTCACGCCCATGTTCGACAACTTGAGCATGTGCTCCAGGTGAATGCTCGAATACGGCGCCTCGCGGGGCACCAGAATCAGCTGGCGACGCTCTTTGAGCGTCACGTCGGCGGCACGCTCGATCAGGTTGTTGCAGGCACCGGTAGCGATGGCCGACAAGGTGCCAGTGGAGCACGGCACCACCACCATCGCCGCTGGCGCGCCGGAGCCCGAGGCCACCGGCGACATCCAGTCTTCCCTGCCGTACACCCGAATCTGCCCGGCGGCAGCGCCCGTGTATTCGGTGAGAAAGGCCTGCATCATCTGCGGTTTGGACGGCAGCGTAACGTCCGTTTCGGTCGCCATTACCAACTGCGCGGCCCTGGAGATCAGGAAGTGCACTTCACGATCTTCCCGCACCAGGCAGTCGAGCAGGCGCAAACCGTACTGGGCGCCTGAAGCGCCGGTCATCGCCAGGGTAATGCGCTCCGGGCCGTTGTTCATTTGAGCGCCTCGGCCAGTTTGCCGTGCAGGCCGCCGAAGCCGCCATTGCTCATGATCACCACGTGAGTACCGGGCTGGGCCTGGCTCTTCACGCGCTCGATGATGCCCTCAAGGGAATCGCTGACAATCGACGGCACAGTGCACAGCGCCGCAGTACCCGCCAGGTCCCAGCCGAGGTTGGCGGGTGCGTACCAGATCACCTGATCGGCATCGACCACGCTTTCCGGCAATCCATCGCGGTGCGCGCCGAGCTTCATGGAGTTGGAGCGCGGCTCGATGATTGCGATCAACGGTGCATCGCCAATGCGTTTGCGCAGGCCATCCAGCGTGGTGGCAATGGCGGTCGGGTGGTGAGCGAAGTCGTCATAAATGGTGATGCCACGGACTTCCGCGACTTTTTCCATCCGGCGCTTCACGCTTTTGAAAGCACTCAACGCGGCGATGCCCATGGATGGCACCACACCGACATGGCGTGCGGCTGCCAGGGTAGCCAGGGCGTTGGCGACGTTGTGCTGGCCAGTCATGTCCCACTCGACCACGCCCTGGGCGATGCCCTCGAACATCACTTCGAACTTGGAGCCATCTTCGCTGAGCAGCTTGACCTGCCACTGACCGCCGGCACCGGTGGTTTGCACCGGAGTCCAGCAACCCATTTCGATGACGCGCTGCAAGGCCGGCTCAGTGGTTGGATGAATCACCAGGCCTTCGCTCGGGATAGTCCGCACCAGATGGTGGAACTGCCGCTCGATGGCCGGCAGGTCCGGGAAGATGTCCGCGTGATCGAATTCGAGATTGTTCAGAATTGCCGTGCGCGGGCGATAATGTACGAACTTGGAGCGCTTGTCGAAGAACGCACTGTCGTACTCGTCGGCTTCGATGACGAAGAACGGCGTATCGCCCAGGCGCGCCGACACCGAGAAATTTTGCGGCACGCCGCCGATCAGGAAGCCCGGGGCCATGCCCGCGTGTTCCAGGACCCAAGCCAGCATGCTGCTGGTGGTGGTCTTGCCGTGCGTACCTGCAACCGCCAGTACCCAGCGACCTTGCAGCACGTGATCCGCCAGCCATTGCGGGCCGGAGACGTACGGCAAGCCTTTGTTCAGCACGTATTCCACCGCCGGGTTGCCCCGGGACATGGCGTTGCCGATCACCACCAGATCAGGGGCCGGATCGAGTTGCGCCGGGTCATAGCCTTGTGTCAGCTCGATGCCCTGGGCTTGCAGTTGAGTGCTCATCGGCGGATAGACGTTGGCATCGGAGCCCGTCACGTGATGGCCCAGTTCTTTGGCCAGAACCGCCATTGACCCCATGAAAGTGCCGCAGATACCAAGAATATGAATGTGCATAGTCGACCTCGTAAAACTTGGTCGCAGGTTAGCTTAGGGAGGGGAAAATCGCACCTTGTGTTTCAATGGCGCTCAGCGCAAAACCTGTAGGAGCCGGCTTGCCGGCGAAGACAATCTCCAGACCGCCATCGCCGGCAAGCCGGATCCTTACAGGTCGACGTAGCAATTACCGGGCGATACCGTATTTACGCAGCTTCCGATAGAGGGTATTTCGACTGACCCCCAACTGCTCCGCCGTATGCGTCATATGCCACCGCGTCTGCTCCAGCGCATTGAGCAACGCCAGCCGCTCGGCATCCTCCAGCGGATGCTCCGATGGCTCTTCGATAGGCGGCACCACTGCCGGCCTGACCGAACGAATCAGCGCCGGCAAATCCTCCAGGCCAATCCGCCCGTCCTCACACAGTGCTGCCAGCGTACGCAGCACATTTCGCAGTTGGCGCACGTTGCCCGGCCAGGCGAACCCCAATAAGGCCTCCCGCGCCGGTCCGTCGATCAGCACGGTTTCTGCGCCCGCCTCTTCGGCCAATAGAAAATCGAGCAACTGCGATTTATCACTGCGATCGCGCAAAGCCGGCAGCGCGACTTCCAGCCCGTTGAGGCGGTAATACAAATCTTCACGGAAGCTGCCGTCCTGCACGCGATCCAGCAAATTACGGTGAGTGGCGCTGATGATCCGCACATTCACCGATTCCGGCTCGCCACCAATCGGCACCACTTGCCGGTCTTCCAGCACCCTCAGCAAGCGCGTCTGCAAGGCCAGTGGCATGTCACCGATTTCATCGAGGAACAACGTCCCGCCGTCGGCCTGTTGCAACTTGCCACGCATGCCTTCCTTGCGTGCGCCGGTGAAGCTGCCACCGCGATAACCGAACAACTCGCTTTCGATCAGGCTTTCGGGAATGGCCGCGCAATTGAGGGCGACGAAGGCTTTTTCCGCCCGCTGGCTGGCGTGGTGCACCGCTTTGGCAAAGGCCTCCTTGCCGGACCCGGTTTCGCCGTTGATCAGCAACGGCACATCGCGCTCGTAGACACGCAAGGCCTTGCGAAAGTCCGCCTGCAACGTCACATCATCCAGGCAAATGCCCGACAGGCGCGGTGCTGGAGCAACCTTGGGAGCAGGCACCATCGGAATCGATAGTGGTCGCCGCGCCTCACCGCGCAACACCGCGAACAGCTTGCGGCCATCACGGGTGCGCAACGGCCAACTGGCCGCGGCATTGATGCTCGCCCGCCCCAGCAACTCATCGAGCGAGCAATCGAAAAACGCTTCCACCGGCTTACCCAGCAAGCCGCCGCGAATATGGCCCAGCAGGTTCAGCGCACTCTGATTGACCGCACAAATGCGCCCTTCTCCGTCGAACGCCAGCAACCCTTCGCTGAACAATCCAACGGACTCGGCCTGCAAGTGAAAACGCAGCAGCCATTGGTTGTCGAAGCAGCGCAGGAAGTAGCAACTCTCGATCATCTTCGCCGACAGATTGACCAGCGCCATGGTGTGGAACTGACTTTGCCGCGACACATCGCGCCGCGCCGACGACACGTCGAGCACCGCCAGCAATTCGCCATGGGGGTCGAAGACCGGGCTCGCCGAGCACGTCAGGCCGGTATGACGGCCACGGAAGTGTTCGTCCTGATGGATGGTCAGCGACTGACGCTCGACCAGGCAGGTGCCGATGCCGTTGGTGCCTTCGCAGGCCTCGCTCCAGTCGGCACCGAGCCAGAGCCCGGCGCGTTCGAAGATCTGCCGCTCGGCGGGCGCGGTGACGCAGTTGAGGATCACGCCGCGAGCGTCGGTCAGCAATACCGCATGGCCGGCGCCGGAGAGTTGCTGGTGCAGGCTGGTCATTTCATTGCCGGCGATGTGCAGCACTTGCTGCAAGCGTTCGCGGCTTTCGAGGACGCGGCCATGTTCCAGCACCGTCGGCGCGATGCTCAGGGCCGGGTCGAGATGATAGTCCTCAAGGCAGCGCAGCCAGGAGCGCGCGATGGACGGATCGCTGCCAGGGCCGTGCAGGTGGGCCTTGCCCTGAGTGACAGTCAGGACCTGCTGGGCATGGCGACTCAAATGGTTGTCGTGCATTTCTTATTATTCTCCCCGAGAGCAATGCCTCCCCCTTTTAAGGAATGGCACACACCTTGTGGCGAGGGAGCTTGCTACCGCTCGAGTGCGAAGCGCTCGCCAGAATCTTGGCCGGCAGACTTTTTGGGGCCGTTGCGCAGCCCAGTGGGAGCAAGCTCCCTCGCCACAAAGCAGCGTCCCGTCGCCGAGCATCCTCCAGCCTGGCCTGCATTGCAATGCCTGCAAGACTACCCAGTCACAGGCTGTGCCAGTAGCGGTACAAAGTGTCACGCCAGTTGTACCGAAAACGTCACAGGCGCACCCCATCCGTCCGACAAAAAATGCGCAAGGCCTTGATTTGCCTGAGCTGCAACGCACTGGCCCGGCCCTTGCTCTACGCTTAAAGCAAGCGCACATGCGCGACTCCCTATAAGCACAAAAGCAAGGAGAGACCACCATGCGTTACGCTCACCCCGGTACTGAAGGCGCTATCGTTTCGTTCAAAGCCAAATACGGTAACTACATCGGCGGCGAGTTCGTCGCGCCTGTCAAAGGTCAGTACTTCACCAATACCTCGCCAGTAAATGGCCAACCGATTGCCGAATTCCCCCGCTCCACGGCCGAAGACATCGACAAGGCCCTGGATGCTGCCCACGCCGCCGCCGACGCGTGGGGCGCCACCTCTGCGCAAGCCCGTTCGCTGGTGCTGTTGAAAATCGCCGACCGCATCGAGCAGAACCTCGAACTGCTGGCAATTACCGAATCCTGGGACAACGGCAAAGCCGTGCGTGAAACCCTCAACGCCGACATCCCGCTGGCCGCCGACCACTTCCGCTACTTCGCCGGCTGCATCCGCGCGCAAGAAGGCAGCGCTGCCGAGATCGACGGCAATACCGTGGCCTATCACATCCATGAACCACTGGGCGTAGTCGGGCAGATCATCCCGTGGAACTTCCCGATCCTGATGGCCGCCTGGAAACTCGCCCCGGCCCTGGCCGCCGGTAACTGCGTGGTGCTCAAGCCTGCCGAACAAACCCCGCTGGGCATCACCGTGCTGGTCGAACTGATCGGCGACCTGCTGCCACCCGGCGTGCTGAACATCGTCCAGGGTTTCGGTCGCGAAGCCGGCGAAGCGCTGGCCACCAGCAAACGCATTGCCAAAATCGCCTTCACCGGCTCGACCCCGGTCGGCTCGCACATCATGAAATGCGCCGCCGAAAACATCATTCCGTCCACCGTGGAGCTGGGTGGCAAATCGCCGAACATCTTCTTCGAAGACATCATGAAGGCCGAGCCGTCCTTCATCGAAAAAGCCGCTGAAGGCCTGGTGCTGGCGTTCTTCAACCAGGGCGAAGTCTGCACCTGCCCATCTCGCGCGCTGGTGCAGGAGTCGATCTACGACGAATTCATGCAAGTGGTGATGAAGAAGGTCCTGCAGATCAAACGTGGTGACCCGCTGGACACCGACACCATGGTCGGCGCCCAGGCGTCCGAGCAGCAATTCGACAAGATTCTTTCGTACCTGGAAATCGCCAAGGGCGAAGGCGCCGAGCTGCTGACCGGCGGCAAGATAGAAAAACTCGAGGGCAGCCTGGCGACCGGGTATTACATCCAGCCAACCCTGCTCAAGGGCACCAACAAGATGCGCGTGTTCCAGGAAGAAATCTTCGGCCCGGTGGTGAGCATCACCACCTTCAAGGACGAAGCCGAAGCCCTGGCCATCGCCAACGACACCGAGTTCGGCCTCGGAGCCGGCCTCTGGACCCGCGACATCAACCGCGCCTACCGCATGGGCCGCGCCATCAAGGCCGGTCGTGTGTGGACCAACTGCTACCACCTGTACCCGGCGCACGCCGCGTTCGGCGGGTACAAGAAGTCCGGCGTCGGCCGTGAAACCCACAAGATGATGCTCGACCACTATCAGCAGACCAAAAACCTGCTGGTGAGCTACGACATCAATCCGTTGGGCTTCTTCTAACCCCTCTTGAAATGAGGTGAGTCCATCGCTGGCAAGCCAGCTCCTACAGACCGCGTAAACCTGTAGGAGCCGGCTTGCCGGCGATGGCGTCCTAAATGACACAACACCAAAGGCTGGCCGCTCTGGCACGGGCCTTGCGTACCCGTCATTCAGGATTTGCACCCAACCCGTCGTACCCGAAAGTCCAAAAGATCGAACAATAAAAATTAGAGAGGACTTATGACTACTTCTTCCACACAGCTCAAACCCACACTCGGCACCCTGCATTTATGGGGCATTGCCGTCGGCCTGGTGATTTCCGGCGAGTACTTCGGCTGGAGTTACGGCTGGGGCACCGCAGGCACATTGGGCTTTCTCGTCACCGCGTTGATGGTGGCGACGATGTACACCTGCTTCATCTTCAGCTTCACCGAACTGACCACGGCGATTCCCCACGCTGGCGGGCCGTTTGCCTACAGCCGCCGGGCCTTTGGCGAGAAAGGCGGATTGATCGCCGGCATCGCCACCCTGATCGAATTCGTCTTTGCACCACCGGCCATCGCCATGGCCATCGGCGCCTACCTGAACGTGCAATACCCGGAACTTGACCCGAAGATCGCCGCCGTTGGCGCCTATTTCGTGTTCATGGGCCTGAACATCCTTGGCGTCAGCATCGCGGCCACCTTCGAATTGGTGGTCACGGTGCTGGCGGTCGCTGAACTGCTGGTGTTCATGGGCGTGGTCGCTCCGGGCTTCAGCTTCAGCAACTTCGTACTCAATGGCTGGTCGGGCGCCAATGAGTTCACGATGGCCTCGATTCCCGGTATTTTCGCCGCCATTCCCTTCGCGATCTGGTTCTTTCTCGCCATCGAAGGCGCTGCCATGGCCGCCGAAGAAGCCAAGGACCCGAAACGCACAATCCCCAAGGCCTACGTCAGCGGTATTCTGACCCTGGTGTTCCTGGCCATCGGCGTGATGGTAATGGCCGGTGGCGTCGGCGACTGGCGTCAACTGTCGAACATCAACGATCCGTTGCCTCAGGCGATGAAAGCCGTGGTCGGCAACAATTCAACCTGGATGCACATGCTGGTCTGGATCGGTTTGTTCGGTTTGGTCGCGAGTTTCCACGGGATCATTCTTGGCTATTCCCGGCAGTTCTTCGCCCTGGCCCGCGCCGGCTACCTGCCCAAAGGGCTGGCCAAACTCTCGCGCTTCCAGACTCCACACCGGGCGATCCTGGCCGGTGGCGTGATAGGCATCGCGGCGATCTACAGCGACGGGCTGGTCAACCTGCAAGGCATGACCCTGACGGCGGCAATGATCACCATGTCGGTATTCGGCGCCATCGTGATGTACATCATCAGTATGCTGAGCCTGTTCAAGCTGCGTAAAACCGAACCGAACCTGGAACGTACCTTCCGCGCGCCGGGCTATCCGATCGTACCGGGGATCGCGCTGTTTCTGGCGGTGGTGTGCCTGGTGGCGATGGCGTGGTTCAACACCTTGATCGGCCTGATCTTCCTCGGTTTCATGGCTGCCGGTTACCTGTACTTCCAGTTGACCGCCAAGCAACGATCCGAAGCACCGGCAGACGCTATGCTCGAAGGTATATGAGATGCACCGGCTCCGGGCCTGTTGCCCGGCGCCTGCATTATTGAAGTGCACGCAGTTCCCATGTGGGAGCGGGCTTGCTCGCGAAGACGTCGTGTCAGTCGACATCTATTTTGAATGACACACCGCATTCGCGAGCAAGCCCGCTCCCACAGGAAGAGCAGATTGCAGTAATTATTGGAGGACACCGCCCCATGGCCGCATTCGCCCATACCGTCGGCGCCCAGACTTACCGCTTCGACAGCCTCAAGGAAGTGATGGCCAAGGCCAGCCCGGCGCGCTCCGGGGATTTCCTGGCCGGCGTCGCCGCGCTCAACGATGGCGAGCGCGTGGCCGCACAGATGGCTTTGGCCGACACTCCGCTAAGCCACTTCCTGCAGGAAGCACTGATCCCCTACGAATCCGATGAAGTCACCCGACTGATCATCGATACCCACGACAAACAGGCTTTCGCCGTCGTCAGCCACCTCACCGTCGGTGGTTTTCGCGACTGGCTGCTCAGCGATGCCGCCGACGAACACGTCCTGCGCGCCCTCGCCCCCGGCCTGACCCCGGAAATGGCTGCCGCCGTCTCGAAGATCATGCGCGTGCAGGATCTGGTGCTGGTGACGCAGAAAATCCGCGTGGTCACGCAGTTTCGCGGCACCCTGGGCCTGCGCGGACGCCTGTCCACGCGCCTGCAGCCGAACCACCCCACCGACGAACCGGCCGGCATCGCCGCGAGCATTCTCGACGGTCTGCTGCACGGCAATGGCGACGCAATGATCGGCATCAATCCGGCCACGGACAGCATCGCCTCGATCTGCGCCATGCTGGAAATGCTCGACGCGATCATCCAACGCTACGAGATCCCGACCCAGGCGTGCGTGCTGACCCACGTCACCACGTCGATTGAAGCGGTCAATCGGGGCGTGCCGCTGGACCTGGTGTTCCAGTCGATCGCCGGCACCGAAGCGGCCAACGCCAGTTTCGGCATCAACCTGAGTGTATTGAAGGAAGGCTATGACGCCGGTTTGAGCCTGAACCGCGGCACGCTCGGCCAGAACCTGATGTACTTCGAAACCGGCCAGGGCAGCGCCCTGTCGGCCAACGCCCACCATGGCGTCGACCAACAAACCTGCGAAACCCGCGCCTATGCCGTCGCGCGTCACTTCAACCCGTTTCTGGTCAACACCGTCGTTGGCTTCATCGGCCCGGAATACCTGTACAACGGCAAACAGATCATCCGCGCCGGCCTGGAAGATCACTTCTGCGGCAAGCTTTTGGGCGTGCCCATGGGTTGTGACATCTGCTACACCAACCATGCCGAAGCTGACCAGGACGATATGGACACCCTGCTGACCCTGCTGGGCGTCGCCGGAATCAACTTCATCATGGGTATCCCCGGTTCCGACGACATCATGCTCAATTACCAGACCACCTCGTTCCACGATGCGCTCTACGCCAGGCAGACCCTGGGGTTGAAGCCCGCACCGGAGTTCGAGCAGTGGCTGGCGAAAATGGGCATCTTCACTCAATCGGACGGCAGAGTTCTCTTCGGTGACAGCCTGCCGCCGGCCTTTCGGCAGGCCCTGGCGCAATTGGGATGAGTAATGACATGGATAAACTACCCTTCGATCCCCACAACCCATGGCTTGAACTGCGACGCCTGACACCGGCGCGAATTGCCCTGGGCCGAACCGGCACCAGCATTCCCACCCGCGCACAACTGGACTTCCAATACGCCCACGCCCAGGCGCGGGATGCGGTGCACTTGCCGTTCGATCACGCGGCACTCAATGCAAAACTGGCCGAACGCGGACACGAATGCCTTTTGCTGCACAGCGCAGCGATCGACCGCAACAGTTACCTGCAACGCCCGGACCTGGGACGAAAGCTCAATGACGCGTCGGCAAAGACCCTGCGTGAATACGCTTCGGCGCATCCTGGCGGGGTCGATTTGGTGATCGTGATCGCCGACGGCCTGTCGGCACTGGCCGTCCATCGCCATACCCTGCCCTTTCTGGCACGTCTCGAAGAACAGATTGCCGCCGAAGGCTGGGCCTTGGCGCCGGTGATATTGGTGGAACAGGGGCGCGTGGCGGTCGCGGACGAAATCGGTGAGTTGCTGGGGGCGAAAATGACCGTAATCCTCATCGGCGAACGCCCTGGACTCAGCTCCCCGGACAGCCTGGGGTTATATTTCACCTACAATCCCAAGGTCGGCCTTACCGATGCCTACCGTAATTGCATCTCCAACGTGCGGCTCGAAGGCCTGAGTTACGGCATGGCGGCACACCGTTTGCTGTATTTGATGCGCGAAGCCTGTCGGCGGCAGTTGTCAGGGGTCAATCTGAAGGATGAAGCACAGGTCCAGACACTGGAATCGGATGCAGGAACCGACATGAAAGGTAATTTCCTGCTCGGCCCGCCGAATGCCTGAACCGCTTCTGCATTGCACATTCGTACCAATTTCAGGCAGGATCGTTGCGCGGCCGCCAAAGGTTTCCCATCGCCGTCAGAGACGTAAGACAGCCACTTGAAGACGAGACCTACCATGCGGATTATTCAAGCGACCCTCGAACACCTGGACCTGCTGACCCCATTGTTCGTCAAATATCGCGAGTTTTATGGTTCCCTGCCGTATCCGGACTCGTCACGAGCGTTCCTCGAAAAACGCCTGCGTCGCAAGGAGTCGGTGATCTACCTGGCGCTGTCCGATGACGACAGCCACAAACTGATGGGGTTCTGTCAGCTGTACCCGAGCTTCTCCTCGCTTTCGCTCAAACGCGTGTGGATCCTCAACGATATCTATGTCGCCGAGGACGCCCGCCGCCAGTTGGTGGCCGATAACCTGATCCGTACCGCGAAAAAAATGGCCAAGGAAACCAATGCCGTGCGCATGCGTGTTTCCACCAGCAGCAACAATGAAATCGCGCAGAAAACCTACGAGTCCATCGGCTTCAAGGTAGACACCGAATTCAAGAACTATGTGCTGCCGATCAGCGACGAACTCTGAATCACCTGTACCCTGCTCGCGATGGCATCGACTGGATTACACGGGTCCAACGAGGCGACGGCATCGCGAGCAGGCTCGCTCCCACCTGTTCGTTATCAAACATCAGCCCTTTCATGACATTCCCCGCTACAATCTCGACGCGATTTTCACCTCTTGCCTCGTATAATCCCGACCTTCCCGGCATGTAAGAAAAACTACACCTGTCTGTAGTCTTACCCGAAGTCATCCGCACAGGCCTGCCGAGTTGGGCCATTAACACAGGTGCTTTGCATGGATTTCAACCCGATCGACATTGTGCTGCATCTCGACGTCTACCTCGACATGCTTGTAGCCAACTACGGGGCGTGGATCTACGCCATTCTGTTCATGGTTATCTTTTGTGAAACCGGCCTTGTGGTCATGCCCTTCCTGCCGGGCGACTCCCTGCTGTTCATCGCTGGCGCCGTGGCGGCCGGTGGCGGCATGGACCCGGTACTGCTCGGCGGCCTGCTGATGCTGGCGGCGATTCTGGGCGACAGTACCAACTACATCATCGGACGAACGGCGGGTGAAAAACTGTTCAGCAATCCGAACTCGAAGATCTTCCGCCGCGACTACCTGCAACAAACCCACGATTTCTACGACAAGCATGGCGGCAAAACCGTGACGCTGGCGCGCTTCCTGCCCATCATCCGTACTTTCGCGCCCTTCGTCGCCGGTGTGGGGAAAATGCCCTACCCGCGCTTCTTTGGCTTCAGTGTGCTGGGCACCATCCTGTGGGTCGGCGGCCTGGTGACACTCGGTTACTTCTTCGGCAACGTGCCGTTCATCAAGAAAAACCTGTCGCTGCTGATTGTGGGCATCATCCTGCTTTCGCTGGTGCCGATGATCATTGGCATGGTGCGTAGCCGCCTTGCGGGTTCGAGCTCAAAAGCCGAATCGCGCTGACACGATGTGGTCTCTGAGCGCCTGGCGTCGCCGGTGCACCCTGGCCAAGCACCCGATTGCCGATGACATGTGGCAACGGGTGCGCCATCACCTGAGCTTTCTCGACGGCATCAGTGCCGCCGAAGACCGATGGCTACGCGAAGCCTGCGTGCTGTTCCTCGAAGACAAGCACCTGACCGCCCTGCCCGGCGTCAAACTGCATCAGGAGCAACGCTTGCTGCTCGCTGCCCAGGCGCAACTACCGCTGCTGCACCTCGGCGACCTGAACTGGTATCAGGGCTTCCACGAAATAATCCTCTACCCCGATGACTTCCTCAGCCCCCAGCGCCATCGTGATGCCAGCGGCGTCGAGCACGAATGGGACGGTGAACACAGCGGTGAAGCCTGGCAGCAAGGCCCGATCATCCTCGCCTGGCCCGGCGTGATGGCCAGTGGTGGCTGGGAAGGCTACAACCTGGTGATCCACGAACTGGCGCACAAACTCGACATGCTCAATGGCGTGGCCAATGGCCTGCCGCCGTTGCATGCCGACATGCGCGTCAGCGACTGGGCCAACGTCATGCAAGAGGCCTATGACGACCTCGACCGGCAACTGGAGCGCAATCCCGATGCCGAAACGGCCATCGATCCCTATGCCGCCGAAAACCCTGCCGAGTTCTTCGCCGTCACCAGCGAATACTTCTTCAGCGCCCCGGATTTGCTGCACGAGGCTTATCCACAGGTGTATCAACAGTTGAAGTTGTTCTATCGCCAGGACCCGCTGGCGAGGTTGAAGCAACTTCAGGCGCATGACCCTGTCTATCAGGCACACCAGTAAGCGCCATACGACTTCTGGTACATGGCGTCGATCCAGGAATATGCCTATAATCGCCGCCACTTTTTGGTCAATCCGGCCAAGTGTTTTTGGTCAACTAACGGGGGCAACGCCCAATGAGCTACAGCAAGATTCCGGCTGGCAAAGACCTGCCGAACGACATCTACGTCGCGATCGAGATTCCGGCCAACCACGCGCCGATCAAATACGAAATCGACAAAGACAGCGATTGCCTGTTCGTTGACCGTTTCATGGCCACCCCAATGTTCTACCCGGCCAACTACGGTTACATCCCGAACACCCTGGCTGACGACGGTGATCCCCTCGACGTGCTGGTCGTGACCCCTTACCCGGTTGCTCCAGGTTCGGTGATCCGCGCCCGTCCGGTCGGTATCCTGAACATGACCGACGACGGCGGCGGCGATGCCAAAGTCATCGCAGTCCCACACGACAAGCTGTCCCAGCTGTACGTCGACGTGAAGGAATACACCGACCTGCCAGCACTGCTGATCCAGCAGATCGAGCACTTCTTCGCGAACTACAAAGATCTCGAAAAAGGCAAATGGGTGAAGATCGAAGGCTGGGCCGGCGCAGACGCCGCCCGCGACGCAATCACCAAGTCGGTTGCTGCCTATAAAGGCTAAGCCCGGCTGCAGGCTATTAGCTGCAAGCGGCAAGAAAAACCCCGGGTGATCCGGGGTTTTTTGTGGGCGCATGATAAGCGCGCTAAACATGACGTTTAACCTTGTTCGATCATGGTTTCCGTCTGTTTAAAATTCCTCAAGAACGTCTTACATCCGGTCGTAAATTTCCCGCAAAATTTGAACGAAGCGTTTATTCAAACCCTCACCAGCCGCCAGTAGACTCGTGTTCATGAAAAAGAACACTAGCGGCCCACGCTTCAAGGCGCTCCTCGAAGCAGCGAACATCACCACCACCGGATTTGCCGACTTCCTGGATACGGCTCCGCAAAATGTACATAACTGGTACACCCGCGGCGTGCCTGCCCATTGCATGGAAGAAGTCGCCAGAAAACTCTCCGTCAACAGCGACTGGCTGAAAACCGGCGAAGGCTCGAAAGACGCCCAGCACCTGCGCCTGCTCGACGAGTCCGGCCACACCTTCGATGCCCAGACCATCCGTGGCGTCTACACCGTCATTGAGCCTGCCGACGTCGAACTGCCTCTGTACAAAGAAGCTGCCATCACCCCGGGCTCAAACAAAACCCACGTCATTGAAGACCCCGAGCAATCCATCCGCCTGCCCCGCAATCACCTCGACTCCCTGGAAATCAACCACACCGACGCCATCTGTGCCTTCATGAGCGGCAACAGCATGGGAGAGAAAATTGAAGACGGTTCGACCCTGGCGATTGACCGCGGCCTGACCCAGATTATCGATGGCGAGATCTACGCCATCGAGCATGACGGCATGCTGCGCATCAAATACCTGCACCGACTACCGGGCAACTCCCTGCGACTGCGCAGCCACAACCGTGCCGAGTACCCGGATGAAATTTTCAGGGCTGGAGAAATCGAACAACAGAACATCAGGGTGTTGGGCTGGGTGTTCTGGTGGTCGACCCTGAACAAACGGCGGCCGGTGGTACCGTTTCTTTAAACGCCCCGGAACGCCCATCGGCCACCCACTCAGGTGGCCAAGCGGCTCTGCCCGGCACTTCCCGCTGGGAATTTTCGCCAAACCTGCGTATGCTGCGCCCCACATTTGCGCATCGACCCGCCTTGCGGCTCAGATGCACTGACCTGGCAGATGACTTTCTCCCCAGGTCCCACAGCCGGACGCAAGATCCGGGTGTACGTTTTGAAGGCTGGCGCGGTTTACCAAAAATGATCCAAGCCAGTCCCCGAGAAGCCGGCCACAAGCCGGCTTTTTAATGCCTGAAAGAAAATGTTCAACGACAAAAATCACTCAGCCTCTTGCGCATTCAACGCATAAAACTCCTGCAGCTTGGCTTGCAACAGCTTCTTGTCCGGCAACTGGGTGTGGTACTCCGCGATCAAGGCGGGCGACAGTGAGCGGTTCAGGGCGTATTCGACGATTTCGTCCTCTTTGCTCGCGCACAACAATACGCCGAGCGCCGGGTTTTCGTGTGGCTTGCGGACATTGCGGTCCAACGCTTCAAGATAAAAATCCATCTTCCCCAGGTATTCCGGTTCGAAGCGCCCGACCTTGAGTTCGATCGCCACCAGGCAGTTCAGCCCTCGGTGGAAGAACAACAGGTCCAGCGCAAAGTCACGCCCACCTACCTGCAATGGATATTGCGAACCCACAAAGCAGAAGTCCCTGCCCAGTTCGATCAGAAAATCCCTGAGCCTGTGCAGCAGGCCTCCATGCAAGTCTGTCTCTGCATGGCCACGCTCCAGGGCCAGAAACTCGACCATGTAGGCATCCTTGAACACCTCCAGGGCCTGGGGATGAATTTGTCTCAGCGGTGCTGACACTTTTGCCGGGCTGACCACTGAACGTTCAAACAGAGCCGCCTTGAACTGACGCTCCAGTTCGCGGCTCGACCACTTCTCCTGGATTGCCATGCGCAGGTAAAACTCACGTTCCTCCGGGTGTTTGCTCTGGTTGAGAATGATCATGTTGTGTGTCCAAGGCAATTGTCTCAGCAGTGCTGAGACTTTTACGTCATGCCTGTACGCTTCGAAAAATTGACGCATACGAAACAAATTGGGGCGGGTAAAGCCTCGCAATCCAGGCTGAGTACAAGCGAGGTGACTAGCCAACTGCGCCACCACCCCATCCCCCCACTCCGCCGCTTCAATTTTGCGACTGATGTAAGCCCCAACCTGCCAGTGCAATTCAATCAACTCAGTGTTGACCGCCTGCATCGCGCGTTGTCGCGCAGTCACAATCAGTTGGGTGATTTCGTTGAATGCAGAATCGAGAGAGGTACCGCTACGAAGATCATTCACGTCAGGGCATTTCCATGTCGGTTGGAGGGCCCTCTCAATTACTCCTGATACCGACTCAGGAACATTCACAATGTATTTCTGCATGAAAAAACGCTAATAACCCTCCATCCCGCCCACAGAACACTTGCCAAGCCAAATTGGCCGATGCTAAATCCACCCCGTCCAAAGACCGCTACCCTTACCCCGGAAGAAGCTCTGTCGGTCGGAATTCGCTTTCAAGCTCAACGGGCACTTACGCAATGGATCTGCACATCCCGACCCTGCTGGTAGTCTCGGTCTTCGTTTTTATTCTGATGGGTCTGTTGACCTGTCATGCCTGGTGGCGTGAAACCCGTGAGCGGCCTCTGGCTTATCTGGGTGCAATGATGCTGCTCGCCGCCCTGGGTGTGGTGCTGGTCAGTTGGCGTGGGCGCGGGGTCGACTTTGTCCCGCTGATTTTTGGCAACGTGGCCCTGTTGCTGAGCGCTGCGATGAACTGGACCGCCATGCGCGTATTGGTCGGGCGCGCGCCGTCGCTGCCGGGAATCTTTGCCGGCGCGGGCATCTGGCTGAGCCTCTGCCTGATTCCCGCGTTCTATGACGCCATGCCGCTGCGCGTCGTGATGTATTCCCTGCTGGCGGCCGGCTATGGCGTGCTGACGGCCGCGGAGTTATGGCGTAACCGTCAGAGCCTTGATGTCGCGTACATGCCCGCATTGGTTCTGACCCTGCTGCATACCGTTTTCTACATCGTTCGCAGTGTGATCGACAAAAGCCTGCCGCTGGATCAGGCCCTGTCGGGCGTCGGCGAGGGTGTGCGCTTTTTCTCCTTCATGCTGTTCGAATCCATGCTGTACGTCATTGGCATTGCTTATGTGACGCTGGCCATGGTCAAGGAACGCACCGAGCTCAAATTCAAGGCGGCGGCATTCTGCGATTCGCTCACCGGGATCGGTAACCGGCGCGCCTTCATGTCCCACGGAGAGCGGTTGCTGGCGGATAGCCAACGCCGAACGGAATCTGTCGCCCTGCTGTTGTGCGACCTGGATCACTTCAAGCGCCTGAACGATAGCTTTGGCCATCCGATGGGGGATCAGGCGCTGATCGCATTCAGCCGGATTCTGACGGGCAACCTTCGCAATCACGATGTGTTCGGTCGCATCGGCGGAGAGGAGTTTGCCTGCCTGCTCAAAGAGGCGGATGAGCAAGAAGCAGTTCAGGTGGCTGAACGCATCCGCCAGGCGTTTTCCCAACTGTCGATGCTGGAGCCGGGAATGCTCAGTGTCAGCATCGGCGTCGTCACCACCCGCGAGTCGGGCTACGACCTTTCGAGCCTGCTTTCACAAGCCGATGAAGCCCTGTATGGCGCCAAGGATCACGGGCGCAATCGGGTGCAAACCCTGCGCAAGTTGTACCTCAACCTCACGGGTAGCTGAACGATTTCACCAACGTCAGCTCGCCCACCGCGCGCATCGGCACCAGGAACGTCTCCATCTTCTCGCTCGGCGTTCCTTCCTCGGTAATCACCGTCACCTGCGCGGTGGTCAGCGGCTGGACCGCGTCTTCCTGCCCTTCTTCATCACTGCTGTAGCCGCCGCCGAAGTAGTTCACGTACACCAGGTATTGCCCCTTGATCGGCGCGGGCATGGCGAAGATTTCCGGGCCGTAGCCGGTGGTGACGTCGACATCGAGCGCTGCGCCGTTGGGCGCGACACGGTCGCCGTACCAGATGTGCGCACCGTCGGGGGTGATCAGGTGCAGGTCGAGGTCGGTGCCGTCGCTGTCCCACGCCAGCAAGACGCGCAATTTGGCCGGGGTGGCGCCGCCGCTGCTGTTGAGGAACTGCGTGCGTTTACGTTGTTGGCCATCAGGGCTGCGAACCTCGACGCTATTGCTGCCGTTGGGGAATGAGAACGGGCGATCGAAGTTGCCTGCCGGATCGATTTTCAGCGGCATGCTCACACCGTTGACGATCAGTCGGCCGGGTTCTGTCGATTTCGCTGTGGCCTTGATCTGCCCGCTGATGCGCGCGGTGTTGGCCTGTCCTGCCGGGGTATTCACCGAGGAGGCCGGGTAGTTGACGATCTGCCGGAAGCTTTCCCCTTCGCCCTCAGGCGCGCCGGTGCGCCAGCCACCTGCGGGGGTGTCGAGTTTGACGCTGTCAGCCGCCATCACCTGTGGCAACGCCACCAGCGAACAGAGAAACAGCAAGACCTGTGGATAAAGGAGTTTCATGGTCTATTCCAGCAAGAGGTGGCGGGCGAGCCCTTCGATGTAGGTTTCATCCTGGCCGTTGGGGTGTGCTTCGAAGGCCAGGTGCAGGTATTCGTGGGTCAAGTCGAGGCGGTCTTGCAGCGTCAGCACGCCGCGCACGTAGATGCGCTGGCGTTCGCGGTCGACATAGGGGCGGCCGAAGGGCAGACGGCACACGGCGAAGGTGCTGACTTCGTTGTAGCCGGTTTCACTTTCAAGCCGCGGGCGCCAGCCGCGCCGTTGTTTTTGCAGCCAGTCTTGCGCGGCGGGCAACGCTTCGCAGGACGCGACCGGGTTGTCCCAGCGGCTGAGGCTGGCGCGTGGGTAGGCGTGCAGCAGGATGGCGTCGTAGCGCTGACCGGCACAGGCCTGTTCGACGGCTTGCTGCCAGGACAGTTTGTCCGGGCCAGGTTGGTCGGAATGGTAGGTCACGGTGCTGCCGGCCAGCACCAGGTCGCTGGTCCACGCGGCGATGTCGCGAGCCCCGGGCGACGCCGGACGCGGTGCGACCCGCTGGCGGCTGCTGCTGTCGTCGATGCTCAGGCAATCGCCACGGCGCGTGGCGTTTTGCAGCAGGTACGTACGAATGGCCACAGCCAGGGCTTTAGCGGCCTCGACCGGTTCGGCGCTGGCTTCGCGCTGGAGAACCCGGGCGACGTACTCTTCGCGATCCAGGCGCGCCACGAGGTTGTCGTTGAGCAGAAACAGCTCGCCGTCGCTGTGGATATCCAGCGCATTGCCGTTGGCGAACTCAACGCGATAGTCACCCTGCAACGGCCCGGAGGACGCCACAGCACTCCCTGACAGCACGCGCCGAAGCGGATAGCGGGAGAACAGGTCGACCTCTACGCACTGCCCTGCATCCGCAGGCCATGCAACAGGAATCACCGTAGACAATGCTTGCGCATAATCACTGAGTACCCGCTGACTGGTGCCCCGTCCTCCAGACCAGACCGGAGTACCGTCTGCCGTCCAACCGGCAAACCCGCCCTGACGCGACGCAGCATCCTGATCCGCCAACCAGCTCCAGGTCTTCACTCGCAAACGACTACCGAGCTCACCGACGACATTGCCATCAGCGGCATTGAGCACCACATCGAGCAACGCACGCCGGGCTTGATCCTGTGCCGGCAGTGCCGACAGCACCTTCAACAGTTCCGCCACCGAAACCCGTGTGGCCGGTTGCAATGAAGGCAAATCCAGCAACCATGGCGGCGCCTGCCGCGTCTGCCAATAGGCTCGCCAGTCGGCATCACTGATGCCCAGTCGCGCGGGCTCGAAATACAGACCGCAGGACTTCACCAACGCCTGATCACGTTCGATCCTGCCGCCCGCCGTGCAGCAATAAACCTCTTCCTTCGACTGGCCACGACATTCATAAGCCAGCTCTCGGGCGCCGGTATCCACCAGCCAGGCGTAGACGAATAACTTCCACACACTGCCCAGCGGCGTCTGCAAGGTCTGCAGCAACGGCTCGCGGGTGATCACCTGCGTTCGGCTCAGGGACAACAAATCGCCCTTGAAGGCCAGGCGCAAAGGTTCGTCCTGCGCCGTTGCCAGCACAGGGATCAAACACAGCAACCAAGCCATCAGCAGCCTGTGCACGTCAGTGAACCGTGACCTGGCCAAGGGCTGCCTTTTGTTCCAGCGCTTGATGTTGCGGCGCATACACCTGAGTGAAACGCACCGGCGGCAAGTTGAATTGGCCCTTCTGCGAGAAACGCACCAAGTGCCGCAAGCGCAATTCGCCACTCAAGGCATCGACCGGAACGGCGTAAGCCATTTGCCCCGGCTCGAAACGCGCCTTTTCCAGCGATGTCGGTTCGGTGCCGGTCTTGCCCATGAGCTTGATGCCCCAGGTGGTGCGCTCGACATCGGCGCCCGGTGGCAGCGGCACTTCCAGCAGGCCGTAGCGCAACGGTTTGGCGGCTTTGCTGGTGACAATCACTTCGTCAAGATAGAGGTTGTCGCTGGACAGCGGCGCATTGCCGACGGCTTCAAGTTTGAAGGTGAAGGCCTCATCCCCCGGCACCAGTCGCGACAGCCGACGGGTGATAGTCATCGCCATCGGATCGACCGTCGGCTGTTGGCTGCGGTAGCTCAATGCGGCGCGCAGCGGACGCTCTTGTGCGCCGGTCAGCGTCAACACCGCCGGTACTGGTGCAGGCCCCTGCCACGTCCAATACATCTCACCAGAAACCCCGTACCGTTTCTTCCAGCCTTCACCCGGCGCCAATGCAATGGTGGGCGATGCCTGCTCGATGCTGCGTTGCAGCCAGGTCAACGCCAACGCACGCTCCAGGGTCGATTGCTGTGGCAGCAAACGTTGCAGCAAGGCCTGGGCGTGAGCCTGATCGAAGGGTTGCAGTGACAGGTTCAGCGCTTCGGCAAACGGCTGGGAACTGACCGCCAGACGTTGCTGCGCATCGCTCAGTTGCCGATTGAACGCGTCCGGCAAAACGACCTTCGCTTGCCTGGCCAGCGAGGCCGTCAGCACGCGTGCGGCAGCCAGCCCCAGCGCAGAATCCGGATCGCTCATGACCAGGCCATCTTCACCGTCTTCCATCAGGTTCGCGGCAGTGCCCTCGCCCGCTTTCGCCAAATCATCCATCAAGCCACTGAGCAAGGTGTTGACCGGCAACTGCATCTGTTTGGCGAACGACAGGATCAGCGCCCGCTGCAACAGCGGCGTGTTCCTGGCCTGTTTGGCGTAGACCTCCAGCACCCGCTGCCAATGCTCCGGCGGCAGGCTCAGTTCCAGCACCTGGCTGGCGTGCCAGTCGGCGTAATAGGCGTAGGCGGTGAGGAACGCATCCGGCTCGCCGTCCATGCCCCACCAGGTGAAACTCGCCGAAGGGCCGGCCATTTGCACCAGGCGCAGGCGACTGTTTTGCATGATCAGGCGCAAGCGATCGCGGATCTGCGGATTCGCCGCCAGCGTCGGGTAGGCGATGCTCAACGGCAGCAGGCGACTGGCCGTCTGCTCGACGCCACCGTAGGGGTAGCTCAACAGATCGTCGAGGGCCGAACGGAACAACGCTTGCGGACTGTCGTCCAGGCGCAGGCGGATATCGGTCGCGTCTGCCGGCAGAGTCAGCGGTGTATCGCCGCTGCTCACATCGAGACTCTGCGATTGCGTCACTTGCCAGCCTTCACCCGTCGCGCTCAGGCGCACCGCCAGGGCATCAGCGGTTTTGCCGTCCTGCACCAGCTCGGCGCTCCACTCGCCATTGGCCAGCTCGAAGGCCGGCAGCGGGATGTAGTTGATGCCGCTGTTCAGGGTGACAGGCACGCGCTGTTCGTTGCCGGCGAAATGGGTCACCAGCCCGGCCTTGACCGGTTTCTCGGCCTGACTGAAGGCGAACACACCCAGGTCCGGTTTGTCGCCAGCGCGGAATTGAGTTGGACCGCTCCATTTCAAGTACAGCGGTTTTTCCGAGCGTACGAATTGCTTCTTCTGCCCGACCTGACCGTCATCGGCGATAGCCCTGGCGGTGATGCGCCAGCGGGTCAGGGAGTCCGGCATCTTGAAGGTGAAGCGGGTCTTGCCGTTGGCATCGGTCAGCAATTCCGGTTGCCACGCCGCCGTGTCGACGTCCTCGCGACGCGGCCGCTCCAGCACCTTCACGCCGCGCTCACTGCGATTGGCTTTACCCGGCGCACCAGGGCTGCCTGGCAAGGCGACGTCATAACTGATGAACGACAAACTGGCGCTGGTGCGCACGTTGTTGCGCCGTGGGTGATAGAAGAACTGGTCGATGCTCGGCGCCACTTCCGGTTGCAGAGCGTAGACCATTTCATCGACCACGCTGACCGTCAGGTGCGCGGGAATCGCTTTGCCGGCGAACTGGGTGGTCAGGTCTACCGAGACGGTATCACCCGGCTGATAGGTTTCCTTGTCCGTCGTGATGGCCACGTCGATCTGTGGCGTGACCACCTTGATGCCGGCGTTCTGGAAACTGTATTGGCCGCCCTTGGTGTACAGCACCGAGAAGGTCAGGTTCGGCGCGAAACCGTCCTTCACCGGGATGCGCGCGCGGTACTGGGTATCGCTGAGTTTCTCCATCTTCAGCCAGTCGGCGCCCCTGGACAACAGCGCGGTCGCTTCGACCTTGTCGCGCTCCAGCGACAGCAGGGCATCGCTGACCGGCTCCGGGAAGGTGATCAACGCCAGCGCTTCATCGCCTGCGATGTACTCGGGCTTGTCGAGGACGATTTCCACGGTGCCGGGTACCGCTTTGACACCCTCACCAGTGACCGAATGGCCGGTGGCGCCGACCACCCGGCCATGATCATCCTTGAGCGTCAGGTTGTAGGTGCCCGGCCGATCGAAGGCCAGGGTGAAACCCTTGTCGGTTGCCGCGAGTTTGCCTTCACCGGTGCTCTGGTCTTCCAGACGTACCCAGCCGTAACTGCCAGGAGAAACCGCCTCGGCCTGCTCGCCTTCGCGGGCGTAGCTGAACGCAACCTTGTCACCCACCGCACTGAAGCGTTGAGGCGCGCTCAAGCGGAAATTCGCCGCGCCGCGGTCGATGAGGATTTCCTTGGTGGTTTTCACGCGATACGCCGCACCGTCGCTGGCAAACACCGTGAGCATGTAGCGACTCGGCTTGTCCGCTGCCGGCAAGTCAAGGGACGCATTGCCCTTGGCATCTGTGGTCAATTCGGTGCTGGTCAGCTCCACCGGAAATTGCCCGAGGTATTGCAGTTCGTTGTCGACCATCGACAGCTGCTGGGCACGCAGGCTCAGGCTCAACTTCGCATTGGCCACCGGTTTTCCGTCCGGGTACAGCAGCACCAGGTTGCCCTTGACCGGTTCGCCGGTGCGGTAATCCTGCTTGGCCAGATTGAGCGAAATCTCGAAGTGCGGCTTGATGTATTCAGCGACGCGAAAGGCGCTGCTGTAGGCCTGGTCCTTGTAGCTGAAACGCAGTTCATAGCCACCAGCCACTGCGTTGTCCGGCAACTGGAACCGGCCCTGGGTGCCAGCCTTGGAATCGAGCTTCAGATCGAGGGATTGCAGCGCCGTGCCGGTCGCATCGAGCACGGTCACGCTGACGTCGGCTGCGCTTGGCTGCACCGAATCCCGCGCGTTCTTGAATTCTCGCCCAACGATTTTCAGCGACACCCAATCCCCCGGCCGATACAGCGGCCGGTCGGTGAAGGCATAGAGTTTGGTGTCGTAGATTTCGCTGTCGTAGTAGAAATTCTCGGAGACGAACACCCCGCCCTCTTCGTCCTCGCCGATCACGAACGAACGCTCGGGGCTGACGTGTTTCAGGCGCAGCAAGCCATCGGTATCCGTGGCGCCGCTGCTCATCACACCGAGGCCATCGGTCCACAGCACATTGACCTTCGGCACCGAACTGCCTTCGTGTTTGCGCGCAGCCCACACCAGTAATTCGTCACCGGCAATCTTGCTCACCGCCACGGTGTTGGAGACAAACACCATGGTGGTCGCGCGGTACTTGCCGATCAGCGCTTCCACCAGATACAGGCCCGGTTTGAGGTTGCCCAAAGGGATGTAGACGTTGCCCGGCGCGACGCTGACAAAATCGCTGGAAGAACCGGCCAGGTTCACCCCGGCAGGTGGCTGGATCGGCTTGGCCTGCCACAACGGATAACGAAACTGGCCGACCACCGGCAAACCCGGTATCAACGCGAATTGCGGCTGCGCATCGTAGGGCGTTGGCGCGGCCATCGCGTTGCCCATCTTCAGCTCCGGCACTTCCTCGGTGACTTGTTTACGCGACTCGTAGGAAAACGCCCGCTGCATCACCCGACGGGATTTGCGATACCAGTTGTCCCACAGGTACGCGAGGGTGTTGGACAGGCCTTCACCCTTGAACTGGCCATCGCTGACCACCCGATGCAGGTTCTTCTGGCGCTTGAGGAAATCCAGTGGTTTGTCGATGCGATACACACGAATGTCGGCGCCGCCGTAGGGTTCCATGCGAAACCGGCGATAGTCGCGGCCCGGCGCTTCGAGTCGGACCATCGCCTGCTCGTCGCTGGCAAAACTGCTGTCGGCCAGCAGGAAAAAACTCTCGCCAGCCACTGGCGTATAGCCGCTGGCCGGGACCGAATCTTCGGCGTTTGCCGCCGAGAAAGGCAACACCAACACCAACATCAGAGACAGAAAACGCAGCATGCGGGCACCGGTCATTGGGAGAGAAAATTCAGTCGATAGACGCCGATGAAGTTGGGGTTGGCTGCGTCGGGTATCCATCGGGTGTCCTTCCATGTCATGAGTTGCTGCAGGCTTGCCGAACGCATGCCGTTGTCGGTGGGGGTGGTGGTGCCAGTGTGGTAGGCGATGTAGCGGCCCATCCAGATCATCAGGTGCTGGTCGTCGCCCTGATCGAAAAACATCAGGTCGCCAGGGCGTGCTTGAGACACATCGCGACTGACCAGATGGCTGTTGAACTGGATCAATTTGATCGCGTTGACGTATGGCCCGACTTTGCCGCCGCCCTGCTGCCATTGCTGGGCAAGACCGCGCTGGGCATCGCTCAATTGCAGCTCCGGCGGCAGGTAACGATTGGACAGGCCATTGCTGCGCAGCCATTTGTCGTCATGGACTTTCAACGCTTCATTGGCAGCGAAACGCACCAGCCCGGCACAGTCTTGCTGATACCAACGGGGGCTCGGGCCCTGGCTCAGTTGCTCCTGGGCGATGCGCACGAACCAGGCACGAAATACCTGGGACTGCTGTGGGTCAAGCGATGGAGCCTCGACAGCGCGGGCACCCGCGCTCAGCAACAGAGCCAGCAAGCCGAAACTTCGGATCAATGCCGTCACAGCGCTTTCCACTCCAGCGGCAGCCACTGCCAGTGACCGTCTGGCTCGCTGCCTTCGGGCAAGGTCAGGGCATATTTGCCGTAGCCGCCGAGCTTGCGCAGTTTCGGGATCAGGTAGGTTTGCGCGGCGTTGTAGAACACCGGCTCCAAGTCCTGGGGCAGACTGTCGAGGGTTTCCTGCTGCATCAGTTGCGCCATCGAATCCGGGCCGAAATAGACCGGCATCAGCAGGTCTTTCGGTACCACGTCGGCCATCGGCGGGAAGTGTTTTTCGAGGGTGCCGAGGGCCTTGTCCACCAGCTTGTCGTCGAGGGAAAACAGCAGCGTCGAACCGTGGCGCGCCAGGCTCACGCGCATGAACGCCTTGCCGGTGATGGCGTCGGGATCTTCAGCGTCCTTGGCCGCATATGGACCGAAACTGGAGCTGACCTGACGTTGCCACTGATGGCTCTGGCCTTCCTGCTTTTCCACCACCGGGAAGGCCCCTTCTTCGACATTGCTCTCGTAGGCGCCGACCATCGAGCTGAACAGGTTGCCCAGATCCCCATCGAGTTTGCCGCTGTCGTCATCGTTGAGGCTGGCCACCAGCAAGGGCGTGTACAACCGCGAATCGGCATACCAGCACAGGCCCGCTGCGCCGGCCATGTGTTCAGTCAGCGCCTGGGCCACTTTCTCCTGCGCACCGAGTTTCACCAGCAGCGGTTTCTGTTGTTCGGCGGCCAGCGGCAACGCCACACAAGCGCTGGCGCCCATAGGCATGGCTTGCCAGATCGGTTTGAAATCGAAGTCCGGCTGATTATCGAGCTCATCCATGGCCAGGAAGCTGTGCCAGCCCTTGTCGTCCATGTCGAAGCGCAGGCCGGCGAAGTTCGGAATGAAGCGCTGGTAACCCATGGCCAGCACACTGGCATTCACCGACAGGCGTTGTTTCACCTCCGGCGCACGCGGCGGCAGGCCGAAGGCTTCGGGGAACAGTTTTTCGCCATTGAGCAGCGCGGCAATGGCCATGGTCGACACGCTGCCTGGCTCCTCCGTTGCACCACTCTGCGGATCGTAGAGTTTCACCGGATTGGACAGCACCACCAGCTTGTCGCCATGGGACGCGAACAGCAGCGCCTTGCTCGCGTTGTAGTTGAGTTGATAGAGCGCCACGTCGTCGCTGCCGACCTTCACTTCCGCGATTTTGCTTAGCTGCGAGTCGTCCAGCGCCACTTTGGCCAGCGGCTCCAGCACCTTGGCCAGCCCACCGCGATCCATCACCAACAGGAAATCCTTGAGACGCCCGTCCGCCCCGCGCCACAACGCTACGTCGGCGGGCTGATCGAACAGCTGCTCGATCAAGGTGTCCTGCAGTTTCAAGTCATGCTCGTAGATGATCCGTCGCAAACTGCCGATCAAGCCCAGGCGATCGGCGTGGGTTTCGTAATAGAAGACGAAATCTTCGGTCAGGGTTTCCTTGAGGAACGGCACCGCCAGCAGGTCCTTGGGCAGCTGGCTCAGGGAATGGGTTTCCAGCAAGCCATCCGGGCGACTCATGCCCAGTTTGTCACTGGCCAACACCGGCGCCGGGGTCTTGGGCTTGTGCATGAACCAGCCCAACCCACCGGCCACGCCAACGACCAGGCACATCCCGATCAGCAGCGTCGGCCAATGCAGGGAAGGTTTGGCCGCGGGTGCGTCAGCGGCGGGGGTAACAGTGCTATCACTCATGTTCACAAAACCCGATGTTCATCCGTGGAGCGGGATGCTTAATAGTTGAAAGTCTTGACCAGCAGCAGGTCGCCGATTGCGCGCAGGGGCACGATGAAGGTCTCGCGTTTTTCATCGACGGTGTTTTCGTTGAGCACCAGGTTGATCTGCGAGGTAATCACCTCGTTCTGGTTGCTGGTCTCATCGAAGTTATAGCCGCCGCTGCCGAAGTTGCCCCAATAGTTCACGTAAACCAGATAGGTGCCACGCAGCGGTGCGGTCATGGTGAACATTTCCGGGCCCGGACCATCGACGCCATCAGGGTCGAGGCCGCCGCCGTTGGTCAAGGCCGAGTGCGCCCAGAAGGCATGCTGGCCGTCAGGCGTGACAACATGCAGGTCGAGTTCGGCTTTCGGATCGTCCCAGCCCAGCACCACGCGAATCCTGGCCGGGGTCCGCAGGTTGTTGGCTTCGTAGAATTGCACACGCTCGAGCGACTGGCCTTCGGCGCTGCGCACTTCGACGCTGTTGGAGCCGGCGCCAAACGCATAGGGCCGGGCAAAACGCCCTTGCTCGTCGGTATAGAGATTCAGCGGATTGCCGTTGACCGCCAAGGTGTGCGGCCCACGCTGGGTGCCCAGGGCCTTCAGTTGGCCTTCGATCATCGTGCGATTGCGCTGCACACCCCGATCAATCGGCGGCGTGGGATAGGCAACTTGCGGGTTTTCGCTACGGTCCAGCAGGCCGTTGTAACGCCAGCCGCCCACCGGCTCCGACAACTCGGCATTCGGCGCGGCCAGAATCACGGGCGAAATAGCCAACCCGATCAGCAGCAAAAGAAATGAACGCATGCGACGCCTCCTGCCATGCATGACGAAACCTTGCGCCTGATCCTGGGCGCGTTACAGATGTGGATACTGTGTTTCGTCTGAAAGACCCGTGACTGCGGGGTCGTATAGGGCTCGAAGGTTAGCCATTCGGATGTTTTTTAACAATCGGATGGCTCCGAAATTGCGGTGGAAGTCACGGTAATGGGTGGACGGTGAGCCGAATAAGTATCATATTCGGCTCATTATGTGAGCCGAATAGCCCGTCTAATCGGCTCACCCCCACCTGGAGCATCAAGTTCATGACACCTCAATGGATATGGCAGCAGCCTGATTGGCCGGGTTTCACCTGGAATGCCGAACGCCTGGCGCCCTTGTTACGCGAGTGCGTTCAAGCGCAAGGTCGGCTAATGGGCATGGCCAGTTCCGTGGGCAGCTCGCTGAGCGCGCAAAGTGAGCTGGATGCGTTGTTGCAAAACATCGTCACCTCATCGGCCATTGAAGGTGAGCAACTGAACGTCGGTTCCGTTCGTTCGTCGCTGGCTCGGCGCTTGGGCCTGGATCTGGTTGATGGCGATAGAGTCAGCCAACGCAGTGAAGGTCTTGCGCAATTGATGCTCGATGCTACGCAGCATTTTGCCGAGCCACTGACGCTGGATCGCTTGCTGCACTGGCATGAATGGTTGTTTCCGGAGCAGGACGGCGACCTCGCCGCCCGGGCGATACGTGTCGGTGCATTGCGAGGCGATGAACCGATGCAGGTCGTCTCCGGTCGTCTCGACAAGCCGACCGTGCACTTCGAAGCGCCGCCTCGACTGGGCCTTGAGCGTCAACTCGAAATCTTCCTCGACTGGTTTGAGAGCGGCCGAAACCAGGCCGGACTCGACCCATTGCTGCGTGCTGGCCTCGCACACTTCTGGTTTGTCACACTCCACCCGTTTGACGACGGCAATGGTCGCCTCACGCGCACCATCACCGATCTGGCTTTGGCGCAGGGTGAGGCTCAGGCGATTCGTTTTTATGCAATGTCGGCAAGTATTCTTGAGGACCGCTCCGGTTACTACCGCGTGCTGGAAACCAGTCAAAAGGCTACGACAGATGTCACTGAGTGGTTGGAGTGGTTCCTGCAAACGCTTCTGCGCAGCCTGCAACAAGCCATGACGCGGATCGACAGTGTGCTGGGCAAGGCGCGATTCTGGCAGGCACATCAGAGATCCGAGCTGTCGGCCGAGCAAACAAAAGTATTGAATCGCTTGCTCGACGGCGGCGAAAGAGGCTTCGAGCACGGCATCAGCGCGGCTCAATACCAGGCCGTCGCCAAAGTATCCAAAGCAACCGCGACCCGTCATCTGACCGAACTGCTGGACAAAGACTGCCTGAAACGCCTGCCCGGTGGCGGGCGCAGTACCCGGTACCAGATCAAATACCCCGATGAGGCGTGAACCTGAGGCCTGAAACCATTGCACCCAAACACCCCCCTCATTTGCCCATAACCCCCCTATCTGCTAGTGTCGCGCCGGTTTAACGTCAACCGGAAATCGCCGCCATGGCCCGCAAAAAAGCTGCACTGGATTTCGAACAGTCCCTCGCCGACCTGCAAACGCTGGTGGAGCGTCTGGAGAATGGCGAATTGTCGCTGGAGGACTCGCTGGCCGCTTTCGAGCAAGGCATCGGTCTGACCCGCGATTGCCAGGCGGCGCTGGCCCAGGCCGAGCAAAAGGTTCAAGTGCTGCTCGAGCGTGATGGCGAGTTGGCCGAGGAACCCTTCGACGCGGACCAGCCAGAATGATTGCAGCGTACTCGGCCACCAGCCAGGCTCGCGTCAATGCGGCTCTGGAAACCCTGTTCACGGCACCGGGCCCGGAGCTTGCGCGGTTGTACGAGGCCATGCGCTACAGCGTAATGAATGGCGGCAAGCGCGTGCGCCCACTGCTGGCCTATGCCGCGTGCGAAGCGTTGGGCGGCAAGCCTGAGCAAGCCAACGGCGCGGCCTGTGCAGTGGAACTGATCCACGCCTATTCACTGGTGCACGACGATTTGCCGGCGATGGACGATGACGATCTGCGTCGCGGCCAGCCCACCACCCACAAGAAATTCGATGAAGCCTGCGCGATCCTCGCCGGCGACGGTTTGCAGAGCCTGGCTTTCAGCGCGCTGCTCGATCCAAATCTGAGCAACACGGATGCCGACATCCGCCTGCAAATGGTCACCGCCCTGGCACTGGCCGCAGGTCCGGCGGGCATGGTCGGCGGCCAGGCCATCGACCTCGGCTCGGTCGGTCTGAAACTCGACCAGAAAGCCCTGGAGTACATGCACCGGCACAAAACCGGCGCGTTGATCGAGGTCAGCGTCAAGCTTGGTGCCCTGGCCAGCGGCCGTGCCGAGAAAGACGAACTCAAGTCCCTGCAGGCTTATGCACAGGCCATCGGCCTGGCATTCCAGGTGCAGGACGACATCCTAGACGTCGAAAGCGATACCGAAACCCTCGGCAAACGCCAGGGTGCCGACATTGCCCGGGACAAACCGACCTACCCGGCCCTGCTCGGCCTCGACGCGGCCAAGGCTTATGCCCTGGAGCTGCGCGACCAGGCCCTGCACGCACTGCGACCGTTTGACGCGGCCGCCGAGCCGTTGCGTGATCTGGCCCGGTATATCGTCGATCGCCGCAGCTGACGGCGAATCCGCCAAAAAGGACCAACGCGTGGGCAGGGGGCGATGCATCAGGTAAACTGCCGCATCTTTTATACCTATAACGATTCGCCTGATGCCCACGACGTTTCATGAGATTCCCCGCAAGCGCCCGACCACGCCCCTGCTCGACCGCGCGAACACGCCGGACGGCCTGCGCCGGTTAGGCGAAGCCGAGCTGGAAACCCTGGCCGATGAGTTGCGCCTGGAATTGCTCTACACGGTCGGCCAGACCGGTGGGCATTTCGGTGCCGGCCTGGGCGTGATCGAGCTGACCATCGCGCTGCATTACGTCTTCGACACCCCGGACGACCGGTTGGTGTGGGACGTAGGTCATCAGGCTTATCCGCACAAGATCCTCACCGGTCGTCGCGAGCGCATGGGCACCCTGCGCCAGAAGGACGGCGTTGCCGCCTTCCCGCGTCGCTCCGAGAGCGAGTACGACACCTTTGGCGTCGGCCACTCCAGCACCTCGATCAGTGCCGCGCTGGGCATGGCGATCGCCGCCCGCCTGCAAAACAGCGAGCGCAAGGCCATCGCGGTGATCGGCGACGGCGCCCTGACCGCGGGCATGGCGTTCGAGGCGCTGAACCATGCGCCGGAAGTGGACGCCAACATGCTGGTGATCCTCAACGACAACGACATGTCGATCTCGCGCAATGTCGGTGGCTTGTCGAACTATCTGGCGAAGATCCTTTCCAGCCGTACTTACGCGAGCATGCGCGAAGGCAGCAAAAAAGTGCTGTCGCGCCTGCCCGGTGCCTGGGAAATCGCCCGTCGCACTGAAGAATACGCAAAAGGCATGCTGGTTCCCGGCACGCTGTTCGAGGAGCTGGGCTGGAACTACATCGGCCCGATCGATGGCCACGACCTGCCAACCCTGATCGCCACCCTGCGTAACATGCGCGATCTGAAAGGTCCGCAGTTCCTGCACATTGTCACCAAGAAGGGCAAAGGCTTCGCCCCGGCGGAAGTCGACCCGATCGGCTACCACGCCATCACCAAACTCGAACCGCTGGACGCGCCGGCTGCCGCGCCGAAAAAAGCCAGCGGCCCGAAATACTCCGGTGTGTTCGGTGAATGGCTGTGCGACATGGCGGCTGCCGATCCGCGCCTGGTCGGGATTACCCCGGCGATGAAGGAAGGCTCGGACCTGGTCGCTTTCAGTGAGCGCTTCCCGCTGCGCTACTTCGACGTGGCCATTGCCGAGCAGCACGCCGTCACCCTCGCGGCCGGCATGGCCTGCGAAGGCGCCAAACCCGTGGTGGCCATCTATTCGACCTTCCTGCAGCGCGGTTACGACCAGCTTGTTCACGATGTGGCGGTGCAGAACCTCGACGTGCTGTTCGCCATCGACCGCGCCGGCCTGGTGGGCGAAGACGGTCCGACCCACGCCGGCAGTTTCGACCTTTCGTACCTGCGCTGCATCCCCGGCATGCTGGTGATGACCCCGAGCGACGAAAACGAACTGCGCAAGATGCTCACCACCGGTCACCAGTACGAAGGCCCGGCGGCGGTGCGTTATCCACGTGGGAATGGCCCGAACGCGACTATCGAGAAAGACCTCGAACCGATCGAGATCGGTAAAGGTGTAGTCCGCCGCCAGGGCAGCAAAGTTGCCCTGCTGGTGTTCGGCGTGCAACTGGCCGAAGCCCTGAAAGTCGCCGAGACGCTGGACGCGACCGTGGTCGACATGCGCTTCGTCAAACCTCTGGATGAAGCGCTGGTTCGCGAAATCGCCGGCAGTCACGAACTGCTGGTGACCGTCGAAGAGAACGCAATCATGGGCGGCGCCGGTGGCGCGGTCAGCGAATTCCTCGCCCGCGAAAACATCCTCAAGTCGATGCTGCACCTGGGCTTGCCGGACATTTACGTCGAACACGCCAAGCCTGCGCAAATGCTGGCTGAGTGTGGTTTGGACGAAGCGGGAATCGAAGCGTCCATTCGCGAGCGCCTGCAACTGCTCGACCGCTAAACACACTCTCCCTGTGGGAGCGGGCTTGCCCGCGAAGAGGCCGGCACATCCAACATCAATGTTGGCTGTACCGACGCCTTCGCGAGCAAGCCCGCTCCCACAGTGTTTTGTGGACCTCTCAAAATTGTATTTGCCTCAAAGCACCATCGGACTACCAATGAAGTTCTCCCACCTCGCCTTGCCTCTGTTTCTGCTGCCCACCACCAACGCTTTAGCCGACACCTTCGAACGCGACCAGGCACTGAAGCTGCCCGACGTGCTGATCAGCGCCAACCGCCAAGTCGAGGCGCGCAACGACAGCAGCGCCGCCAACACCGTCTTCACCCGCGACGACATCGATCGCCTGCAACCCGATAGCGTCACGGATTTGCTGCGGCGGGTGCCGGGCGTGCAAGTCTCACAGACCGGTGGGCGCGGCAGTCTTCCGGGTGTCTACATCCGCGGCACCCAGTCGGCCCAGAGCCTGGTGTTGGTGGACGGCCAGCGCATCGGCAGTTCGACCTCAGGTGACAGCAACCTGCAACACATCAACATCGACCAGGTCGAGCGCGTGGAAGTGTTGCGCGGCTCCCGCTCGGTGATTTACGGCAGCGATGCGATCGGCGGAGTGATCCAGATCTTCACCCGCCGTGGCGGCGAACAGGGCCTGCAACCGCGACTGCACATGGGTTTTGGCAGCAACCAGACCTGGGAGCGCAGCCTCGGTTTGTCCGGTGGTGATGAAAAAACCCGCTTCAACCTTGGTGCCAGCCTCGACGAAACCGCCGGGGTCAATCGCACTCACGAGTCGTATCCCAGCGACGGCGACCATGACGAATACCGCAACAAGTCGTTTAGCCTGAGCCTGAGCCACGCCCTGACCGATGACATCGAAGTCGGCGCCAACGTGCTGGATAACCGAGGCAAGAGCGAATTCGACAACCCCTTCGGTCGCTTCGACATGAATACGTTCGAGTCGGTCCAGCAACAGCCCTACAGCGAATTCGATGTGAGCAGCGTCAGTAGCTATGTCGATGCACGGGTCAACGATCTCTGGAAAACCCGCGTTGATTTCGGCCACAGCGAAAACCGTGAGAAGACCCTCGACAAGCTCAGCGATGAACGCACGGTGTTCAACACCTATCGCGACTCGGTGACCTGGCAGAACGATCTGACGCTCGACGAGCGCAACAGCCTGATGTTGGGCGGCGACTGGTACGAAGACCGGATCAATAGCAGCACGCCGTTCGACGAGGACAGCCGCTGGAACCGCGCAGCATTCATCCAGCATCGCTTTGAGGCGGACAGTTTCTCCACGGAGTTGGGCCTGCGTCACGACGATAACCAGCAGTTCGGCAGCCAGAACACCTGGAGCGGCACCTTCACCCTGCCGCTGAACCCGGACAACGAAGTGCTGCTGACCTACAGCGAAGGCTTCCGCGCGCCGACGTTCAACGATCTTTACTACCCGGACTTCAGCAACCCGGACCTCAAGCCTGAAACCTCAAAAAGCTATGAGCTGCAATGGCGCAGCCAATTGACCGAGAGCAGTCGCCTGGAGACGTCGCTGTATCGCACCGACCTTGAAGACGCGATCATCTTCGGCAGCAACTCGCGCCCGGAGAACGTCGCCTCGGCGCGGATCAACGGCTTCGAAGCCGCGCTGAAGCAGGAACTGTTCGATTGGCAGAGCAACCTCGGCGTGGCGATCATCGACCCGCGGGATCGTGACACAGGCCACACCCTGGCCCGTCGCGCACGGCGCACCTTGAGCTGGGATCTCGACCGGCAGTTCGATCGCCTGGGTCTCGGCGCCAGCTGGCAAGCGGTCAGCAGCAGCTATGACGACCTGAACAATCAACAGCCGCTCGGTGGTTATGCCTTGTTGGGGTTGCGTAGCAGTTGGGAGCTCAATCGTGAAATCAAGCTGGAGCTGAAGGTCGATAACCTGCTGGACAAGGGTTACAGTCGGGCGCTGTACAGCTACCTGGGTAGCCAGTATGGGTATCGCGAGGAAGGTCGGGCGTGGATGTTCGGGGTGACCTGGACACCGGGGATCTAAAGCCAGACTCGATCATTTGTGGCGAGGGGCTTGCCCCCGTTCGGTTGCGCAGCGACCGCAATCAGGCTGATGTCGCATGCCTGATGAAACATCATTCTAAGACTTGGGGCTGCTTCGCAGCCCAACGGGGGCAAGCCCCCTCGCCACAGGTCAGCGGTTCGGCTGAAGAAGCTGGCACAGCTTTGCAGTCGCCTCGACCATCTGCCCACTCGGCCGCTCCAGGCCCTTGTCCGTCACCAAACGCAATTGCCCTTGTGCCACCGCCGCCACCTGCGGCCAGGCTTTCCACGCATCGAGCTGCGCCTGATCACTGGCCAGAATCACTTCGGGATTACGCTGCAGCACGGCTTCCACACTGACTTGCGGTGCCGGCAGTTTCAGGTCGGCAAATACGTTTTGGGCACCGCAGACCGCCAGCGCATCGCTGATGATCTGCTCACCACCAACCGTGTACAGCGGCCGATCCCAGACCTGATAGAACACCCGTAACGGCCGATCCCGTCGATAGCGTTGGCGCAATTCACCCAGCCGCTGGCGTAAATCGGTGGCCAATGAAATACCGCGCTCAGGCCGGCCGAGCTGAGCGGCAATAGCCTCGATCTGCGTCGTGAGCTGGTCCAGGCTGTGGGGCTCGGCGACGTAGGTGGGAATGTTCAGGCGCTTGAGCTGGTCACGCTGGGCCGGGCCGACGCTACCGGGCCATAGCAGCAACAGATCGGGTTTCAGGCTGAGCAAGCGCTCCATGTCCAACTGGCCATAGCGGCCAACGGAGGGCAGGTTCTTCAGTTCATCAGGTCGTTCACCAGCGTCCAGCACGCCGACCAGCAGGTCGGCGGAGCCCAGCTCGATGACGATTTCAGAGAGCGACGGTGCAAGGCTGACAACCCGCTCGACCGCGATGGCCGAGCGACTGGCGGCCAGCAACAAAATCGCCAGCCAGACCGCGCGCATCAACCGAGTTGACGCGGAATACGATAGAGGTAGAACAGCACGGCGGTCGACAGCGCCAGCAGCATCAGCGGCACAGCCTCGAGACCGACGAACACCGCCAGGGCAGCGATCCAGGCCGGCAGCCCGGCGGCGAGGAATGCCGTGCGCCGCTTGGCCGCCAGACTGATCCAGGCGGCAGGTTCTTCAGGGGTATCGAGGGCTTTCTGGGTGGCGATCAGCGCGTGTTTGTAAGCACCGAAAAACTTCAGGCTGACAAACATCGAGGCAACTCCGGCGATGAACAACGGCATCGCCAGCACCGGCAGGATGGCGTCGCTCTGGCCGAACACCGCGTTGATCACAAACAGCGGCAACAAGGCCAGTGCCAGGTATTGCCACCAGTTGACGGACAGTCGCCGCCGCACCTGACCGCGGGTCACGCCCGGTCTGCCTCGCCCTGATGCTCGTTGCCCATCATGTGGTCGAGCTTGCTGGCCTTGGTCGCCAGGTAGAGTCGGTTATGCGGGTTGTGGCCGGTGTGCAGCGGCACGCGCTCGGCGACCACGATACCCATGTCGGTCAAGGCTTTGACCTTGCGCGGGTTGTTGGTCATCAGGCGCAGGGACTTCACGCCCAGGTGCTCCAGCATCGGCAGGCACATGGCGTAGTCACGCTGGTCGGCGGCAAAGCCCAGGCGCTCGTTGGCTTCAACGGTATCGGCACCACCGTCCTGCAACTCATAGGCGCGGATCTTGTTCAGCAGGCCAATGCCACGACCTTCCTGACGCAGGTAGAGCAAAACCCCACGACCTTCGCGTGCGATGGCCTGCAAGGCGGCCTCCAGTTGCGAGCCGCAGTCGCAACGCTGGCTGAACAGGGCATCGCCCGTCAAGCATTCGGAGTGCAACCGGCCGAGCACCGGGGCACCGTCGGCGATCTCACCCAGGCTCAGCACAACGTGCTCGCGGCCGGTGGCTTCATCGAGGAAGCCGTGCATGGTGAATTGCGCAAAAGGCGTTGGCAGCTTGGAAGCGGCGACAAAAACGACAGGCACCGGTGTGCTCCTGATCTAAAAGTCTGAAGATTCGCAGAGCCGGCATTGTAACAGCAGGTTCCGGAGGACGCTTAGGCTGAATTATCGGCGATAACTATCAAATAGTTTGATAACAGCCTCCATCATTCAATGTGGCAGCGGGCTTGCTCGCGAAGGCGTCGTGTCAGTCGACATCAATGTTGCATGACACACCGCTTTCGCGAGCAAGCCCGCTCCCACAATGGGTACATCATCAGCCGCAAGAACCGGCTCAGTCCGAATCAAACGGATACGGCTGTTTCCAGCGCTCGAAGATCGGTTTCAGCTCGCCGCTTTTCACCAGTTGCTCCATGCGCTGATCGAACAGGGCCATCAGGCTGCGTGCCTTCGGGGTCTTGGCGAAACACAGAAACAGCGGCAATTCGGCGATATGGGTACTGCGCAACAGGGAAGGTTCCTTGGCGCGATTGCGCACGTAATCGACTTCGGTCTGCGCATCGATGTAATAGTCGGCACGGTTGTGGATCAGCATCGACACAATGCCGGTGCGCCGCTGCACTTCAGCAAAATGCTGCACGTTAGGCAGGTAATGCTGGTAATCGTAGCCGCGAACCCACGCCAGTCGATAACTGCCCACGGTTTCCGGAGTGGGTACCGGACTGCTGGCCAGGCCCAAGGCATAGATGTGATCGGTGTCGAAGTTCCAATGGGGATAGAGCACACCCTCGGACTCGTCACGATAGGAACCGACACAGGCGTCGACCTCGCCACGTTCGGCCAGGCCCAGCGAACGCACGTAGGGCTCGGTGCGGATGTCGACCTTGACGCCCGCCGGCTCGAACACTTGGCGCAACACGTCCCAACCCAGGCCATGTCCATCTGCAGCGGTGTAGTCTTCCCAGTCTTCGCTCGCCAGATGAATCACCGATGGCGGCGTAGCGACCCCTCCGCCCGCCTGGGCAAAAGAGCAAAATATCGTGAACGCCAGCACCATCAATCCGCGTAGAGCCATCCTTGCTTCTCCCGATTAACAGTTCTCCTGATTAACGCCTGAATATCTCCGCTCAGGCGAAAAACCACACAAGTCCCTGCATCGCCAACCAGGCGAACACCCCGGCCAGGACATCATCGAGCATGATGCCAACGCCGCCATGCACGTGCCGGTCGATCCAGCGAATCGGCCACGGCTTGAGGATATCGAAGAAGCGGAACATCAAGAAGCCCGCCAGCAACCACTGCCAACCTTCCGGCACCAGCCACAGGGTGATCCACATCCCGACCATTTCGTCCCAGACGATGCCTTCATGGTCGTGTACCCGCAAATCGTCAGCCACTTTGCCGCACAGCCAGAAACCGAACAACATGGTGATGCCCAGCATCAGCCAGTAACCCCAGTCCGGCAGCATCTGCCACAACGGAATAAAGGGTAGCGCAACTAACGACCCCCAAGTGCCAGGCGCCTTTGGCAAGGTGCCCGAGCCGAAGCCGAACGCCAGGAAATGCCATGGATTACGCCAGACCGACGGCGGTACGAATTCCGCCGGGACCTGTTTGGGATGATCTGTCACGGTGACTCCCGAAAATGTTGATAACCCCGGGTTTGCGGGGTGATGTCTTTGCCATCGGCGTCCAGCAGCGTCACGCCCTGCCCCGTCACCACACGGCCAATCACATGGATCGGCCAGCCGTCGGCCAGCAAGAGCGGCAACTCGACGGACGGGAGTGTGAAGGCCAGGACGTAATCGTCGCCGCCGCTCAGGGCCGCCACCTGTGCATCCGCGTGACCGAGAAAGTCGACCAGGCTCTGCGACAGCGGCAAACGTTCACGTTCGACTTCGATAGCGACCTTCGAGGCCAGCGCGATATGCCCGCAATCAGCGAGCAGACCGTCGGAGATATCCATCGCCGAAGTGGCCTTGCCCCGCAGCGCCTGACCCAAGCCGAGTTGTGGTTGCGGTGACCAGTAATGCGCCAGCAATGGCTCGGCAATGCTCGCTTGGGCCGTGCGCGCGCCAAGCACCAGGGGCAAGGCACCGGCGGCATTTCCCAGGTCGCCACCGACACACAGCAGATCGCCCGGTCGCGCACCGCTGCGGGTCAACGCCAAGCCAGCCGGCACACGACCGAACACGGTCATGGTCAGGCTCAGCGGTCCATGGGTGGTGTCGCCGCCAACCAATGCCACACCGCAGCTTTGCGCCATCAGGTTCAAACCACGGGCATAGGCTTGCAACCAATCGGCGGTCACCGTCGGCAAGGTCAGGGCAAGGGTGAAGGCAACCGGGGTGGCGCCCATGGCAGCCAGGTCGCTGACGGCCACGGCCAGCGAGCGCTGACCGAGCAGAAACGGATCGCAGGGATCGGCGAAATGCACACCGGCCACCAGCGTATCGGTAGAAATCGCCATCTGCTCCCCGGGAGGAACAGCCAGCAAGGCGCAGTCATCGCCAATCCCGAGAGCAACGCCTTCGCCGCCCTGCGCACAAGGCGCGGCGGCGAAGAAATTGCGGATCAGCTCAAACTCGCCCATCGCAGTTTCAAGCGCTGGTTAGCGCTTGAACGCCTTCACTTCAGCTTCACGCAGACGTGGCGCCAGTTTGTCGAGCACACCGTTGACGAACTTGTGGCCGTCGGTGGAACCGAAGACCTTGGCCAGTTCGATACCTTCGTTGATCACAACGCGGTACGGCACGTCGACGCGCTTGAGCAGTTCCCAGGTGGACAGGCGCAGAACCGCCAGTTCAACCGGGTCGAGCTCTTCGATGGTCAGATCGAGGCAAGGCGTGAGTGCGGTGTCGATTTCGGTCTTGAACTGCGGAACCCCGTGAAGAATTTCGCGGAAGTAGGCGCCATCAACATCGGTGAAATCGTTATCGACCCGGAACTGAGCTTCGATCTCGTTCAGCGACTGCTTGGCCATGTGCCATTGGTACAGCGCCTGGGTCGCGAGCTGACGGGCTTCGCGACGCTTGACGCTTTTCGATGGCTTACCGGCATCCGCAGGCTTTGGATCGCGCGGGTTGAAACGATCGCTTTCGTCGCTAATCACTTGGCCTCCAACTGCGCCAGCAGGCTGACCATTTCCAGAGCGGACAGGGCAGCTTCGGCACCTTTGTTACCGGCCTTGGTGCCGGAACGTTCGATGGCTTGCTCGATGGAATCAACGGTCAGCACGCCGAAAGCGACCGGTACGCCGAACTCCATGGATACCTGGGCCAAGCCCTTGGTGCATTCGCCAGCCACGTATTCGAAGTGCGGAGTACCGCCACGAATGACCGCGCCCAGGGCGATGATTGCCGCGAACTCGCCCTTCTGAGCGACTTTCTGCGCAACCAGCGGGATTTCGAAGGCGCCAGGCGCACGGATGATGGTGATGTCGCTTTCGCTTACGCCGTGGCGAACCAGGGCATCAACTGCACCGCTGACCAGGCTTTCAACGACGAAGCTGTTGAAACGGCCCACTACCAGAGCGTAGCGGCCTTTAGGGGCGATGAAGGTACCTTCGATGGTCTTCAGGGTCATTCGTTAGATCTCTTAAAGAGCCGGGACGTGTTTTCTACGCGTCCCTCAGTGATTTGTTAGCCGCGAATACAGCGCCGGAACCCGCATCGGTGTTCACTTGCAACTCGTTGTGGCGAGGGAGCTTGCTCCCGCTGGGCTGCCTAGCGGCCCCTCTTGTGGGCGCTGCGCACCCAAGCGGGAGCAAGCTCCCTCGCCACAGTAAATCAAACAAGCCTTAAGTGAACAACGATGCCAAAACCCGGTGTCTTATTCGGAGGGCACGTATTCTACAACTTCCAGATCGAAACCGGATATCGCATTAAATTTCATTGGTGCCGACATCAGGCGCATTTTGCGTACGCCCAGGTCGCGCAGAATCTGCGAACCTGCACCGACAATGCTGTAGGTGGTCGGTTTTTTCACCGCGGCGTGGTCGGCAGTTTCGCGGATATGCGCCAGCAGCACGTCGCCATCGAGCGGGTGACCGAGCAACAGCACCACGCCGCTGCCAGCCTCGGCAACCGCAGCCATGGCGGCGCGCAGGCTCCAGCGGCCCGGTTGCTTGACCATCAGCAGGTCGCGCAGCGGGTCCATGTTGTGCACGCGAACCAGGGTCGGTTCTTCGGCACACACATTGCCCAGGGTCAGCGCCATGTGCACGTCGCCTTCCACCGAATCACGATAGGTCACCAGGTTGAATTGGCCCAGTTCGCTGTCCAGTGGCTGCTCGGCAATCCGCTGAACGGTACGTTCGTGAATCATGCGGTAGTGAATCAGGTCGGCGATGGTGCCGATCTTGATGTCGTGTTCGGCTGCAAAAGCTTCCAGCTCGGCGCGACGGGACATGGTGCCGTCGTCGTTCATCACTTCGCAGATCACGCCGCTCGGTTCGAAGCCGGCCATGCGCGCCAGGTCGCACGCCGCTTCGGTGTGGCCGGCGCGGGCCAGGGTGCCACCGGCCTGGGCCATCAGCGGGAAGATGTGGCCCGGGCTGACGATGTCTTCAGCCTTGGCATCACGGGCGGCGGCGGCCTGCACGGTACGCGCGCGGTCGGCGGCGGAGATGCCGGTGGTCACACCGGTGGCCGCTTCGATCGACACGGTGAACTTGGTGCCGAAACCGGAACCGTTGCGTGGCGCCATCAACGGCAGCCTGAGCAGTTCGCAACGCTCGCGGCTCATCGGCATGCAGATCAGGCCACGGGCGTGCTTGGCCATGAAGTTGATGTGCTCGGGCTTGCAGCACTCGGCGGCCATGATCAGGTCGCCTTCGTTCTCGCGGTCTTCGTCATCCATGAGGATGACCATCTTGCCTTGGCGGATGTCTTCAACCAGTTCTTCGATGCTATTGAGCGCCACAAGGCACCCCCTTTTTGCGAAATTTGAGCTTCAGGATTTGAGGTAGCCGTTTTGGGCCAGAAAGCTTTCGGTGATGGTGCTGCCGGCAGTCGGCTCTGCGGCCTTGTCGCCCAACAGCAGGCGCTCCAGGTAACGGGCCAGCAAGTCCACTTCCAGGTTCACCCGGCGACCCGGTTGATACGACGCCATGATGGTTTCGCTCAGGGTGTGCGGAATGATGGTCAGCAGGAACTCGGCGCCATCGACTGCGTTCACGGTCAGGCTGGTGCCGTCGACGGTGATCGAGCCTTTATGGGCGATGTACTTGGCCAGGTCCTTCGGCGCGCGGATGCGGAATTCCACGGCGCGCGCGTTCTCAGTACGGGCAACCACTTCGCCCACGCCATCGACGTGACCGCTGACCAGGTGTCCGCCAAGGCGAGTGGTCGGGGTCAGGGCTTTTTCCAGATTGACCGGGCTGCCGCTTTTCAGGTCGTTCATGGCGGTGCAGTCGAGGGTTTCGCGACTGACGTCCGCCGCAAAGCCGTTGCCTGGCAACTCGACGGCAGTCAGGCACACGCCGTTGACCGCGATGCTGTCGCCCAGTTTGACGTCGCTCAGATCGAGCTTGCCGGTTTCGACGTGAACCCGCACATCACCGCCCTTTGGGGTCAATGCACGAATACTGCCGATGGATTCGATGATGCCGGTAAACATGAGGTTCTCCTCGAGAACAAAGCCAAAGCTTGCGCGATGGCCGGAAATTATACGCTTGCTGCTGGCAAAGGAATGGCGATGACTCGCCAGTCATCGCCGATAGCACGAATTTCGATGATTTTAAGCTCGGGCGCATCCTTCATTTGCGCGAGCGGCCAGTCCAGTAGTGGCCGCGCCGAGGAGCCCATGAACTTGCCGGCGATGAAGATGTGGAACTCATCCACTAGACCGAGTTGGGCAAAGGCACCTGCCAGGCGCGGACCGGCCTCGACCAGCACTTCGTTGACGCCACGGGCGGCGAGTTCGACCAATAGCTGGCGCAGATCGACCTGGCCATCGTAGCCCGGCACGATCAGGCATTCCGGGCCGTTGGCGTACTGTTCCTCCACCGCGACACAAGTGGCGACCAGCGCCGGGCCAGCCTTGAAGAATGGCGCATCCAGCGGCACCCGCAGACGACCATCGACCAGCACACGCAGGGGCGGACGGCTCATGGCCAGGGCCGTTTGCCCGGCATCCAGCCCCAGCTCATCGGCGCGCACGGTCAACCGCGCGTTGTCCGCCAGCACCGTATCGGCACCAGTCAGCACCACACTGGCCTGGGCGCGCAGGCGTTGCACCGCCGAACGTGCCGCCGGGCCGGTGATCCATTGGCTTTCGCCACTTTCCATCGCCGTGCGACCGTCCAGGCTCATGGCCAATTTGACCCGCACGTAGGGCAAGCCGTGTTCCATGCGTTTCAGAAAGCCTTGATTGAGCTTGCGTGCCTCGCTTTCCAGCACACCGCTTTCAGTGGCGATGCCAGCCTGGGACAGGCGTTGCAAACCGCGACCGGCGACTTCCGGGTTCGGGTCCTGCATCGCCGCGACCACCCGGGCCACGCCGGCATTCACCAGCGCATCGGCGCACGGCGGTGTACGGCCGTGATGGCTGCAAGGTTCAAGGGTGACGTAGGCAGTGGCGCCACGGGCCAACTCACCGGCAGCACGCAAGGCGTGGACTTCGGCGTGGGGTTCACCGGCGCGCTCATGCCAGCCTTCGCCGACAATCTGCCCGCCCTGCACGATCACGCAACCAACTCGCGGATTGGGGTGCGTCGTGTAATGCCCCTTGCGCGCCAGCTCCAGGGCACGGGCCATGAAGTGGGCGTCGAGGATCGCTTGTTCTGCGCAGGTGGTCATTCTTTCACCGGTTCACGGGCCAGGCGATCGATCTCTTCGCGGAACTCGTTGAGGTCCTGGAAGCGGCGATATACCGAGGCGAAGCGGATGTAGGCGACTTCATCGAGCTTCTGCAGCTCGGCCATCACCAGTTCGCCGACCACGAGGGATTTGACCTCGCGCTCGCCGGTGGCGCGCAGTTTGTGTTTGATGTGCACCAGCGACGATTCGAGGCGCTCGACGCTCACCGGGCGCTTTTCCAGCGCGCGCTGCATGCCGGCGCGGAGTTTTTCTTCGTCGAACGGCTGGCGACTGCCGTCGGTTTTAATCAGGCGCGGCAACACCAGTTCAGCCGTCTCGAACGTCGTGAAACGCTCGCCGCAGGCCAGGCATTCACGCCGGCGGCGCACCTGTTCGCCCTCGGCGACCAGACGCGAGTCGATGACCTTGGTGTCGTTGGCACCGCAGAAGGGACAGTGCATGGTGGCAGGCAACAAAAAAAGGGAGGGCCATGGTAGCGCATCCCGGTGGCAAGACAAGCCATAGGGTTTGCGGTATACAGACGGGATGATCACTTGATCCATGGAATTCAGCTTTATGGAGCCACCAATGTCGTTACGTCCGCTCATTTTGCTCAGTGTTTTCAGCCTGCTGGTGGCTTGCGGCAGCGATGCACCCAAGCCCCAGCCGCCAACGCCAGGCCCGGCGCCGCAGCAAGCACAGAAAAAAGCCCGGGAGGCCGCCGACCTCGGCCCGCTGCCCGCCTATCAGCGTGAGCTGAGCGGCACCTTGCAAGGCGTGCCGGCCGGCGCTGAAGTCGAACTGGCGCTGCTGGTGATCGACGATAAGGACCGCCCGCAACAATTGCTCGCCAGCTCCAGCCTGATCGGCAACAACCAGGTGCTGCCGTTTCACCTGCGTTTCAATCCGGAATCCTTCCCGACCGGCGCCCGCGTGGAACTGCGTGGCCGGGCCAGTCAGTCCGGCCAGTTGATCCTGCACCTGCCGTCGCAGCTGATCAGCCAACCGACCACCCAGGCCCTGGGCCAACTGCAATTCGTCAAAGCCCCATGAGTGCACCGCTCGACCTGCAACGGGCCTTGGCTGAATTGCTCGGCGACGCACAATTGGTGGCCTGCCCGTTGCCTGAAAGCGATTTGAAACTGTGGCTGATCGACGGCGACAACATGGACCGCGCCTTCAGCCCGGAAGAAACCCGGCGCATCCTGCATGAGCCGCCGTACTGGAGTTTCTGCTGGGCCAGCGGCCTGGCCGTGGCCCGTTATCTGGCCGCCAACCCGCATTGGGTCGAAGGCAAGCGGGTACTGGATTTCGGTGCCGGTTCCGGGGTGGCGGGGATTGCCGCGGCCAAGGCCGGCGCGCTTGAAGTGCTGGCCTGCGACCTCGACCCGCTGGCGATTGCCGCGTGTCGGGCCAATGCCGAGCTCAATGACGTACAGCTCAATTACTCGACGGATTTTTTCGCCGAGGCTGATCGCTTCGATCTGATCCTGGTCGCGGATGTGCTGTACGACCGGGCCAACCTGCCACTGCTCGACCAGTTCCTCAGTCGCGGCCGGGAAGCGCTGGTGGCGGACTCCCGTGTCAGGGATTTCCGTCATCCGCTGTACCAACGCATCGAAATGCTCGAAGCCATGACCCTGCCGGACCTGGCCGAGCCCCACGAGTTTCGGCATGTGAGCCTGTACCACGCGCAGCGTTAACCAAGAGCTTCGCGAGCAAGCCCGCTCCCACACGGATTTAAGTCGGCCACAAGATTTGTGATGCACACCAACCACTGTGGGAGCGGGCTTTCCCGCGAAGACGCCCGATCAGGCAACGCACCTCTCACGCCTACCCCGCTTCCGGCCGCACCCCACCAAGCCGTATAGTTGCCCCATTCACGCTTCCAAGAGATCACCCATGAGTCAGGAAACGCCGTACATCTTCGACGCCACGACTGCCGATTTCGACCAGTCGGTGATCGAGAACTCCTTCCACAAGCCAGTGCTGGTGGATTTCTGGGCCGAATGGTGCGCGCCCTGCAAAGTGCTGATGCCGATGTTGCAGAGCATTGCCGAGAGCTATCAGGGTGAGTTGCTGCTGGCCAAGGTCAACTGCGACCTCGAGCAAGACATCGTCGCCCGCTTCGGCATCCGCAGCCTGCCGACCGTGGTGCTGTTCAAGGACGGCCAGCCTGTCGACGGCTTTGCCGGTGCCCAGCCGGAATCCGCCGTGCGCGCCCTGCTCGAACCCCATGTGCAGATGCCGCCGCCGGCCGCCGCCGATCCGTTCGAACAGGCCCAGGCGCTGTTCGACGACAGCCGCTTTGCCGATGCAGAAGCCCTGCTCAAAGTGCTACTGGGTGAAGACAACACCAATGCCAAGGCGCTGATCCTCTACGCCCGTTGTCTGACTGAACGCGGTGAACTGGGCGAAGCGCAAGCCGTGCTGGATGCGGTCAAGAGCGACGAACACAAGGCCGCGCTGGCCGGCGCCAAGGCACAGATCAAGTTTCTCGGTTTGGCCAAGGACTTGCCGGATGCCGCCGACCTGAAGGCCCGGCTGGCGAAAGACCCGCTGGACGACGAGGCGGTCTATCAACTGGCGATCCAGCAACTGGCCCGTCAGCAGTACGACGCCGCGCTGGATGCCTTGCTGAAGTTGTTCATGCGCAACCGCAGCTACAGCGAAGGCTTGCCACACAAGACCTTGCTGCAGGTGTTCGAGTTGCTGGGCAATGATCACCCGCTGGTGAGCACGTATCGCCGCAAGTTGTTTGCTGCTCTCTACTGATCACAAACCTGTAGGAGCGAGCTTGCTCGCGATGGTCGTCAACGATGACGAGGGCTGCCTGCATGGCCGAAGCGCCCTGACGCTTTTCGCGAGCAAGCTCGCTCCTACAACAACCAGCGATAGAGCGGCGTATCGGTACCGCTTTCCACTTTCACATCCGGACTATGGCGCAAGCGCACCAACAGGCGTTTGCCCGCCGCCGCGCTGCCGGTCAGGCCTTCCAGTTGATCGAGCAGGTCCGGGCCACTGAGCTGCCCGGCCTGGCGCAGCAAATCCCTGGCGATCTGCCACAGCGCATCATCCTGATTCAGCGGTTTCGCCGCTGGCGTGCTGACCGGGGCTTTTTCCACCTGCAGTTGCGCCCCTAGTCGCGCCCAGTCCGCGTCGTCCATCTCCAGGGTCAAATCCACCGGCCAGTCGCCGATGCTTCCGCGAATTCGCAACATAGGTCTGCTCCCGCACATTTCTTCCCTGCATGCTCCCACGGGACTTGTGCAACGCCAAGCAGACAGTCAAACTCTCCGCATCTACGTTATAAGATTACATAACATTTTATTCATTTTACTTTTCGGAGACTCGCCATGCGTCGTCTGCTTCTCGTTCTGCCGTTTGCCATGTTGCCGTTGGCTGTCGCCCATGCCGCCGATGAACACGATCATGAGCATGGCAGCCTGGGTGCCCACGAGCATGGAGTGGGCCGCCTGAACGCGGCGCTCGACGGCAAGACCCTGGCGCTGGAGCTGGAAAGCCCGGCGATGAACCTGGTGGGTTTCGAGCATGTCGCCAGCAGCGATGCCGACAAAGCCAAAGTCGCCGCCGCCCGCGCCCGGCTTGAGCAACCACTGGCCCTGTTCAACCTGCCGACAGCCGCCGGTTGCGTGGTGGAAAACCAGGAACTGGAAAGCCCGCTGTTCGGCGATGCCCCGGATGCCGACGATGACCACGATGAAGACGCCAAGGATGAACATCATCACGATCACAGCGAAATCCACGCCCACTACCAGTTCACCTGTGCCACTCCAGCGGCGTTGAAGACCCTGGACCTGGCGAACATTTTCAACTCGTTCCCGGCCACCCAGAAAATTCAGGTACAACTGATCAGCCCGAGCGGGCAGCAAGGGGTTGAAGTGACGGCCAAGTCTGCGGCCCTCAAATTCTGAATCCACCCAGTTCCGTAGGAGCCGGCTTGCTGGCGATCGCCACGCCGCGGTCTGTCAATGAAACCGCGTTATCGTTTATCGCCAGCAAGCCGGCTCCTACACAGGTCATCAACATTCATGAAATCGGCTAAATGACCCAAGCACTCATCGAACTGTCCGACCTGGGCTTCAGTTGGCCCGGTCACCCGCCACTGCTGGACATCCCGGCGTTTCGCCTGGAGCGCGGGGAAACCCTGTTCCTCAAAGGCCCCAGCGGCAGTGGCAAGACCACCCTGCTCGGCCTGCTCGGCGGCGTACAAAAACCTGATCGCGGCAGCATCCGCCTGCTCGGCCAGGAACTGACGCAACTCTCGGCCGGCGCCCGCGACCACTTCCGCGTCGATCACACCGGCTACATCTTCCAGCAGTTCAACCTGCTGCCGTTTCTGTCGGTGCGCGAGAACGTCGAACTGCCCTGCCACTTCTCGAAACTGCGCGCCGAACGGGCGAAACAACGCCACGGCAGCGTCGACAAAGCGGCCGCCACCTTGCTCGCTCATTTGGGCTTGAAGGATGAAAACATCCTCGGACGCCGCGCCGATTCGCTGTCCATCGGCCAACAACAACGAGTCGCCGCAGCGCGAGCCTTGATCGGCCAGCCGGAACTGGTGATCGCCGACGAGCCGACCTCGGCCCTCGATTACGATGCCCGCGAGAACTTCATTCGCCTGCTGTTCGCCGAGTGCCGCGAAGCCGGCTCGAGCCTGTTGTTCGTCAGCCACGACCAGAGCCTGGCGCCGCTGTTCGACCACAACCTGTCGCTGGCCGAACTCAATCGCGCCGCCACCCCGTCCGAGGTCTGAGATGTATCTGTTTCGTCTAGCCATGGCCAGCCTGGCTAACCGCCGCTTCACCGCGATCCTCACCGCGTTCGCCATCGCCCTGTCGGTGTGCCTGTTACTGGCGGTGGAGCGCGTGCGTACCGAAGCCAAGGCCAGTTTTGCCAGTACCATCAGTGGCACCGACCTGATCGTCGGCGCCCGCTCAGGCTCGGTGAACCTGTTGCTGTACTCGGTGTTCCGCATCGGTAACGCCACCAACAACATCCGCTGGGACAGCTTCGAACACTTTGCCAACAACCCGAAAGTGAAATGGGCGATCCCGATGTCCCTCGGCGATTCCCATCGCGGCTACCGGGTGATGGGCACCACCGAAGCCTACTTCGAGCATTACCAGTACGGTCGCCAGCAACACCTGGAACTGGCCGATGGCCGCGCCTTCGCCACCGACCCGTTCGAAGTGGTGCTCGGTGCCGAAGTGGCGGATGCGCTGCACTACAAACTCGGCGAGAAACTGGTGCTGGCCCACGGCGTGGCGGCGATCAGCCTGGTCAAGCATGACGACAAGCCGTTCACCGTGGTCGGCATTCTCAAGCGCACCGGCACCCCGGTGGACCGCACGCTGCACATCAGCCTTGGCGGCATGGAAGCGATTCACATCGACTGGCATAACGGCGTGCCGGCCCGGGGCGAGGGGCGCATCACGGCCGATCAGGCGCGCAACATGGACCTCACGCCGCAGGCGATCACCGCGTTCATGCTCGGCCTGAACAACAAGATTTCGACCTTTGCCCTGCAGCGGGAAATCAACGAATTCCGCGGTGAACCGATGCTGGCGATCCTGCCGGGCGTGGCGTTGCAAGAGCTGTGGAGCCTGATGGGCACCGCGGAAAAAGCCTTGTTCGTGGTCTCGCTATTTGTGGTGCTGACCGGGTTGATTGGCATGCTGACGGCCATTCTCACCAGCCTCAACGAACGCCGTCGGGAAATGGCGATCCTGCGCTCGGTGGGCGCACGCCCCTGGCACATCGCGACACTGCTGGTGCTCGAGGCCTTTGCCCTGGCGTTGTCGGGCGTGATCGCTGGCGTGGCATTGCTGTATGTGTGCATCGCGGCGGCCCAGGGTTATGTGCAAGCCAACTACGGCCTGTTCCTGCCGCTGTCCTGGCCGAGCGAGTATGAATGGACGCTGCTCGGTGGCATCCTGATCGCCGCGCTGCTGATGGGCAGTGTGCCGGCCTGGCGCGCCTATCGCCAATCCCTGGCCGATGGCCTGTCGATCCGTTTATGAGGACGTTGAAAATGCCCCGCGCTGTAATTGCGCTGTTGATGCTGGTCGCCCTGCCCCTGTGGGCAGCCCAGCCAAAAGACCTGACCTGGTCGGAGATGATCCCGCCCGACGCGCCGAAAGAAGTGCCGAACATGACGCCGCTGCACGATCTGTCGCAGATGAGCAGCACGCTCTCGGCAGAGTCGGCGCCAGCCGCCAAACAGGACATGCCCAACGCACCGGTGGTCAAGGCCCTCGATGGCCAGAACATTCGCTTGCCAGGTTACATCGTGCCGCTGGAAGTCAGCGAGGAAGGACGCACCACGGAGTTCCTGCTGGTGCCGTATTTCGGCGCCTGCATCCATGTGCCACCACCGCCGTCGAACCAGATCGTGCACGTCAAAAGCGAAGTCGGCGTGAAGCTCGACGAGCTGTATCAGCCGTACTGGATCGAGGGCGCGTTGCAGGTCAAGGCGACCACCAGCGAGCTGGCGGATGCCGGGTATCAGATGGAGGCGGACAAGATTTACCTGTATGAATTGCCGGAGTGAATCCGGTCGTTTTGTACTGTCAGTTTCTCCGCCTTCGCGAGCAAGCCCGCTCCCACATTGGATTGCGTTCCCCTGTGGGAGCGGGCTTGCTCGCGAAGGGGCCATCAAAAACAGCACAAAAACCACTCCCTAGCCACTTTCATTGAGCTGCATCAAAAGACCGAATAGTTAGCCGGCTTACCATTGGACATCGAACATTTTTAACGTCCTTTGGAGCCCCCATGAACAAGTCCATGCTCAGCGCTTCGCTGGTTGCCCTCGCGCTCGCAGCCCCGCTCGCCCACGCCCACGAGGCCGGTGACATCATCCTTCGTGCGGGCGCCATCACCGTTAACCCGAAAGCCGACAGCTCCAGCGTCAAGGTCGATCAAGGCCCGCTCGCAGGTGCCGACTTGGGCGGCAAGGCGACCATGAGCAGCGACACCCAACTGGGTCTGAACTTCGCCTACATGCTCACCAACAATTGGGGGATCGAATTGCTGGCGGCCACGCCGTTCGAGCATGACGTGAAACTCAAAGGCACCGCCCTGAGCGCTGCCAACGGCAAACTCGGCACGCTCAAGCACCTGCCGCCAACCCTGAGCGTGGTGTATTACCCGCTGGACGCGAAGTCGGCGTTTCAGCCGTACGTCGGTGCCGGTATCAACTACACCTGGATCTACGACGAACACGTTGGCAGCGAAGCCCAGTCCGCCGGTTTCAGCAACTTCAAGGCGAAGAACTCCTGGGGCATGGCCTGGCAGGTCGGTGCCGACTACATGCTGACCGAACATGTCATGCTCAACGCCCAGGTGCGCTACATCGACATCGATACCCGCGCCACCGTCGAGAACAACTCGATTGCACCGGGCACCCGCGCCAAGGTCAACGTGGATGTGGATCCGTTCATCTACATGGTTGGTCTGGGCTACAAGTTCTAAACGAACGTTCACGTGGTGGTGAATGAGGCTTGCTGGTGAGCAGACTAAATACTGATGGCGACTGCTGCGCAGTCGAACGGGGGCAAGCCCCCTCGCCACAGGGAATCTACCCACTTCAGGGTAAATTCCGGCCGTGAAAAAGGCGCCTGTAAAAAGGCGCCTTTTTCATGTCCGCAGGGCAGTCATCTATCGTCCCAGCAACCGCGCCAACCCTATACGCATCGGAGTCTGCTCCGCGGTAGTGAAGCGCTCCAGCAGACGCCGGTTGTTCGCCCGGGAGTGACGGATGTCACCGGAGCGCGCCGGGCCGTAGCTCACCGGCGGCAGTTCACCGACCACGGTTTCGAGCGCTTCGAGCATTTGCTTGAGGGTCGTCGCCTGGTTCCAGCCCACGTTGACCGCACCGTCTTCGACCCGGGGCTTCTCGATGGCCTGCACCAGCAAGTCGACCAGGTCTTCGACGTAGACGAAATCCCGGGTCTGCTCGCCATCACCGAACACGGTGATCGGCAGGCCTTTCTGCGCGCGTTCGCTGAAAATGCTGATCACCCCGGAGTACGGCGAGGACGGATCCTGGCGCGGACCGAAGATGTTGAAGAAGCGGAAAATCACTGGCTCCAGCCCATGCTGGCGGCGGTAGAAATCGAAGTAATGCTCGCTGGCGAGTTTGTCCGCCGCATAGGGCGTCAGTGGTGCCTTGGGCGTTTCTTCGTCGATCGACTCGCCCTCGCCATTGTTGCCATACACCGCCGCGCTGGAGGCGAACAGCACGCGCTTGACCCCGGCCTGACGCATGGCTTCGCAGACGTTCAGCGTGCCGATGAAGTTGCTCTGGTGCGTGCGCACCGGATCGTCCACCGAGGCCTGCACCGATGCCACGGCGGCCAGGTGCGCCACCGCGCTGCAACCAGCCATCGCCTGGGCAACCAAGGCCGCATCGGCCACGTCGCCGACGATCAGTTCGACCCCGGGATTGCCCAGCGGCAGATTGCTGCGCTTGCCGGTGGACAGGTCATCGAGGATCCGTACCGCATGCCCCTTGGCAAGCAGGGCATCAGTCAGGTGCGAACCAATGAAACCGGCACCACCGGTGATCAAAACGGGACCGTCAGCCATGGCGATAGAACCTGTCCAGTAGACCGGGAAGCGCCGCACGCCAGGCACGCGGCTTGATCCCGAAGGTGTGCAGAATTTTTTTGCAGGCCAATACCGCGTGTTGTGGCTCTTCCGCCGCATCCGGACGCGCGGCGTGGGCCTGGGCGGTCGGCGCTTCGATGGCCAGCGGATGCAGGCTGCGGGCTTCGGTCAGAATCGCCTGCCCCAGCGCCAGCGGCGTGGTCGCCTCATGCCCGGCGTAGTGGTAGGTGCCCCAGAGCGGCGCGGCGCAATCGAGTTGCTTGAGCACTGAAATGATCACGCGGGCAGCATCGTCGACCGGCGTCGGATTGCCGCGTCGATCGTCGGCCATCAATAGTTCTTCGGGTTGTTCGGCACGGGCGAGGAAGCGGCCAAGGGCACCGTCCGGGCTGTCATCCAGCAGCCAGCCGAAACGCAGCAGCACATGTTGCGGGCAGGTGGCGCGAACACTTTGCTCGATCCGCCACAACGCCTGACCGCGCAGGCCCAAGGGCACCGGTTCGTCTTTTTCGCTGTAGGCCGTGGCGCGGGAGCCGTCGAACACTCGATAGCTGGAAGGCTGCAGCAGAACGATGTTGTGGTGCTGGCACAATTCCGCCAGACGCTCGATCGCGCGCTCCTGGCCGGCCAGACGCGACTCGCTCACTGCCTCGGCCTGAAACCAGTCGAAGTAGTAGGCAAGGTTGATCAATGCATCGGGACGGGTGTCGTCGAGCAATTGTGTCAGGCTCGCGGCATCCCAGCCGTCTTGCGGCGGGCGGGGGGCGAGGAAACCGATGTCTTCCTCCGCACCGAGGCGAATCAGCGCCTGCCCAAGGGCATTTCCGCCGCCCAGTAACATAAGGCGCATTCGCATAGAGTCAGCAGGCCCAGTCTGATTGGAACGATGGCTTTTTCGACACCGCGCCCAGGCGATGTCGTTGGTAATTGCCGGAATCGTTGCATTTTGCGGGTTTAGTGCGCAACCGTCATCCGTAAAGTGTAGATGTCCGGGATTTGTGGTGCTGCCACTGGCCCCTGTGGCGAGGGGGCTTGCCCCCGTACGGCTGCGCAGCAGTCGCAAAATTGTTGAAGGCGGTTTGCCTGTTACACCGCGCTTGCGGATTTTGGGGCCGCTTCGCGCCCCAACGGGGGCAAGCCCCCTCGCCACAGGTTACCGACCAGCCTGCGAGACTTGCATCTTGCGCCCCCACCCGCATAACTTGCTGCATGAACCTGCCCATCCCCGCAGACAGTGCCCTGAGCGGCTTCCACCCCGCCGTCAGCGCCTGGTTCAACCACACGTTCGCAGCGGTCACCGCCGCCCAGGCCCGGGCGTGGCCGCTGATTCGCCAGCGCCGCTCGACCCTGGTCGCCGCGCCCACCGGCTCCGGCAAGACCCTCACCGCCTTTCTCGCCGTCATCGACGACCTGGTACACCGCGGCCTGGAACGCCCCGAAGGCTTGCCCGACGCCACCCTGGTGGTCTATGTCTCGCCCCTCAAGGCGCTGTCCAACGACATCCAGATCAACCTGCAAACCCCGCTGGCCGGCATTACCGAGCAATTGCGCGTGATGGGCCTGCCCGAACTGCAGATCAGCACCGCCGTGCGCACCGGTGACACGCCGCAAAAAGACCGCTCGGCGATGCGCAAGACGGCGCCGCACATTCTGGTGACCACACCGGAATCCCTGTACGTGCTGCTCGGATCTGATTCCGGCCGGCAGATGCTCGGCACCACACAAACGGTGATCGTCGACGAGATCCACGCCATGGCCGCCAGCAAACGCGGCAGCCATCTGGCGCTGAGCCTTGAACGCCTGCAAGCGCTCTGTCCGGAGCCACTGTTGCGCATCGGTCTGTCGGCCACGCAAAAACCTATCGAAGCCGTCTCGCGTTTTCTGGTGGGCCGCGATCGCCCGTGCGAGATCGTCGACATCGGCCACGCCCGCCCCCGCGATCTGGACATCGAAGTGCCACCCGTGCCGCTATCGGCGGTGATGGCCAATGATGTCTGGGAACTGGTCTACGACCGCCTCGCCGCCCTCGCCCGGGAACACCGGACCACGCTGATTTTCGTCAACACCCGGCGCCTGGCCGAACGCCTGAGCCGGCACTTGAGCGAACGCCTGGGCAAGGATGCCGTGGCGGCCCACCACGGCAGCCTGGCCAAGGAGTTTCGCCTGGATGCCGAGCAGCGCCTCAAGCGCGGCGACCTGCAAGTGCTGATCGCCACGGCATCACTGGAGCTGGGGATCGACATCGGCGACGTCGACCTGGTGTGCCAGATCGCCTCGCCGCGTTCGATTGCCGGATTTCTGCAACGGGTCGGCCGTTCCGGGCACCAGGTCGGCGGCACGCCCAAGGGCCGTTTGTTCGCCACCACCCGCGACGACCTGATCGAATGCGCCGCGCTGCTCGACTGCGTGCGCCGGGGCGAACTCGACACCTTGTTGATCCCGCAAGCGCCGCTGGACGTGCTGGCGCAGCAGATCATCGCCGAGGTCAGCTGCCAGGAATGGCCGGAGCAAGCGTTGCTGGAGATGCTGCGCCGCGCCTCGCCCTACGCCGCACTCGACGACAAACATTACCAGGCGCTGCTGCACATGCTCGCCGAGGGCTACAACGGACGTCAGGGCATCCGTAGCGCCTACCTGCACCGCGACGCCGTGAGCCGCACCCTGCGCGGTCGCCGGGGCGCGAAACTGACCGCGGTGACCAGTGGCGGGACCATTCCGGACAACGCCGACTACAGCGTGCTGTTGGAGCCACAAGGGCTGAACATCGGCACCATCAACGAAGACTTCGCGGTGGAAAGTATTGCCGGGGATGTCTTCCAGCTGGGCAACACGTCCTATCGAATCCTGCGCGTGGAAACCGGAAAGGTCCGGGTCGAGGACGCCCAAGGCCAGCCGCCGACCATTCCGTTCTGGCTCGGGGAAGCGCCGGGGCGCAGTGCCGAATTGTCCTCGGCGGTGGCGCGCTTGCAGGCACAACTCGACGACCTGCTGGGTGCCGCGCCAGGCAACGTGCAACCTGCACTCGACTGGCTGACCGAGACCCTGGGCCTGAACCTCGCCAGCGCCGAACAACTGGTGGATTACCTGGCCCGTGCGCGACAAACGCTGGGGGCCCTGCCCTCGCAAGACACGCTGTTGATGGAGCGTTTTTTCGACGAGTCCGGCGGCACGCAACTGGTCATTCACACGCCGTTCGGCAGCCGCATCAACCGCGCCTGGGGCCTGGCCCTGCGCAAGCGTTTCTGTCGCACCTTCAACTTCGAATTGCAGGCCGCCGCCAGCGAAGACGCCATCGTGCTGTCGCTGTCCACCAGCCACAGTTTTGAACTGGACGATGTCTGGCGCTACCTGCACAGCAACAGCGCCGAACACATCCTGATCCAGGCCGTGCTCGAGGCGCCGCTGTTCGGCGTGCGCTGGCGCTGGAATGCCGGCGTGGCCCTGGCCCTGCCGCGCTACAGCGGCGGGCGCAAAGTCCCGCCGCAGATCCAGCGGATGAAAAGCGAAGACCTGATCGCCAGCGTGTTTCCCGACCAGATCGCCTGCGTGGAAAACCTCGCCGGCGAACGGGAGATTCCCGACCATCCGCTGGTGGAACAAACCCTCGACGATTGCCTGCACGAAGCCATGGACACTGAAGGCTGGCTGGCCTTGCTGCGGCGCATGGAGCGCAGCGACATCCGCCTGATCAGCCGCGACTTGCCGGCGCCCTCGCCGCTGGCGGCGGAGATTCTCAGCGCCCGACCCTATACCTTTCTTGACGATGCACCGCTGGAAGAACGCCGTACCCAAGCCGTGCTCAACCGGCGCTGGAGCGACCCGCAATCCACTGACGATCTCGGTGCACTGGACGCCGAGGCGATTGCCGCCGTGCGCGACGAAGCCTGGCCGGCGCCCTCCGGGGTCGATGAAATGCACGAGGCCTTGATGAGCCTGGCGTGCATTACCGATGCCGAGGCCGGCGCCAATGCGCAGTGGCCCGATTGGCTCAACAGCCTGGCCGCCAGCGGGCGCGCAAGCCGTTTGCAGATCAACCCCGGGCAATCGCTGTGGCTGGCGCTGGAGCGACTGACCTGCCTGCGGGCTATTTACCCACAAGCTGAACTGACGCCTCCCCTGCAAGCGCTGCCGGACTTCGATGAAGTCTGGGAGCCCGACGAAGCCGTACTCGAACTGATCCGCGCGCGACTCAGCGCCTTCGGGCCGCTCGCGCTCAATCGCATTGCCGAACCACTCGGCTTGCCCGCCGCTCAAGTCAATCAAGCCCTGGCGCAACTGGAACGCGAAGGCTATGTGCTGCGCGGTCGCTTCACCCCTGGCACCGCCCAGGAAGAATGGTGCGAGCGGCATTTGCTGGCACGGATTCACCGCTATACGGTCAAGCGCCTGCGCCGGGAAATCGAACCGGTGGCGTTGCAGGATTTCATGCGGTTCCTGTTCGACTGGCAGCATGTGTCGAGCGCAAGCCAGGGCCAGGGCGCGGCGGTACTGCCAGCTATCGTCGCGCAATTCGAGGGCTACCCCGCCGCCGCTTCAGCCTGGGACAGCGACATCCTGCCGGCGCGGATCAAGGACTACGCGGCGACCTGGCTGGATGAGTTGTGCCGCAGCGGCAGACTGGTGTGGACACGCCTGACCGCGCACAACAAAAGCGCCAGCACCGCGTTGCGCAGCACGCCGATTGTGTTGCTGCCGCGCAACCGGGTCGGCCTCTGGAGCGGCTTGACCGAGCAGACACCGGTCAGCGAATTGTCGCCGAAAACACAAAAAGTCCACGCGGCCCTCAGCCAGCACGGCGCGCTGTTTTTCGATGAGCTGATCCATGAGGCCCACCTGCTGCGATCGGAGCTGGAGATCGCTCTGCAGGAACTGGTGGGCGCAGGGTTGGTGAACGCCGACAGCTTCGCCGGATTGCGCGCACTGATCACCCCGGCCAGCAAGCGCCAGCCGCGCAACGCTCGGCGCGGGCGCGGGCGCGGGGCGTTTATCGGAGGCATGGATGACGCCGGACGCTGGGCCTTGTTGCGACGAGTGCCGGCCATGCCGCTCTCGGAAAACCCGCGCCCCGCACCGACGCCGGCCGACACCCTGGAACACATCGCAATGACCCTGCTACGCCGCTACGGCGTGGTGTTCTGGCGCTTGCTGGAGCGTGAGGCGGACTGGCTGCCGAGCTGGCGCGAACTGCTGCGCACTTTCCATCGTCTGGAGGCACGTGGCGAGATTCGCGGCGGGCGGTTTGTCAGTGGCCTGGCGGGCGAGCAATTCGCCCTGCCCGAGGCGATTCCATTGCTGCGCGAGGTCCGGCGTCGGCCCCATGACGGTAGCCTGGTCGCGGTGTGCGGGGTCGATCCGTTGAACCTCGCCGGTACGCTATTGCCTGGGGTAAAAGTCCCGGCGCTGGCGAGTAATCGGCTGGTGTATCGCGATGGCTTGCCGGTGGCTGCCGAGATTGCCGGCAAGCAGCAGTTTTGGGGGGAGTTGGATCAGCAGGTGGGTGCCGAGGTGCGCAGCAAATTGATCCGGCATTGAGGGTGTCTCTACCGGCCCCTTCGCGAGCAAGCCCGCTCCCACATTGGATCTATGTCCGGACGCAGATTGGTGTTCCAACACAAAACCCTGTGGGAGCGGGCTTGCTCGCGAAGAGGCCATCACAGGCAATAAAGAACCTCAGCACAAAACCTTCTACTGAGACCGCGGCCGATCCGGCATCAGCACCGCCGCATGCTCTGGCTCAATCTCCGGTGGTGCTTCGACCGGATGCCGCGGCACCAGCGCCTGCTGTGGATAAGTCTGCGCGAAATGCACCCACGGGGAGTTATCCACAAGCTTCTTCAAACGCTGGTTGAAGGCTCGGCTCACCGCATACTGACCACCGGACACCGTGCGAAACTGCGCGGTCAGCACCACGCCGTTGAGGTCCATCCTGTCCACGCCAAACACATCCAGCGGCCCTTGCAGGTTGTAGCGCAGGAACGGGTCGTTGCTGATGGAATGCCCGGCCTCGCGGATCAGTTCGATGGCCTTGTCGACATCGGTGTCGTAGGTGAATTGCACCGAGAAAAACGCATAGGCGAATTGCCGCGATTGGTTGGTCACCGCCTTGATCTGCCCGAACGGCACCGAGTGCACGAAGCCCTTGCCGTCGCGCAGGCGCAAGGTGCGGATGGTCAGACCTTCGACCGTGCCGGCATGCCCGGAATCAAGCACCACCCAGTCGCCGATGGACAGGGTGTCTTCGATGATGATGAACAGCCCGGTAATCACGTCCTGCACCAGTTGCTGGGAACCAAAACCGATTGCCAGGCCGATGACCCCGGCACCGGCCAGGAACGGCGCGACGTTAATGCCCAGGTTGGCCATGGTGGTGATCGCGCAAATCACCACCAGGATGATTTTGATCGCGTTGCGCAGCAGTGGCAGGATGGTTTTCACCCGCGTGCTCGGCTGGCGCGCCGAGCGCTTGTTGGCCGGTGGTTTCAGGGCCTCCTGTATCGCCGTGTCGAGCAAGACCCAGACCATCCAGGTCACCAGCAGGATCAGCCCGATGTGGCTCAGGGAATCACTGATCGCCCGGCCCACGGCATTGCTCACCGCGAATTCGAACAGCGACACACCCCAGATCCGCCCGAGGATATCGATGAACACGATGGCCATGCCGATACGCAACAAGGCATGGGACAGATTGAGAAAGCGCTCCTTGTAGGCGCTGCTGCGGCGCAGGTCCGCTTCGCTGCGCGCCTTGAACAAATGATGCAGCGTGGTGCTGAGGAATACCGTGGCAATCAGCAACACCGTGGTGAACAAGGCGCTGCGCAGGACTCTCTGGTTGTCCGCCCCGGCGCCGATCAGGTTGATGATCGAGACCATCACCATCAACAGAATCGGCCAATACCAGAGCCCGGAAAATATCCGCAGGGTTTCACGCAATGCCGGTTGGCTGAGGCGTTGGGCCAGCGGCAGGATGCGGATGACCTGGGCTACCGGGCGACGCATGCGGATCACCAGCAAGCCGAAGGAAATCGACGCTGCCAACCCGGTGAACACGGCGATGCTGCTGGTGAGGTTGCTGCCCAGTTGATGGGCGATCTGCGGACTGGTCAGGGCATCGCTCAAGGCCACCAGAAAGCCGATAACGAACAAGGGACGGGGACTCTTCTCGCGAATGATCTGCACCGCCCGCCGCTTGTGCCCGGCATTGAACACCACCACCAGCGACAGCATCAATGACGCAGCAAATATCCCCGCGCTAGCGGCATAAGCCAGACACAGCGCCAGCGCCCGTCCCGCCGATATCGGCAAAAACTGGCTGGCATAAATCGTCAGCGGCAGACTGACCACCGCCGGAAGGGTGTAGGGCAGTACGTAACCGAGCAACGCCTGGCCCCGTTCACGACTGAGCAGCAGACGATGTTCGCACAGGCGCCTGACGGCCATCCGCCCAAGCAGCCACAGACAGGCAAACACGGCCACCCACACGCAGGTCAGCAGCAGGAAATCGCCGGCAACGCTCCAGGGCGAACGGGCCGATGGCTGATTGACCAACTGATCCACTTCATCGGCCGCGCGGTCGGCACGCAGGCGCCAGACGTCGACGAGGTTTTCGTTGAGATCGAGTTTGCTCTGGACCTCGTCGATGCTCGAGCTGATGGCACCGAGCAAGCCGCCCTGTACCAGCGGTTCGGGGTGCGCCGGCGGCGTCGCGGCGGTCGCGGCGGCCGGCAACCCCGGTATCGCGGCGGCCTCCAGTTGCTCGCTACCCACGAACAGTAACGCTCCCAGCAATATCGCCGTCTTGAGCCTGATCAAAGCACCCGCTCCTTTGGCTGTGTCTGTAAGAAACTGATCGAGAAATGCCGGGCAGGTTCGGATATTGCCCGCAGATAAGAGGAAGGCAATGCTCTATGTGGCGAGGGGGCTCGCCCCCGTTGGGGTGCGAAGCTCCCCCAAAACCTCCTGGTCGAATTCATCTGATACACCGCATGCAATGGATTCACGACTGCTGTGCAGCCGAACGGGGGCAAGCCCCCTCGCCACAAGTATGCACCGGCCATCGCGATATTTGATCTACACGCAAATATCAAATGTCCATCCCTGTATTTTTCTGAACGAGCCAAATCCCGACACTGCGCTCCATCGAATCAATCTCCGGAGAGTCGTTGATCCTCGCACGGATCGGCACCGGCCGGGCTCACGGGGTGTTTTTCTTGATCGGCTCGACCATCGCCACCAGTCTAGTGCCGAAGGAAAAAGCCGCCAGCGCGATCGCCATCATGTTCACCGGCCTCACCTCGGCCCGGTCTATGCCGAGAGTTCAACGCCAATCATTGCCGGTCACGGCCCCCCCTGTAGGAGCCGGCTTGCCGGCGATGGCGGCGGAACAGTCGACATGGAAGTGACTAACACAGCGCTTTCGCCAGCAAGCCGGCTCCTACAGAACCGGCAAGGCGTACCGTCCGTACCGACGCCGAAACTTTCGCCGTTGCCCCGTAGTCATCCCAAGACAGGGTAGGCAGACCGGAGAAGGCAACATGGCGGCGATTCATATCGGTATTTCAGGCTGGCGCTATGTGCCCTGGCGGGGAGACTTCTACCCCAAGGGCCTGATCCAGAGGCGCGAATTGCAATTCGCCTCCCGGGCGGTCAACAGCATCGAAATCAATGGATCGTTCTACGCCCTGCAACGGCCCGAACGTTATGCGCAGTGGTATGGCGAAACCCCGGCGGGTTTCGTCTTCAGCGTAAAAGCCCCGCGCTTCATTACCCACATCAGGCGCCTGCGTGACATCCACAAGCCTCTGGCGAATTTCTTCGCTTCCGGGGTTCTGGAACTGAAAGAAAAACTCGGCCCGATCCTCTGGCAGTTTCCACCCAGTTTCAAATTCGATGCCGAACTGTTCGAAACCTTCCTCGACCAATTGCCCCGCGAAACTGAAAAGGCCGCCACCCTGGCCCGCCAGCACGATGCCCACGTCAATGGCCACGCCAGCCTGAAAGCTTACACAAAGCAGCCCTTGCGCCATGCCGTGGAAATCCGTCACGAGAGCTTTGTCGATCCGCTGTTCGTGCGCTTGCTCAAGCGCTACAACACGGCACTGGTCATCGCCGACACCGCAGGCAAATGGCCGTACCGCGAGGACATCACCAGCGACTTCGTCTACCTGCGCCTGCATGGCGCCGAGGAACTCTACGCCAGCGGTTATACCCCGCAAGCACTGAAGCGCTGGGGCGAGCGGATCGAAGCCTGGCATCACGGACAACAACCGGACGATCCACAATTGATCGCGCCCCGGCAAAAACCCAAGGCGTGCAAGTCCCGGGAAGTGTTCCGCTATTTCGATAACGACAGCAAAGTCCGCGCGCCCTTTGATGCACGCCTTTTGCTGGAGCGTCTGCACCTCGACAAAAACCTCGCCACCGTCCCCGGCAAACCTGCCGCCGAAGGTGCGTTGCCATGAGCATTCCCGAGCCGGTCGGCGTCACGGATGAACAGACGCCCATCAACACGACGGTGCGCCGCTTCACGGTGCTGACGGTCAACACCCATAAAGGATTCACCGCACTCAACCGGCGTTTCATCCTGCCGGAACTGCGTGAAGCGGTGCGCAGCGTATCTGCCGATGTGGTGTTTTTGCAGGAAGTCCACGGCACCCACGAACTGCACCCCAAGCGCTACACCAATTGGCCGGCGATGCCGCAATACGAGTTCCTCGCCGACACCCTCTGGCCGCAGTTCGCCTATGGCCGCAATGCGGTGTATCCGACGGGCGATCACGGTAATGCGTTGCTGTCGAAATTCCAGATCATCCGCCACGACAACCTCGACGTGTCCATCAGCGGCCACGAGAACCGCGGGCTCTTGCATTGCGTGTTGCGTTTGCCCGGCGACGGCCGGGAGGTGCATGCGATTTGCGTGCACCTTGGGCTGCGCGAAAGCCATCGCATCGCGCAACTGAAACTGCTTGCCCAACGCCTGGATGCCGTGCCCGGCGATGCCCCGGTGATTGTCGCCGGGGACTTCAACGACTGGCGCCAGCGCGCCGATGCAGTGCTCAAACCCAGTGGCCTGCGTGAAGTCTTCGCCGCGCAGCATGGAAAACCGGCACGCAGTTTTCCCGCGCGCTTGCCGGCATTGCGCCTGGACCGCATTTACGTGCGCAACCTCAAGGCCAGCCATCCGCAAGTACTGACCTCCCGACCCTGGTCGCACCTTTCCGACCACGTCCCGCTGTCGGTGGAGATCGAGCTATGAGCAGCCAGTCGATGGAAAAAACCACGCTGCAACATATCCCTGCCCCGCCGACCCGCGAGCCGACAGCGGTCGATGTCGAATATGGCTGGCAAGGCAGCAACCGGGTCGAGTTGCTGGAAAATGGCGAGGAGTACTTTCCCCGGGTGTTTGAAGCCCTGCGCAGGGCGCAAAGTGAAATCCTGCTGGAAACCTTCATTTTGTTTGAGGATAAGGTCGGCAATGAGCTGCAACAGATATTGATCGAAGCCGCCCAGCGCGGTGTGCGCACCACCGTCAGCCTCGACGGCTTTGGTTGCGGCGAACTGAGCACTGGCTTTCTCACCGCCCTGACTGCGGCCGGCGTACATCTGCAAATGTTCGACCCGGCACCGAAACGCCTGGGCATCCGCACCAACTGGTTCCGGCGCCTGCACCGCAAGATTGTGGTGGTGGATGGCAGCGTCGCCTTCGTCGGCGGGATCAACTTCTCCGCCGATCATCTGGCCGACTTCGGCCCCGAGGCCAAACAGGATTATTCCGTGGAAGTGCAAGGCCCGGCCGTGGCCGATATCCATCACTTCGCCCTGCTGCAATGCGGTCGCCCGGTGCGGGCCAAATACTGGTGGCAACGGCGCCGGTTGCGGCGTTCGGAACTGGCCTTCAGCGATCACGATGGCCAGGTGCGTCTGGTGTACCGCGACAACGCTGAACACCCGGCCGACATCGAAGAGGTTTACCGCCAGGTGTTGCGCCAGGCGCAGCGCCGAGTGGTGATCGCCAACGCCTACTTCTTTCCCGGTTTCCGCCTGCTGCGCGAGATCCGCAATGCGGCCCGCCGGGGCGTGGATGTGCGGCTGATCCTGCAGGGCCAGCCAGACATGCTGGTGGCCAAGCTCGCCGCGCGCATGACCTACGACTACCTGCTGAAGTCCGGGGTGAAGATCTACGAATACTGCGACCGTCCGCTGCACGGCAAGGTCGCGTTGGTGGATGAAGACTGGAGCACCGTCGGCTCCAGTAACCTCGACCCGTTGAGCCTGGCGATGAATCTGGAAGCCAACGTGCTGATCCGTGACCGCGGTTTCAATCGACATCTGTTCGATCGCCTGGAAGACCTCAGCGACAACCACTGCAAGGCCATGTCTTTCGACATCACGCCACGCGGGCGTGTCTGGCACATGACCATCGGTTTTCTGGTGTTTCACTTCCTGCGGCATTTCCCGGCATGGGCCGGTTGGTTGCCGGCGCATAAACCGCACCTAAAACCCTTCCAACCCCCAACCGGGAGCGCCGACCATGAACCGCGCTGAGACCCACGCGCCAGCCCATGCAAAGAGCCCGGGCAAGTCCCATTGGGGTCGCTGGAAACGACCGCTGACGATGCTGTTTTTCCTGATGCTGATCGTGCTGTTCGCGACGCTCGCCCAGCGCCTCGAATGGAACGAAGTGTTCGATAACCTGGCCGATTTCAAGGTGCGCACGCTGATCATTGCGTCGGGGCTGACCCTGGTGAGCTTTCTGGTGTACGCCTGCTTCGACCTGATCGGCCGCACCTACATCCGCCAGAACCTGACATGGAAGCAGATCCTGCCCGTGGGGATCATCAGCTATGCCTTCAACCTCAACCTGAGCGCCTGGGTCGGCGGTATCGCCATGCGTTACCGGCTGTATTCGCGGCTCGGGGTCAGCAAGAGCAACATCGCGAAAATCCTCGGCCTGAGCCTGGCGACCAACTGGTTCGGCTACATGGTGATTGCCGGCGCCGTGTTCAGCAGCGGGCTGGTGCGCATGCCGCCGGGCTGGAAGCTCAGCAGTAGCGCGCTGCAAGGCGTAGGGATTTTGTTGCTACTGCTGAGCGCCGGGTACCTGGCGGCGTGCCGGTTTGCCAAACGTCGGGAGTGGGCGATTCGCGGTATCGAAATTGACCTGCCATCGCTGCGCATGGCGGTGCTGCAACTGGCCCTCGGGGCCCTGAACTGGGCGCTGATGGCGGCGGTGATTTTCACTTTGCTGCCGGGCAAACTGGATTATCCATTGGTGCTGGGCGTGCTGTTGATCAGCGCCATCGCCGGGGTCATCACCCACATCCCGGCCGGGCTCGGCGTGCTCGAGGCGGTGTTCGTGGCGCTGCTGCAACATGAGGTTTCGCGAGGCAGCCTGGTGGCGGGACTGCTGGCCTATCGAGCGATTTACTTCATTCTGCCGCTGTTGATTGCCCTGGTGATGTATTTGCTGGTGGAGGCCAAGGCCAAGTCGTTGCGGATTTCCAGGAAACCCAAGTGATTTTGTGCTGGTTGTGAGGACGCCTTCGCGAGCAAGCCCGCTCCCACAAGGATCGAAGGCGTACCATAGAATTTGCATCCACCAACGGACCCTGTGGGAGCGGGCTTGCCCGCGAAGGCGTCCGCAAGATCACCACAAATCTCAGGACGATTGAATAATGCTCAACCGCTCCCCTACCACCATCTCGGTAATCCAGTCGACGAGGATCGAGGTGTAGGCCTGTTGGGAAACCGGCTCACTCAAGGCATGGTCGGCGCCGTCGATGATGCGGTGAGTCAGTGAATGAGTCTGCTGGCACGCCGCGCGGTAGCTCATGATCGTCGCATGGGGCACGTAATCGTCAGTCTCGGACTGCACCAGCAGGACATCCCCGGTGAATTGCGAACAGGCATGCAAGGCGCGGTTACTGTCGGCACGCACCAGGGTGCTTCGATAGTCACGCAGATCCAACTTGTCCAGATCGCGTTTCGGCGCGTGCCATTGCTCGTCGCGATACAGCGCCGGCACCCGTAGCGCCAGCCAGCGCACGGGTCTGAGCGAGGTCAGGATCGAGGCCAGATACCCCCCGTAACTGGTGCCGACCACGGCAATCGCCGAGGTATCGAGGGCCGGGTGCGCGAGCAGGCGATCATAGGCTGCCAGCAGGTCGCGCAAGTTGTCTTCGCGGGTCACCCGGGACAATGGAATGCCGGTGCCGCCGGTGTGCCCGCGCAGGTCGAAAGTCAGACACACGCAGCCCAACCCGGCGATGCCTTTGGCGCGCTCCAGGTCCCGCTCCTGACTGCCGCCCCAACCGTGCACGAAGAGCACGCCGGGGACTTTCGATTTGGGGCTCAGAAAAGTCCCGCTCATCTGTTCGTTGTCGATGTCGATCTGAATGGATTCGCTTCTAGCCGTCATAGGATTTGACCGTTACGTACTTGAGCAGAAAGTCACTGGTCTGCGCCGGCCCGCGGTACACCTCGATGGCGTCTGCAGGCAGCGGCTGATCGTTGTAGGTTTCCACCGAAGACACCCGGATCGCGCGCATCCCCCGATCGTTGACGAAACTCTGCAACGCCGCCACTTCGGCACTGCTGGCACCACCCATGCGCCAGGACTGTTCGAGCACACCGCTGCGCGCCTGCCCGTCACTGTCAACACCTTGGGCGATGTCGTAGTTGCGCCGCGAGGCATAAAAGCCGGGATAGGCTTCATCCGCCGCCTTGTCGAACACCTGCGCCTGATGAATCGCCAGGCGCACATCTTCCGGCAGATCCAGTTTCAGCAATTCGTCGTAGTCGCCCGGCACCACCAGCAGGTTGGACCCGCCATACACAGCCTCGCCCTGCGCGTCTTCGGTAAGGTATTGATCACCGCAGTAACTGAGGATCTTGCCGCCAATAAAACTCTGGCCGACGCTGTGGGTGATCACCTGGTCCAGATCCTGTTCGAGCACCACGCCTTCGGTGAACGTAGTCCCGGCCTCTGGCCTGGCGAGCACTTCATCGAACCCGTCGAGGCTTTTGATCACTTCCTGACCGCGTCCGGCACAGGCATGAATCGGCTTCAGGCGGATCGGCCCGGTGTACAACAGATGCTCCGCCGCCGGACGCGCGTCCTTCAGGGAGAAGACGCTGAGACCGTCGAGCACCACGCTGCGCACCCGCTCGGAAAACAATGGAGCCCAGCCTGGCGGCGCATGGGCATGGCGGTTGAGCAATCCGTGACTGATGGCCTTGGTGCAGATGAAGTCGTGGTCGACATAACCACCCCACAAATCTTCCGGTCCCTTGACCCCCAGTTGCCGGGCAGCCGCAGCGCCCACAAGTGTCTGGGTCGGCAACAGGTAGAGATCCCGTCCGTCGTGCAACTGCGGATCGTAGCTGCCGCCGTACTTGAGCCCCAATATCTGCGCCAGCCAGCGGGCCAGCGCACGGTTGGTTTCGACTTCATGCAGCGGCGCGTTGGCGAGCACCGAATGGGCGACCACCAGTTTCTTGCGGTTTGTTGGGGTCATGCATCCCCCTTCAATCGACGCTTGATGAATGTAGTTGAAGGGGTGCAGGGATCAGGCCAAGGCTCGTTGTGGCATAAGGCGTTTTAAATCAGACCGTTGCCCATAAAGTGATGGCATGGGGCCTGTTTTATTCTGCACGACGCCCTTTGATACTCCGGCATTTTGCACGACTCAGGACTGGCACAGACCCCATGTGGGAGTGGGCTTGCTCGCGAATGCTATCTGTCAGCGAGGCTGATGTTGACTGACGCACCGCTTTCGCGAGCAAGCCCCACACAGGGGATTTGTGGTGCTGCGTCTACCACGTCGCGGCCCCCGGCGTCACCCCGAACCGCGTCCGATAAACACTCGGCGCCAGCCCGGTGATTTTCTTGAAGGTCGCGCGAAACGCCCCGGGGTCCTGATAACCCACGGTCCAGGCGATGTGGTCAATGGTGCCGTTGGTGAATTCGAGCATTTCCCGGGCCTTGCCGACTCGCAGATGCTGGCAGTATTCGGTGGGTTTGAGGCCGGTGGCCGCACGGAATCGGCGCAGGAAGGTACGTTCTTCCATGCCTGCCTTTTCGGCCATCGCCGCCAGTGATACATCCGTCGCCCCGGTGCTTTGCAGCCAGTGCTGCACCTTGAGGATCGCCGCATCACCATGGCTGAGGATCGGTGCAAAATTACTGCCGCACTCACTGGCGCTGTCGCTGTGCTCCACCACCAGAAACCGCGCGGTGCTGGTGGCAATGCTCGGCCCCAGCAGACGGTTGACCAGGCGCAGCCCCAGCTCGGACCAGGCCATCAACCCGGCAGTGGTGATCAGGTCGCCGTCATCGACAATTGGCGTATCGGCCTTGAGCCTGATTGACGGGTAACGCTCGGCAAAGGCTTTGGCCGAGGTCCAGTGGGTGGTGGCACTGCGGCCATCGAGCAGACCGCTTTCCGCCAACAGGATAGACCCCACGCAAACCCCGCCCAGTGTCGCGCCGCCGGCATGTTGCTCGCGTAACCAGCGGATCAATCCCTGTGGCGCCTGGCCCTCGGTAAATCCGGCAATCGACGGGGGAATCAACACGGCCACCAGGGCGCGCTCCGGACCGGGATGGCTGTCGAAGACCCGCGCCGGCAACTGATCGCCTTCGACCTGCCAATGGCTGACCCGCAACAGCGGCAACTGCGCAGACTGATGTTCGGCGGCAATCCGGTTGGCCACCCCGAACAAATCCGTCAAGCCATGCACCGCCGCCATCTGCGCGCCGGGATAGATCAGCACGCCCAGCTCAGCGATTGCCCTTTCTGCATCCATTGTCAGTTTTCCCCCTTCTATTGTCGGTGCGACCAATCCCCGGATCGCCGGCCAGAGCCAATACTTCATTCCACACCAACACACACTTCGAGGAAACAGTCATGGCCAAGCAAGCGCTCATCGTAGTCGATATCCAGAACGACTACTTCCCACAAGGCAAGTGGCCGCTGGTCGGCGCCGACGCCGCTGCGGACAACGCCGTTCGCCTGATCAAGGCCTTCCGCGATGCCGGTGATTCGGTGGTGCACATCCGCCACGAATTCACGTCCGAAGAGGCGCCGTTTTTCACCCCGAACTCCGAAGGCGCCAAGCTGCACCCCAAAGTGCTCAACCGCGCCGACGAACCGGTGGTGCTCAAGCACTTCGTCAACTCGTTCCGCGAAACCGAGCTGAAATCGATCCTCGACGAACAAGGCATCAAGGAACTGGTGGTCGTGGGCAGCATGAGCCACATGTGCGTCGACGGCATCACCCGTGCGGCGGCGGACTTTGGCTACAAGGTGACCGTGATCCACGACGCCTGCGCCACCCGTGACCTGGAATTCAATGGCGTGAATGTACCGGCGGCCCAGGTTCATGCGGCGTTCATGGCAGCCCTGGCGTTTGCGTATGCCAGCGTGGTGTCGGCCAACGATTTCCTCGCGGCCTGAGCCTGCAACTAAATATCACCGACCATAAAAAACCCGCACTTCAGACCGAAGTGCGGGTTTTGTTTTTCAGCTTGCCGTTTGCAGGCTTTCAGCAGCTTTAGAACGGAATATCGTCATCAAAGCTGTCGAAATCCGGAGCTGGTTGAGGAGCGGCCTGCTGTGGAGCCGGACGCGACTGCTGCGGCGCCGACTGCTGTGGACGCGGAGCCTGCTGGCGCGGAGCGGATTGCTGGTAGTTGTTACCGCCGCCCTGGCCCTGCTGGTCGCCCTGTGGACGACCGCCCAGCAGTTGCATGGTGCCTTGCATGTCGACCACGATTTCGGTGGTGTAACGCTTGATACCGTCTTTTTCCCACTCACGGGTCTGCAGCTTGCCTTCGATGTACACCTGCGAACCTTTACGCAGGTATTCGCCGGCGATTTCCGCAACCTTGCCGAACATCGACACACGGTGCCATTCGGTCTTTTCGACTTTCTGACCAGTTTGCTTGTCGGTCCACTGTTCGCTGGTTGCCAGACTCAGGTTGGTCACGGCATTACCGTTAGGCAAGTAGCGAACTTCGGGATCCTGGCCGCAAGTGCCGACCAATATGACTTTGTTAACCCCACGGGCCATAACGTTCTCCTAGGCTACGCACGCTGCCTCGGCCGGGTTGTTCACCAGGCGCTCAAGGGTGGTGCGATCCAATAGTTCGGTGTCCAGTTTGATGTAAATCGCCGCCTCTTCCGCGACGATGACTGCATCTGTTACCCCTACGACCGCCTTCAGGCGCTCGACCAGACCCGCTTCGCGGATCGCCTCGGGCGACAACGGCAAGCGCAGGCTTGTGACGTAGGGAGGTTCGCGCATGGTAACAGCAAAGGCTAGCCAGAGGGCAGCCAGACCGGCGCATCCGAGGAACACAACCGACAGACCGCCATGCTGGAACAGCCAGCCACCGAGGATTCCCCCCAGTGCCGAGCCGAGGAACTGGCTGGTGGAATAAACCCCCATCGCCGTGCCCTTGCCGCCTGCCGGTGAAACCTTGCTGATCAGCGACGGCAACGAGGCTTCCAGCAGATTGAACGCGGTGAAAAACACCACCGTACCGATCACCAGAGACCGCAAGCTATCGCCAAACTGCCAGAAGAATAGCTCAGTGAGCAGCAGCGTCACGACGGAGCCGAGCAAAACTCGTTTCATTTTGCGTTTCTTCTCGCCGTAGATAATGAACGGGATCATGGCGAAGAAAGAAATCAGCAGCGCGGTCAGGTACACCCACCAGTGCTGCTCCTTGGGCAGCCCGGCCTTCTCGACCAGCGCCAGCGGCAAGGCGACGAAGCTGGACATCAACATCGCGTGCAACACAAAAATGCCCAGGTCCAGACGCAGCAGGTCCGGATGCTTGAGCGTCGGGATCAGCGCCTGGCGCGCTACACCGGACTCACGATGCTGCAACGGGCCGGTGGAACGCGGCACCATGAACATCACGATCACAATGCCGAACAATGCCATGCCGCCGGTGGCGAGGAACAACCCGGACAGGCCGAAAGCGCGGGTCAGCAGCGGGCCGACCACCATGGCCACCGCAAACGACAGGCCGATGGTCATGCCGATCATGGCCATGGCCTTGGTCCGGTGTTGCTCGCGGGTCAGGTCGGACAGCAAGGCCATGACCGCTGCGGAAATCGCCCCGGCGCCCTGCAGGATTCGCCCGGCGATCACACCCCAGATCGAATCGGCATTGGCTGCCAGCAGGCTGCCGAGGGCAAACACGATCAGGCCCAGGTAAATCACCGGGCGGCGACCGATGCGGTCGGAAATGAAACCGAAAGGAATCTGGAAAACCGCCTGGGTCAGGCCATAAGCGCCAATCGCCAGGCCGATCAGGGCCGGCGTGGCTCCGGCCAGATCCATCCCATAGGTCGCCAGTACCGGCAACACCATGAACATGCCAAGCATACGGAAGGCGAACACCAGGGCCAGACCGCTTGCCGCGCGGGTCTCGCTGCCACTCATGCGCTCGCTGTGGGGATCGTGCATGGAAAAACCTCATGTGAACCGGCGGCGATTCTACCAGTCCCATCGATTGGCGGGGTATATCGCGACGCTTTGACGCGCATTGCTGACACACTCTTCATGTAAGACAGTAGCCCACTCGTTTGATAGTGTGCATCCATCCAGTATTTGGCCGTATACTCCTACGTTTTCGACGCCCGCCGAGCGAGGCCACCTTGGACAAGATCCTGATTCGTGGGGCTCGAACCCACAACCTGAAGAACATCGACCTGACCCTGCCACGGGACAAGCTGATCGTTATCACCGGCCTGTCCGGTTCCGGCAAGTCGTCCCTGGCGTTCGACACCCTGTACGCCGAAGGTCAGCGCCGCTACGTCGAATCGCTGTCGGCCTACGCCCGGCAGTTCCTGTCGATGATGGAAAAGCCCGACGTCGACACCATCGAAGGCCTGTCGCCGGCAATCTCCATCGAACAGAAATCGACCTCGCACAACCCGCGTTCGACGGTCGGCACCATTACCGAAATCTACGACTACCTGCGCCTGCTTTATGCACGCGTGGGTATTCCGCGCTGCCCGGATCACGATATCCCGCTGGAAGCGCAGACCGTCAGCCAAATGGTCGACCTGGTTCTCGCCGAGCCGGAAGGCAGCAAGCTGATGCTGCTGGCCCCGGTCATCCGCGAACGCAAAGGCGAGCACCTGTCGGTTTTCGAAGAACTGCGCGCGCAAGGCTTCGTTCGTGCCCGAATCAACGGCAAGCTTTACGAGCTGGACGAAGCGCCGAAGCTCGACAAGCAGAAAAAGCACACCATCGATGTCGTGGTCGACCGATTCAAGGTCCGCGCCGACCTGCAACAACGCCTGGCCGAATCTTTCGAGACCGCGCTGAAGCTGGCGGACGGCATCGCCCTGGTGGCTCCGATGGACGACGAGCCCGGTGAAGAGATGATCTTCTCCGCACGCTTTGCCTGCCCGATCTGCGGCCACGCCATCAGCGAGCTGGAACCCAAGCTGTTCTCCTTCAACAACCCGGCCGGCGCTTGCCCGACTTGTGATGGCCTGGGGGTAAAGCAGTTCTTCGATATCAAGCGTCTGGTCAACGGCGAACTGACACTGGCCGAAGGGGCAATTCGCGGCTGGGATCGGCGCAACGTCTATTACTTCCAGATGCTCGGGTCGCTGGCGGCCCACTACAAATTCAGCCTGGAAGTACCGTTCAACGAACTGCCAGCCGATCAGCAGAAATTCATCCTGCACGGCAGCGGCTCGCAAAACGTCGATTTCAAGTACCTGAACGACCGTGGCGACATCGTCAAACGCTCGCATCCGTTCGAAGGCATCGTGCCGAACCTGGAGCGCCGTTACCGCGAAACCGAATCCGCTTCGGTGCGCGAAGAGCTGGCCAAGTTCCTCAGCACCCAGTCGTGCCCGGACTGCCGTGGCACCCGCCTGCGTCGCGAAGCGCGGCACGTTTGGGTTGGCGAGAAAACCCTGCCGGCGGTGACCAACCTGCCGATCGGCGATGCATCCGATTATTTTGGCGGGCTCAAGCTTACCGGTCGCCGTGGCGAAATCGCCGACAAGATCCTCAAGGAAATCCGCGAGCGTCTGCAGTTTCTGGTCAACGTCGGCCTCGACTATCTGTCGCTGGACCGCAGCGCCGACACCTTGTCCGGTGGCGAGGCCCAGCGTATTCGTCTGGCCAGCCAGATTGGCGCCGGCCTGGTGGGTGTCCTGTACATCCTCGACGAACCCTCCATCGGCCTGCATCAGCGCGACAACGACCGGCTGCTGGGCACCCTCAAGCACCTGCGCGATATCGGCAACACGGTGATCGTGGTCGAGCACGACGAAGATGCCATTCGCCTGGCTGACTACGTGGTGGACATCGGCCCGGGCGCCGGCGTGCACGGCGGGCATATCGTCGCCGAGGGCACACCCGCCGAGGTCATGGCGCATCCGGACTCGCTGACGGGCAAATACCTGTCGGGCCGGGTGAAGATCGAAGTCCCGGCCAAGCGCACACCGCGCAACAAGAAGCTGACGCTGGCGCTCAAGGGTGCGCGTGGCAACAACCTGCGCAATGTCGACCTGGAAATTCCGATCGGCCTGCTGACCTGTGTCACCGGCGTATCCGGCTCGGGCAAGTCGACGCTGATCAACAACACGCTGTTCCCGCTGAGCGCCACGGCACTGAATGGCGCCACCACGCTTGAGGCCGCCGCCCACGACAGCATCAAGGGCCTGGAGCACTTGGACAAGGTCGTGGACATCGACCAGAGCCCGATCGGCCGGACCCCGCGCTCCAACCCGGCGACCTACACCGGATTGTTCACGCCGATCCGCGAATTGTTCGCCGGCGTACCGGAGTCTCGCTCCCGTGGCTACGGGCCGGGGCGTTTCTCCTTCAACGTCAAGGGCGGCCGCTGCGAAGCCTGCCAGGGCGACGGCCTGATCAAGGTCGAGATGCACTTCCTGCCGGACATCTACGTGCCTTGCGACGTGTGCAAGAGCAAGCGTTACAACCGCGAGACCCTGGAGATCAAGTACAAGGGCAAGAGCATCCACGAAACCCTCGAGATGACCATCGAGGAAGCGCGGGTGTTCTTCGATGCCGTACCAGCCCTGGCGCGCAAGCTGCAAACATTGATGGACGTCGGCCTGTCGTACATCAAGCTTGGGCAATCGGCGACCACGCTCTCCGGTGGTGAAGCCCAGCGGGTAAAACTGTCCCGCGAACTGTCCAAGCGTGACACCGGCAAGACCCTGTACATCCTCGATGAACCGACCACCGGCCTGCACTTCGCGGATATCCAGCAACTGCTGGACGTGTTGCATCGCCTGCGCGACCACGGCAACACCGTGGTGGTGATCGAGCACAACCTGGACGTGATCAAGACCGCCGACTGGCTTGTGGACCTCGGTCCGGAAGGTGGTTCAAAGGGCGGGCAAATCATTGCCGTCGGCACGCCGGAGGAAGTATCCGAGATGAAGCAGTCTCATACCGGTTACTACCTCAAGCCTTTGCTGGAGCGTGACCGGGCTTAACCGGGTGCCATGAAAAAGCCCCTGTCACTTCGTCAGTGACAGGGGCTTTTTTTGTATCCGCTGAATCAGGCGTGGGATTGCAGGTAGTTCTCAAGCCCGATCAACTTGATCAGACCCAACTGCTTTTCGAGCCAGTAGGTGTGATCTTCTTCAGTGTCATGTAATTGAACCCGCAGCATTTCGCGGCTGACATAATCTTTGTGCTGCTCGCAGAGCTTGATGCCCTTGCACAGCGCAGCCCGCACCTTGTATTCCAGGCGTAGATCCGCTTCGAGCATCTCAGTGACCGTGGTGCCGACATCAAGATCGTCCGGACGCATGCGCGGCGTGCCTTCGAGCATCAGAATCCGGCGCATCAGAGCATCAGCGTGCCCAGCCTCTTCTTCCATCTCGTGGTTGATTCGTTCGTAGAGCTTGGTGAAACCCCAGTCCTCATACATCCGCGAATGGACGAAATATTGATCACGCGCAGCCAGTTCGCCGGTCAGCAACGTGTTGAGGTAATCGATCACATCTGGGTGGCCTTGCATCGCCCTACATCTCCCTGCTTGAAAGTTGTAGTTTGAACCAACACGGCCATATCGTCACTCGGAAGACGCAATAAAAGCGAAGATATTCTGAGAAAATCAGCTGAAATAACGCAAAAACCGCCCAAACAAGGGCGGTTCTGCTTCTCATTTAGACTTCGTTAAGCTGTACGTTGAGCAGCTTTGCGATTGCTTCTCCATACGCCGGGTCCGCCTTGAAGAAATGCTGCAACTGGCGATCAACCACGTCACTCGACACACCCGCCATCGCACCAGCGATGTTGCTGACCAGCAATGATTTCTGCTCTGCAGACATCAAGCGGAACAATGCGCCTGCGTGACTGTAGTAGTCGGTATCTTCGCGGTGATCATAACGATCGGCTGCACCGCTCAGGGCCAATGCCGGCTCTGCATAACGAGGCGCCTGCTTCGGCGACTCGACGTAGCTGTTTGGCTCGTAGTTCGGCGCCGCACCGCCATTGCTGCCAAAAGCCATTGAGCCGTCGCGCTGGTAGGTGTTGACCGGGCTGCGCGGAGCATTGACTGGCAGTTGTTGGTGATTGGTGCCGACACGGTAGCGGTGCGCGTCCGCATAGGCGAACACCCGGCCTTGCAGCATACGATCCGGCGAGAGGCCAACGCCTGGCACCATGTTGCTGGGACCGAACGCCGCCTGCTCGACTTCCGCAAAGTAATTCTGCGGATTGCGATTGAGCTCCAGTTCGCCCACTTCAATCAGTGGAAACTCTTTCTGCGACCAGGTTTTGGTCACATCAAACGGGTTCTCGTAATGCGCTGCCGCCTGAGCCTCGGTCATGATCTGAATGCACACGCGCCATTTCGGGAAATCGCCGCGTTCGATGGCATTGAACAAGTCACGCTGGGCGTAATCCGGATCGGCACCCGCCAGGCGCGCAGCCTCGGCAGGAGCAAGGTTCTTGATCCCCTGCTTGGTCTTGTAGTGCCACTTCACCCAGTGACGCTCACCTTGAGCGTTGATAAGACTGTAAGTGTGGCTACCAAAGCCGTGCATATGACGGTAGCCGTCAGGGATACCCCGGTCGGAGAACAGGATGGTGACCTGATGCAGCGCCTCGGGCGAATGCGACCAGAAGTCCCACATCATCTGGGCACTCTTGAGGTTGCTTTGCGGCAAGCGCTTCTGGGTGTGGATAAAGTCTGGAAACTTCAGTGGATCGCGAATGAAGAACACCGGGGTGTTGTTGCCGACGATGTCCCAGTTGCCTTCCTCGGTGTAAAACTTCAGGGCAAAGCCACGCGGATCACGCTCGGTATCGGCCGAACCACGCTCACCACCCACGGTGGAAAACCGCAGGAACGTCGGAGTTTGCTTGCCAACCGCTTCGAACAGCTTGGCACTGGTGTATTGGCTGATATCGCTGGTCACGGTAAACGTACCGTAGGCACCCGAGCCTTTGGCGTGTACACGGCGCTCAGGGATGTTTTCACGGTTGAAGTGGGCAAGCTTCTCGATCAGGTGGAAGTCGTCGAGCAGCAGCGGGCCACGAGGGCCGGCGGAACGGGAATTCTGGTTATCGGCAACAGGAGCGCCACTGGCGGTTGTAAGCGTTGTGTTTTGGCTCATGCGAAATTCCTTCCTCTGTCGGTCTTTAACTGCCGGCTAATCGGCTGAGAAGGAGTATTGATCATCAATATGACAGCTACAAATTCATTAACTTGCAGACATCGATAGAGAAATACTAATGATCATCCCCATCCCATACTGACAACGGGAAAGATTCGAGGATTGTATGAACGGCGCGTTTTTCTTACAGGCACAAAAAACCGGGCACTAGGCCCGGTTCCTTGTTTCAGACTGACGTCTTACTCGGCGGATACAGCTTCGCCAGCAGTAGCACGATCAACCAACTCGACGTACGCCATAGGCGCGTTGTCGCCAGCGCGGAAACCGCACTTGAGGATGCGCAGGTAGCCACCCTCACGGGTAGCGTAACGCTTGCCCAGGTCGTTGAAGAGCTTACCAACGATAGCTTTCGAACGAGTACGGTCGAAAGCCAGACGGCGGTTAGCAACGCTATCTATCTTGGCCAAAGTGATCAGCGGCTCAGCAACGCGACGCAGTTCTTTAGCTTTTGGCAGAGTAGTTTTGATCAGCTCGTGCTCGAACAGCGACACCGCCATGTTTTGGAACATGGCCTTGCGGTGCGAGCTGGTGCGGCTCAGGTGACGACCACTTTTACGATGACGCATGGTTCATTCCTTACCAAACACTACGTTCGGTGATTACGACGATCAGGCAGTCGCCTTGTCGTCCTTCTTAAGACTTGCAGGCGGCCAGTTGTCGAGGCGCATGCCGAGGGACAGACCGCGGGAGGCCAGAACGTCCTTGATTTCAGTCAAGGATTTCTTGCCCAGGTTCGGAGTCTTCAACAGTTCCACTTCGGTACGCTGAATCAGGTCACCGATGTAGTAAATGTTTTCCGCCTTAAGGCAGTTAGCCGAACGTACAGTCAGTTCCAGATCGTCAACCGGGCGAAGCAGGATCGGATCGATCTCGTCTTCCTGCTCGACAACCACTGGCTCACTGTCACCTTTGAGGTCGACGAACGCAGCCAACTGCTGTTGCAGGATGGTTGCAGCGCGGCGAATAGCCTCTTCAGGATCCAGAGTACCGTTGGTTTCCAGATCAATAACCAGCTTGTCCAGGTTAGTACGCTGCTCGACACGGGCGTTTTCCACCACGTATGCGATACGGCGAACCGGGCTGAACGAAGAGTCAAGCTGCAAGCGACCGATGCTGCGGCTTTCGTCTTCATCGCTCTGACGCGAGTCTGCCGGTTCATAACCACGACCACGAGCTACTACGAGCTTCATGTTCAGGGCGCCGTTAGACGCCAGGTTAGCGATTACGTGATCGGGATTAACGATCTCGACATCATGATCCAGCTGAATATCGGCAGCGGTAACCACCCCCGAACCCTTCTTCGACAAGGTCAGCGTAACTTCGTCACGACCGTGCAGCTTGATAGCCAGACCTTTAAGGTTCAACAGGATTTCAATTACGTCTTCCTGTACACCTTCGATGGCGCTGTACTCGTGGAGCACACCGTCAATCTCGGCCTCGACTACTGCACAGCCGGGCATTGAGGACAACAGGATGCGGCGCAGCGCGTTGCCCAGGGTATGGCCGAAACCACGCTCGAGAGGCTCGAGAGTGATCTTGGCGCGGGTTGGACTGACAACCTGCACATCAATGTGGCGGGGTGTCAGGAACTCATTTACCGAAATCTGCATGGATGCACCTATTTTCTAGCCCTTACTTGGAGTAGAGCTCGACAATCAGGCTTTCGTTGATGTCGGCGGACAGATCACTGCGAGCTGGAACGTTCTTGAAAACGCCCGACTTCTTCTCAGTGTCTACTTCTACCCATTCTACGCGGCCACGTTGGGCACACAGATCGAGAGCTTGGACAATGCGAAGTTGATTTTTTGCTTTCTCGCGAACAGCAACCACGTCACCAGCACGAACCTGGTAGGACGGAACGTTAACGGTCTGACCGTTTACGCTGATCGACTTGTGCGATACCAGCTGACGGGATTCGGCACGAGTCGAACCAAAGCCCATACGGTATACAACGTTGTCCAGACGGCATTCGAGCAGTTGCAGCAGGTTCTCACCGGTTGCACCTTTCTTGCCAGCAGCTTCTTTGTAGTAGCCGCTGAATTGACGCTCGAGAACGCCGTAGATACGACGGACCTTCTGCTTTTCACGCAGTTGGGTGCCGTAGTCGGACTGGCGACCGCGGCGTTGGCCGTGGATACCAGGTGCTGCTTCAATGTTGCACTTCGATTCGATCGCGCGCACGCCGCTCTTCAGGAAGAGATCGGTGCCTTCGCGACGAGCGAGTTTGCATTTTGGACCAATGTAACGAGCCATTCTTTACAATCTCCTGGATTACACGCGGCGCTTCTTCGGCGGACGGCACCCGTTGTGCGGGATTGGCGTCACGTCGGTGATGCTGGCGATCTTGTAGCCACAGCCGTTCAAAGCGCGGACTGCGGATTCACGACCTGGACCTGGACCTTTGACATTGACGTCGAGGTTTTTCAGGCCGTATTCCAGCGCAGCTTGACCAGCACGTTCAGCAGCTACTTGAGCAGCAAACGGGGTGGACTTGCGGGAACCGCGGAAACCCGAACCACCGGAGGTAGCCCAGGAAAGAGCGTTACCTTGACGGTCGGTAATGGTCACGATGGTGTTGTTAAAAGATGCATGGATGTGGGCGATGCCATCAACCACTGTCTTTTTAACTTTTTTACGAGGACGAGCAGCAGGTTTTGCCATGATTAAATTCCTGTCGATTCGCTGGGGCGATTACTTGCGGATCGGCTTACGCGGACCTTTACGGGTACGCGCGTTGGTCTTGGTACGCTGACCGCGTACTGGAAGACCGCGACGATGACGCAGACCGCGATAGCAACCGAGGTCCATCAAGCGCTTGATTTTCATGTTGATTTCGCGACGCAGGTCACCTTCAGTGGTGAACTTCGCCACTTCGCCACGCAGCTGTTCAATTTGCTCGTCGCTCAGATCTTTGATCTTTGCTGCTGGGTTTACCCCAGTCTCTGCACAAATTTTCTGTGCAGTAGTGCGACCAACACCATAGATGTAGGTCAGCGAGATAACAGTATGCTTGTTATCTGGAATGTTAACGCCTGCAATACGGGCCATTCAGTGGGACTCCAATTGACAGCTACCTACGCCCCGGAAGCCAAGAAATAGGGCGCGAGATAATATCGCTGTAATAACAAATAATCAACCCGGCAGCGCACTAGCTGCCGGGCTTGAAGCACAATCACACTCAGCCTTGGCGCTGTTTGTGACGCGGTTCCGCGCTGCAAATTACTCGAACAACACCTTCGCGGCGAATAATCTTGCAGTTACGGCACAGCTTTTTCACCGATGCACGAACTTTCATCACCAACTCCTCGAACCTTATGGGTCAGCGCAGCATGCCGCTGCCGTAACCCTTCAGGTTGGCTTTCTTCATCAGGGATTCGTACTGGTGCGAAACGAGGTGCGATTGTACTTGGGACATGAAGTCCATCACAACCACGACGACGATCAGCAACGAGGTCCCGCCAAGGTAGAACGGTACGTTGGCTGCAACCACCAGGAACTGGGGCAACAGGCAGACGGCCGTCATGTAAAGAGCACCGAACATGGTCAAGCGAGTCAGAACGCCATCAATGTAGCGCGCAGACTGCTCACCTGGACGGATGCCCGGAATAAAGGCACCGGACTTCTTCAGGTTTTCCGCTACGTCTTTCGGATTGAACATCAACGCCGTATAGAAGAAGCAGAAGAAAATAATCCCTGCACTAAACAGCAGAATATTCAACGGCTGACCAGGAGCGATCGACTGCGAGATGTCCTGCAACCAGCCCATACCTTCAGACTGACCGAACCAGGCACCCAACGAAGCCGGGAACAGCAAAATGCTGCTCGCGAAAATAGCCGGAATAACACCAGCCATGTTCACCTTCAGCGGCAAGTGGCTTGTCTGCGCAGCAAAGACCTTGCGGCCCTGCTGACGCTTGGCGTAGTGAACAGCAATACGACGCTGACCACGCTCAATGAACACCACGAAACCGATAATCGCTACTGCCAGCAAACCGATGGCAACCAGGGCGAAGATGTTGATATCACCCTGACGTGCAGACTCGAAAGACTGCCCGATCGCTCTCGGAAGACCGGCGACGATACCCGAAAAAATCAACATCGAGATACCGTTGCCAACACCACGCTCAGTAATCTGCTCACCCAGCCACATCATGAACATCGCACCAGCCACAAAAGTGGATACCGCGACGAAATGGAAGCCAAAGTCACCAGTGAACGCAACGCCCTGCCCCGCCAGACCAATGGACATGCCAATGGCCTGGACGAGAGCGAGAACGACAGTGCCGTAGCGGGTGTACTGGCTGATCTTGCGACGGCCAGCTTCACCTTCCTTCTTCAACTGCTCCAGCTGCGGGCTGACGGCGGTCATCAGTTGCATGATGATCGATGCCGAGATGTACGGCATGATCCCCAGTGCAAAGATGCTCATCCGTTCCAGCGCGCCGCCGGAAAACATGTTGAACAAGCTAAGAATGGTCCCCTCATTCTGTCGAAACAGGTCCGCGAGTCGGTCCGGGTTGATACCTGGAACCGGGATGTGTGCGCCTATTCGGTAGACGATAATCGCCAGGAACAGAAAACGCAGACGAGCCCAGAGTTCAGACATACCGCCTTTGCCGAGCGCAGAGAGAGCACCTTGCTTAGCCATTTATTCCTCGAACTTGCCGCCAGCTGCTTCGATAGCCGCACGCGCACCTTTGGTGGCGCCGATTCCCTTGCCGATAGTGACAGCGCGAGTCACTTCACCGGACAGCATGATTTTCACACGCTGTACGTTGACGTTGATCACGTTGGCATCTTTCAGGGACTGCACGGTGACGATGTCGCCTTCCACTTTAGCCAGCTCGGACAGACGCACTTCTGCGCGATCCATGGCCTTCAGGGAAACGAAACCGAACTTCGGCAGGCGACGATGCAGCGGCTGTTGACCGCCTTCAAAGCCTGGAGCAATGGTGCCACCGGAGCGGGAGGTCTGACCTTTGTGACCACGGCCACCAGTCTTACCCAAACCGCTACCGATACCACGGCCCGGACGATGCTTTTCGCGACGGGAACCCGGCGCTGGACTCAGATCATTGAGTTTCATCGATTAACCCTCGACACGCAGCATGTAGTAAGCCTTGTTGATCATCCCGCGATTCTCGGGAGTATCCTGGACTTCTACAGTGTGACCGATGCGACGCAGACCCAGACCCTTAACGCACAGTTTGTGGTTAGGGATGCGGCCGGTCATGCTTTTGATCAGCGTTACTTTTACGGTAGCCATGATCAGAAGATCTCCTTGACGCTTTTGCCACGCTTGGCGGCAATGGATTCAGGAGACTGCATTGCTTTCAAACCCTTGAAAGTGGCGTGAACCACGTTTACCGGGTTAGTCGAGCCGTAGCACTTGGCCAGAACGTTCTGAACGCCAGCAACTTCGAGGACAGCACGCATAGCGCCGCCAGCGATGATACCGGTACCTTCAGAAGCAGGCTGCATGTACACCTTCGAAGCGCCGTGAGCGGACTTCATTGCGTACTGCAGAGTGGTGCCGTTCAGATCAACCTGGATCATGTTGCGGCGAGCAGCTTCCATTGCCTTCTGGATCGCAGCAGGCACTTCACGCGACTTGCCACGGCCGAAGCCAACACGGCCTTTACCATCACCAACCACGGTCAACGCGGTGAAAGTGAAGATACGGCCGCCTTTAACGGTTTTGGCTACGCGGTTAACTTGAACCAGCTTCTCGATGTAGCCTTCGTCGCGCTTTTGGTCGTTATTTGACATAACTTAGAACTCCAGCCCAGCTTCACGAGCAGCATCAGCCAGCGCTTTAACGCGGCCGTGGTACTTGAAGCCAGAGCGGTCGAAAGCCACTTGCGAGACGCCAGCGGCCTTAGCACGCGTAGCGACCAGCTGGCCAACCTTAGTGGCCGCGTCGATGTTGCCGGTGGCACCATCACGCAGTTCTTTATCCAAAGTCGAGGCGCTTGCCAGGACTTTGTTGCCGTCGGCCGAAATGACCTGGGCGTAGATGTGCTGCGAAGAGCGGAACACGCAGAGACGCACGACTTCGAGTTCGTGCATTTTCAGGCGTGCTTTGCGAGCGCGACGCAGTCGAGTAACTTTTTTGTCGGTCATTTGCTATGCCCTACTTCTTCTTGGCTTCTTTACGACGGACGACTTCGTCCGCGTAGCGCACACCTTTGCCTTTGTACGGCTCTGGTGGACGGAAGTCGCGGATCTCGGCGGCCACTTGACCTACCAGCTGCTTGTCGATGCCCTTGATCAGGATATCGGTCTGGCTAGGAGTCTCAGCGGTGATGCCTTCCGGCAGTTCGTAATCCACTGGGTGCGAGAAGCCAAGAGCCAGGTTCAGCACTGTGCCTTTTGCTTGCGCTTTGTAACCAACACCGACCAGCTGGAGCTTGCGCTCGAAGCCTTGGCTTACGCCTTGGACCATGTTGTTTACCAACGCACGAGTGGTACCAGCCATTGCGCGAGTCTGTTGATCGCCATTGCGAGCAGCGAAACGCAGCTCACCAGCTTCTTCAACGATCTCAACGGACGAATGGATGTTCAGTTCGAGAGTGCCCTTGGCACCCTTCACCGAAAGCTGTTGGCCTGCGAATTTTACTTCGACACCGGCTGGCAGCTTAACGGGGTTCTTAGCGACGCGAGACATGCTTATCCCCCCTTAGAACACAGTGCAAAGAACTTCGCCGCCGACACCGGCAGCGCGCGCAGCACGATCAGTCATCACACCCTTGTTGGTGGAGACGATAGACACACCGAGACCGCCACGAACTTTTGGCAGATCATCGACGGACTTGTACTGACGCAGGCCTGGACGGCTAACGCGCTTCACTTCTTCGATAACCGGACGGCCTTCGAAGTACTTCAGCTCGATGGACAGCAGAGGTTTGATTTCGCTGCTGATCTGATAACCCGCAATGTAACCTTCGTCCTTCAGGACTTTGGCAACAGCTACCTTCAACGTGGAAGATGGCATGCTTACGACGGACTTTTCAGCCATCTGGGCATTACGGATACGAGTTAGCATGTCCGCTAACGGGTCCTGCATACTCATGGGCTAGACGCTCCTAATACAAAAAAATTAGCCTTGCGGCTATTACGTGTCGCCGAGAATCTCCGAGCATGAAAAACACGGGCTCAGGCGAGCCGGGTATTCTAGACACACCCCAGAAATGAATCAAGCCCCAAAAGGGGCTTGATCCAGATTCAAGGCCACCGGTGGTCAGGATCTTGCGATCCTGGACACCGAGACTTTGACAGTACTTACCAGCTGGCTTTAACCAGACCCGGTACGTCACCACGCATTGCAGCTTCACGCAGCTTGTTACGGCCGAGGCCGAACTTGCGGTAAACGCCGTGTGGACGACCGGTCAGGCGGCAGCGGTTACGCATGCGCGAAGCGCTTGCGTCACGTGGCTGCTTCTGCAGGGCTACTGTAGCTTCCCAACGCGCTTCTGGACTTGCGTTCAGATCAACGATGATAGCTTTCAGTGCTGCACGCTTCTTGGCGTACTTGGCAACCGTGAGCTGACGCTTCAGCTCGCGGTTTTTCATGCTCATCTTGGCCATGGTCCTACTCCAATCAGTTGCGGAACGGGAATTTGAACGCACGCAGCAGAGCGCGGCCTTCATCATCGTTCTTGGCAGTGGTGGTCAGGGTGATGTCCAGACCGCGGAGAGCATCGATCTTGTCGTAGTCGATTTCCGGGAAGATGATCTGCTCTTTCACGCCCATGCTGTAGTTGCCACGACCATCGAAGGACTTGGCATTCAGGCCGCGGAAGTCGCGAACCCGAGGCAGGGAGATCGACAGCAGACGATCCAGGAACTCGTACATACGCTCACGGCGCAGGGTCACTTTGACGCCGATCGGCCAACCTTCACGGACTTTAAAGCCAGCGATGGATTTGCGAGCGTAGGTCACAACGACTTTCTGGCCGGTGATCTTTTCCAGGTCAGCAACAGCGTGCTCGATGACTTTTTTGTCGCCGATCGCTTCGCCCAGACCCATGTTCAGGGTGATTTTGGTAACGCGCGGAACTTCCATCACGTTCGAAAGCTTAAGTTCTTCCTTAAGTTTCGGAGCAATTTCCTTCCGGTAAATCTCTTTTAGTCGTGCCATGGTCTCATCTACCTAGCAGTGTTCAAGCATCAACCGCTTTTTGGGTCGACTTGAAGACACGAATTTTCTTGCCGTCTTCTACTTTGAAACCAACGCGGTCAGCCTTGTTGGTTTCGCCGTTGAAAATGGCGACGTTAGAAGCATCCAGTGGAGCTTCTTTTTCGACGATACCGCCCTGCACGCCCGACATCGGGTTAGGCTTGGTATGACGCTTGACCAGGTTCAGACCACCAATAACCAGACGGTTGTTAGCGAGAACCTTAAGCACCTTACCGCGCTTACCTTTGTCTTTGCCGGCGATCACGATGATCTCGTCGTCACGACGAATCTTTTGCATGTCGGATCTCCTTACAGCACTTCTGGGGCGAGCGAGACGATCTTCATGAACTTCTCAGTACGGAGTTCACGGGTCACTGGCCCAAAGATACGGGTGCCGATCGGCTCTTGCTTGTTGTTCAGAAGAACAGCAGCGTTGCCATCAAAGCGGATAATGGAGCCATCAGCACGACGTACGCCGTGACGAGTGCGGACTACAACAGCAGTCATCACTTGGCCTTTTTTCACTTTACCGCGAGGAATTGCTTCCTTCACGGTAACTTTGATGATGTCACCGATACCAGCGTAACGACGATGGGAGCCACCCAGCACCTTGATGCACATAACGCGGCGAGCGCCGCTGTTATCGGCCACATCGAGCATGGATTGAGTCTGAATCATATAATTTCTCCGACCCCTAGTCCTTAGACTTCCACAGCGCGTTCGAGAACATCAACCAGCGCCCAAGACTTGGTCTTGGCCAAAGGACGAGTTTCACGAATAGTGACTTTGTCGCCGATGTGGCACTGATTGGTTTCGTCGTGCGCGTGCAGCTTAGTCGAACGCTTAACGTATTTACCGTAGATCGGGTGCTTAACGCGACGCTCGATCAGAACGGTGATGGTTTTGTCCATCTTGTCGCTGACAACACGGCCAGTCAGCGTACGGACAGTTTTTTCGGCTTCAGCCATGATTACTTACCTGCCTGCTGGTTGAGCACAGTCTTCACGCGAGCGATGTCACGCTTAACTTGCGAGAGCAGATGAGACTGCCCCAACTGGCCAGTTGCTTTCTGCATACGCAGATTGAACTGGTCGCGCAGCAAGCCGAGCAGTTGCTCGTTCAGCTGCTGTGCGGATTTTTCACGAAGTTCATTCGCTTTCATCACATCACCGTCCGTTTAACAAAGGAGGTGGCGAGCGGCAGCTTTGCAGCAGCCAGGGCGAAAGCCTCACGCGCCAGCTCTTCAGAAACACCCTCGATTTCATACAGGACTTTGCCTGGCTGAATCTGGGCAACCCAGTATTCGACGTTACCCTTACCTTTACCCATCCGAACTTCGAGTGGCTTCTTGGAAATAGGCTTGTCCGGGAATACACGGATCCAGATCTTGCCGCCACGTTTTACGTGACGGGTCAGAGCACGACGCGCTGACTCGATCTGACGAGCGGTGAGACGACCACGAGCAACAGACTTCAGCGCGAACTCGCCGAAGCTGACTTTGCTACCGCGCAATGCCAGGCCACGGTTGTGACCAGTCATTTGCTTGCGGAACTTCGTACGCTTTGGTTGCAACATTTGGCGTACCCCTTACTTAGCAGCTTTTTTACGAGGCGCTGGTGCTTGTGGTTTCAGTTCTTCTTGGCGACCACCAATTACTTCGCCTTTGAAGATCCAAACCTTTACACCGATCACACCGTAAGTGGTGTGAGCTTCGTAGTTGGCATAGTCGATGTCGGCACGCAGGGTGTGCAATGGCACACGACCTTCGCGATACCATTCAGTACGTGCGATTTCAGCACCGCCGAGACGACCGCTCACTTGGATTTTGATGCCTTTGGCACCAATGCGCATTGCGTTCTGTACAGCGCGCTTCATAGCGCGACGGAACATTACGCGACGCTCCAGCTGCTGAGCTACGCTCTGCGCAACCAGCATACCGTCGAGTTCCGGCTTGCGGATCTCTTCGATATTGATGTGCACAGGCACACCCATTTGCTTGGTCAGGTCCTGACGCAGTTTCTCAACATCTTCACCTTTCTTCCCGATAACGATACCTGGACGAGCGGTGTGGATGGTGATGCGTGCAGTTTGGGCCGGACGATGGATATCGATACGGCTTACGGACGCGCTTTTTAGTTTGTCTTGGAGGTACTCACGCACATTCAGATCTGCGAGCAAATAGTCCGCATAAGTCCGACCGTCTGCGTACCAGACGGAGGTGTGCTCCTTGACGATTCCCAGGCGAATGCCAATGGGATGTACTTTCTGACCCATCTCTTCGACTCCGTTACTTGTCAGCAACCTTGACAGTGATATGGCAAGACCGCTTGACGATGCGATCAGCACGGCCTTTGGCACGTGGCATGATGCGCTTCAGCGAACGCCCTTCGTTGACGAAAACAGTGCTGACCTTCAGGTCATCAACGTCTGCGCCTTCGTTATGCTCGGCGTTGGCTACGGCCGACTCCAGCACTTTCTTCATGATCTCGGCGGCTTTCTTACTGCTGAAAGCCAACAGGTTGAGCGCTTCGCCCACCTTCTTCCCGCGGATCTGGTCGGCGACCAAGCGGGCTTTCTGGGCGGAGATTCGAGCGCCCGACAACTTAGCGGCTACTTCCATTTCCTAACCCCTTAACGCTTGGCTTTCTTGTCAGCCACGTGCCCGCGATAAGTGCGGGTACCGGCGAACTCGCCCAGTTTGTGGCCGACCATGTCTTCGTTCACGAGAACTGGGACGTGCTGACGACCGTTGTGTACTGCGATGGTCAGACCGACCATTTGTGGCAGGATCATCGAACGACGCGACCAGGTTTTCACCGGTTTGCGATCGTTCTTTTCCGCCGCCACTTCGATCTTCTTCAGTAGGTGAAGATCGATAAAAGGACCTTTTTTCAGAGAACGTGGCACTGTCGTATCCCTCTATTTACTTGCGACGACGGACGATCATTTTGTCGGTACGCTTATTACCACGAGTCTTCGCGCCCTTAGTCGGGAAGCCCCATGGCGATACCGGATGACGACCACCAGAGGTACGACCTTCACCACCACCATGTGGGTGGTCAACCGGGTTCATGGCAACACCACGAACGGTTGGGCGAACGCCACGCCAGCGTTTGGCACCAGCTTTACCCAGCGAACGCAGGCTGTGCTCGGAGTTCGAGACTTCGCCCAGGGTCGCACGGCATTCAGCCAGGACTTTACGCATTTCACCGGAACGCAGACGCAGGGTAACGTACACGCCTTCACGAGCGATCAGCTGAGCCGAAGCACCAGCGGAACGAGCGATCTGTGCGCCTTTACCTGGCTTCAGTTCGATGCCGTGTACGGTAGAACCGACTGGAATGTTGCGCAGTTGCAGAGCGTTGCCTGGCTTGATTGGAGCCAGAGCGCCCGCGATCAGCGTGTCGCCAGCACTCACGCCTTTAGGGGCGATGATGTAGCGGCGCTCGCCGTCTGCGTAGCAGAGCAGTGCGATGTGAGCAGTACGGTTTGGATCGTATTCGATACGCTCGACAGTGGCGACGATGCCATCTTTGTCGTTGCGACGGAAATCGACCATACGGTAATGCTGCTTATGACCACCACCGATGTGACGAGTGGTAATACGGCCATTGTTGTTACGACCACCAGTCTTCGACTTCTTCTCGAGCAGCGGTGCGTGAGGAGCGCCTTTATGCAGCTCCTGGTTGACCACCTTGACCACAAAACGGCGGCCAGGGGAAGTCGGTTTGCATTTAACGATTGCCATGATGCACCCCTTCCTTACTCAGCACTGCTGCTGAAATCGAGATCTTGGCCTGGCTGAAGGGAGATAACTGCCTTCTTCCAGTCATTACGCTTGCCCAGACCGCGAGCAGTGCGCTTGCTCTTACCCAGAACGTTCAGGGTAGTAACACGCTCTACTTTCACGCTGAACAGGCTTTCGACGGCCTTCTTGATTTCCAGCTTGGTTGCATCAGTAGCAACCTTGAAAACGAACTGGCCTTTCTTGTCTGCCAGAACCGTAGCCTTCTCGGAAACGTGCGGGCCAAGCAGAACTTTAAATACGCGTTCCTGGTTCATCCCAGCAGCTCCTCGAATTTCTTCACGGCCGACACGGTGATCAACACCTTGTCGTATGCGATCAGACTAACTGGATCGGAACCTTGCACGTCACGTACATCTACGTGTGGCAGGTTACGAGCAGCCAGGTACAGGTTCTGATCAACAGCGTCGGACACGATCAGAACGTCGGTCAGGCTCATGTTGTTCAGTTTGCCCAGCAGGTCTTTGGTTTTCGGCGTTTCAACGGCGAAATCCTGAACCACGACCAGACGATCAGTACGCACCAGCTCAGCAAGGATGGAACGCATTGCTGCGCGATACATCTTCTTGTTCAGCTTCTGGGAGTGATCCTGAGGACGAGCTGCGAAAGTGGTACCGCCGCCACGCCAGATTGGGCTACGGATAGTACCGGCACGAGCACGGCCAGTACCTTTCTGACGCCATGGGCGCTTACCGCCACCACGAACGTCGGAACGGGTCTTTTGCTGCTTGGAACCCTGACGACCGCCAGCCATGTAGGCTACGACTGCTTGGTGAACCAGCGTCTCGTTGAATTCGCCGCCAAATGTCAGTTCGGAAACTTCGATCGCTTGAGCGTCATTTACATTTAATTGCATGTCAGCTTCCCCTTAACCGCGAGCCTTGGCTGCTGGACGTACAACCAAGTTGCCGCCAGTAGCGCCAGGAACAGCGCCCTTGACCAACAACAGATTGCGTTCAGCGTCCACGCGCACTACTTCGAGGGACTGCACGGTCACGCGCTCAGCGCCCATATGACCGGACATTTTTTTGCCCTTGAATACACGACCAGGAGTCTGGCACTGGCCGATAGAGCCTGGAACGCGGTGGGATACGGAGTTACCGTGGGTGTTATCTTGCCCGCGGAAATTCCAACGCTTGATCGTACCCTGGAAGCCTTTACCCTTGGACTGACCGGTTACATCAACCAGTTGACCAGCGGCGAAGATTTCAGCGTTGATCAGATCGCCGGCCTGGTACTCGCCTTCTTCAAGGCGGAATTCCATTACGGTACGACCAGCGGCAACGTTCGCTTTAGCGAAGTGGCCAGCCTGAGCTGCTGTTACACGCGAAGCACGACGCTCGCCGACAGTGACTTGCACTGCACGATAGCCATCGGTCTCTTCAGTTTTGAACTGGGTGACGCGATTCGGTTCGATCTCAATGACCGTGACCGGAATGGAGACACCTTCTTCGGTGAAAATACGGGTCATACCGCATTTACGACCGACTACACCAATAGTCATGTTGTAAACCTCATGAGTGTACGGGGCTTTCACCCGCTATGGCCGCCCATTTCAGAGCGTTACACGACTAAGACCGAGTCTTAGCCGAGGCTGATCTGCACTTCCACACCGGCCGCAAGATCAAGCTTCATAAGAGCATCAACGGTTTTATCCGTTGGCTGGACGATGTCCAGAACGCGCTTATGAGTACGGATCTCGTACTGGTCACGCGCGTCTTTGTTGACGTGCGGGGAGACCAGAACGGTGAACCGCTCTTTACGGGTAGGCAGTGGAATTGGACCACGCACTTGAGCACCAGTACGTTTCGCGGTTTCCACGATTTCCTGGGTTGATTGGTCGATCAGGCGATGGTCGAAAGCCTTCAACCTGATACGGATTTGCTGATTTTGCATTGGATTTCAGACTCCGGCTGCTATTCCCACCGGGCGCAATACGCCCGTTAAAAGGAGGCGCAATTCTATAGACGCCCCAGATGGGTGTCAACCCAATAAAAAAGCCCCCGCTGAGCGGGGGCCTTTCAAAGCATCGAAGCTATCTCAAAAGAGATGCTTACTCGATGATTTTGGCTACGACGCCAGCGCCGACGGTACGACCGCCTTCACGGATAGCGAAACGCAGGCCGTCTTCCATTGCGATGGTCTTGATCAGGGTAACTTCCATCTGGATGTTATCACCTGGCATTACCATTTCAACGCCTTCTGGCAGCTGGCAGTTACCAGTCACGTCAGTAGTACGGAAGTAGAACTGTGGACGGTAGCCTTTGAAGAACGGAGTGTGACGACCGCCTTCTTCCTTGCTCAGAACGTAAACTTCTGCGGTGAACTTGGTGTGCGGCTTAACCGAACCTGGCTTAACCAGAACCTGGCCACGCTCAACGTCGTCACGCTTGGTACCACGCAGCAGAACGCCGCAGTTCTCGCCAGCACGACCTTCGTCGAGCAGCTTGCGGAACATTTCAACACCGGTGCAGGTGGTGGTGGTGGTGTCACGCAGACCAACGATTTCCAGTGCATCTTGAACGCGAACGATACCGCGCTCGATACGACCAGTCACAACAGTACCACGACCCGAGATCGAGAATACGTCTTCGATTGGCATCAGGAATGGCTTGTCGATAGCACGCTCTGGTTCTGGGATGTAGCTGTCCAGGGTTTCAACCAGTTTACGAACGGCAGTGGTGCCCATTTCGTTGTCGTCTTTGCCTTCCAGCGCCATACGAGCCGAACCGATGATGATTGGAGTGTCATCGCCCGGGAAGTCGTAGGTGGACAGCAGGTCGCGAACTTCCATCTCGACCAGTTCCAGCAGCTCAGCGTCGTCTACCAGGTCAGCCTTGTTCAGGAAAACCACGATGTACGGAACGCCTACCTGACGGGACAGCAGGATGTGTTCACGGGTTTGTGGCATCGGACCATCAGCGGCCGAGCAAACCAGGATCGCGCCGTCCATCTGGGCAGCACCGGTGATCATGTTCTTCACATAGTCAGCGTGACCTGGGCAGTCAACGTGAGCGTAGTGACGGATCTTCGAGTTGTACTCGACGTGCGCGGTGTTGATGGTGATACCACGAGCTTTTTCTTCTGGAGCGCTGTCGATTTTATCGAAATCAACGATTGCGGAACCGAAAACTTCGGAGCAAACGCGAGTCAGAGCTGCGGTCAGAGTGGTTTTACCGTGGTCAACGTGACCGATGGTGCCAACGTTGACGTGCGGTAGGGAACGATCAAATTTTTCTTTAGCCACGACAATTAACTCCTTGCCTAAAGGACTGAATCAGCCTTGTTTTTTGGTTACAGTTTCGACGATGTGCGACGGAGCTGTATTGTATTTTTTGAATTCCATAGAGTAGCTTGCGCGACCCTGGGACATCGAACGAACGTCGGTCGCATAACCGAACATCTCGCCCAACGGAACTTCAGCACGGATCACCTTACCGGAGACCGTGTCTTCCATACCCAGAATCATGCCGCGACGACGGTTAAGGTCGCCCATCACGTCACCCATATAGTCTTCAGGCGTAACAACCTCTACCGCCATGATCGGCTCGAGCAACTCACCACCGCCCTTCTGGGCCAGTTGCTTGGTCGCCATGGAAGCAGCCACCTTAAACGCCATCTCGTTCGAGTCGACGTCGTGGTAAGAACCATCAAACACGGTAGCCTTCAGGCCGATCAGCGGATAGCCGGCAACTACGCCGTTCTTCATCTGCTCTTCGATACCCTTCTGGATAGCCGGGATGTATTCCTTAGGAACCACACCACCCACTACTTCGTTCACGAATTGCAGACCTTCCTGACCTTCGTCAGCAGGAGCAAAACGGATCCAGCAATGGCCGAACTGGCCACGACCGCCGGACTGACGAACGAACTTGCCTTCGATTTCGCAATTCTTCGTGATGCGCTCACGATACGAAACCTGAGGCTTGCCGATGTTGGCTTCGACGTTGAACTCACGGCGCATCCGGTCAACCAGGATGTCCAGGTGCAACTCGCCCATGCCAGAGATGATCGTTTGACCAGTCTCTTCATCAGTCTTGACGCGGAAAGACGGGTCTTCCTGAGCAAGTTTGCCCAGAGCGATACCCATTTTTTCCTGGTCATCCTTGGTCTTAGGCTCAACGGCAACCGAAATAACCGGCTCCGGGAAGTCCATGCGAACCAGGATGATTGGCTTGTCAGCGTTGCACAAGGTTTCACCAGTGGTGACGTCCTTCATGCCGATCAGGGCCGCGATGTCGCCAGCGCGCACTTCCTTGATCTCTTCGCGGGCGTTTGCGTGCATCTGCACCATACGACCCACACGCTCTTTCTTGCCTTTGACCGAGTTGATCACGCCGTCGCCGGAGGCCAACACGCCCGAGTAAACACGGACGAAGGTCAAGGTACCCACGAATGGGTCGGTAGCGATCTTGAACGCCAGAGCCGAGAACGGCTCGTTGTCGTCTGCATGACGCTCCATCTGCTTTTCCTCGTCATCCGGGTCAGTACCCTTGATGGCAGGAATGTCGGTTGGAGCCGGCAGGTAGTCGATAACGGCGTCGAGAACCAGGGGAACACCCTTGTTCTTGAAGGAAGAACCGCAAACAGCCAGAACGATCTCACCAGCGATAGTACGCTGACGCAGAGCACCCTTGATTTCCTCGACGGTGAGTTCTTCACCTTCAAGGTACTTGTTCATCAGCTCTTCGCTGGCTTCGGCCGCAGCCTCAACCATGTTGTTGCGCCACTCTTCAGCCAGTTCCTGCAGTTCAGCAGGGATGGCTTCACGACGAGGAGTCATACCCTTGTCGGCATCGTTCCAGTAAACCGCTTCCATGGTCATCAGATCGATCTGACCCTGGAAGTTGTCTTCGGAACCGATAGCCAGCTGGATAGGCACCGGAGTGTGACCCAGACGCTGCTTGATCTGAGCGATCACGCGCAGGAAGTTCGCACCGGCACGGTCCATCTTGTTCACGTAAACGATACGTGGAACACCGTACTTGTTGGCTTGACGCCATACGGTTTCGGACTGCGGCTCAACGCCGGAAGTACCACAGAACACAACGACCGCGCCGTCGAGTACACGCAGGGAACGCTCAACTTCAATAGTGAAGTCTACGTGGCCCGGGGTATCGATGACGTTGAAACGGTACTGGTCCTTGTGCTGCTTCGCAGAACCCTGCCAGAAGGCGGTAATAGCAGCAGAAGTAATGGTAATACCACGCTCCTGCTCCTGCACCATCCAGTCTGTGGTCGCGGCGCCGTCATGCACCTCGCCCATCTTGTGGCTTTTGCCCGTGTAAAAAAGGACGCGCTCGGTGGTGGTGGTTTTACCAGCATCCACGTGAGCAACGATACCAATGTTACGGTAGCGATTAATCGGTGTAGTACGAGCCATAAAGCCCTCGCAAAATTAGTGACGCAAAAATTAGAAGCGGTAGTGCGAGAAAGCCTTGTTGGCTTCAGCCATACGGTGCACGTCTTCACGCTTCTTAACTGCAGCACCTTTACCTTCGGCAGCGTCCAACAGTTCGCCAGCCAAACGCAGAGCCATAGACTTCTCGCCGCGCTTGCGGGCGTAGTCTACCAACCAGCGCATTGCCAGAGCGTTACGACGGGAAGGACGAACCTCGACCGGAACCTGGTAAGTAGCACCACCAACGCGGCGCGACTTCACTTCGACCAGCGGAGCGATGGCGTCGAGTGCTTTTTCGAAGAGTTCCAGGGGATCGGTTCCGGCCTTACGAGCCTTCACGGTATCCAGGGCACCATAAACGATACGCTCGGCAACGGCTTTCTTGCCGCTTTCCATTACGTGGTTCATGAATTTGGCGAGGATTTGGCTTCCGTATTTCGGATCGTCCAGAATCTCACGCTTGGCTGCTACGCGACGTCTTGGCATTGATAAGCCCTCAAACGGTCTTCAGGTTAGCCCGGGACAGCTCCTATGGATGCGTGCCCGACCTTACTCTTATCGACTCAATAAAATGAAAAACTGCAAAACGGCCGATTACTTCGGACGCTTGGTACCGTACTTCGAACGACCCTGGTTACGGCCTTTAACGCCGGAAGTATCCAAGGAGCCGCGAACGGTGTGGTAACGAACACCTGGCAAGTCTTTTACACGACCGCCGCGGATCAGTACCACGCTGTGCTCTTGCAGGTTGTGGCCTTCACCACCGATGTACGAGGAAACCTCGAAACCGTTGGTCAGACGCACACGGCATACTTTACGCAGTGCCGAGTTAGGTTTTTTCGGCGTAGTGGTGTACACACGGGTGCACACGCCACGACGTTGCGGGCAGTTCTGCAGCGCAGGCACGTCGGATTTCTCGACGATACGCTTACGCGGCTGACGTACCAGCTGGTTGATAGTTGCCATCTACTAGCTCCACTGTTGTCTTGCGACGCTATTGTCTTGCAAGAAAAGCAAAATGGCAGGAACGAGTTCCCGCCAAATTTAGGGGTACAAGAGTCTAAAGAGGATCTTGTCCCCAGTCAAGGCAAGGCCCCGCCCTCCCCGCTCATCCAGTCTCGACAAATTGTCTCGATTCGATGAACGGAGCGACCAGGGCCTCACTCTCATTTACCGCAGAACTCAGTTACCGCTCGAGTTCAGCGCTTCGGTCAGTGCAGCTTCCACTTCACTGGCGCTTACGCGCAACGGCTTGTCTGCTTCACGACGGCGCTTACGCTCGCTGTGATATGCCAGGCCGGTACCGGCCGGGATCAGACGACCCACGACCACGTTTTCTTTCAGGCCGCGCAGGTAGTCGCGCTTGCCGGTTACCGCCGCTTCGGTCAGTACGCGAGTGGTTTCCTGGAAGGAAGCCGCCGAGATGAACGATTCGGTGGACAACGACGCCTTGGTGATACCCAGCAGAACGCGAGTGAACTTGGAGACAAATTTGTCTTCGCCGCTCAGACGCTCGTTCTCTACCAGTACGTGAGTCAGTTCCATCTGGTCGCCCTTGATGAAACTGGAATCGCCGGATTCAGCGATTTCAACTTTACGCAGCATCTGACGCAGGATGGTCTCGATGTGCTTGTCGTTGATCTTCACGCCTTGCAGACGGTAAACGTCCTGGATCTCGTTAACAATGTACTTGGCCAGCGCACTCACACCCAGCAGACGCAGGATGTCGTGTGGATCGCTCGGACCGTCGGAGATAACTTCGCCACGGTTTACCTGTTCGCCTTCGAACACGTTCAGGTGACGCCACTTCGGAATCAGCTCTTCGTACGGATCGGTACCGTCGTTCGGGGTGATAACCAGGCGGCGCTTGCCCTTGGTCTCTTTACCGAACGCGATGGTGCCGCTGACTTCAGCCAGAATCGACGCTTCTTTCGGACGACGGGCTTCGAACAAGTCGGCAACACGCGGCAGACCACCGGTGATGTCACGGGTCTTCGAAGTTTCTTGCGGGATACGAGCGATAACATCACCGATCGCGATCTTCGCACCGTCCGCTACACCGACCAGGGCGTTGGCTGGCAGGAAGTACTGAGCGATAACGTCAGTGCCTGGCAGCAACAGATCCTTGCCGTTGTCGTCGACCATCTTCACGGCAGGACGGATGTCTTTACCGGCAGCTGGACGATCTTTGGCGTCGAGTACTTCAATGTTGGTCATACCGGTCAATTCGTCAGTCTGACGCTTGATCGTGATGCCTTCTTCCATGCCCACGTAGGTCACGGTACCTTTCATTTCGGTAACGATCGGGTGAGTGTGCGGATCCCACTTGGCCACGATTGCGCCAGCGTCGACCTTGTCACCTTCTTTAACCGAAATCACGGCACCGTACGGCAGCTTGTAACGCTCACGCTCACGACCGAAGTCATCAGCGATGGCCAGCTCACCGGAACGGGACACAGCAACCAGGTGGCCATCCACTCGCTCCACGTGCTTCAAATTGTGCAGACGAACGGTACCGCCATTCTTCACCTGGACGCTGTCCGCAGCGGAGGTCCGGCTTGCCGCACCACCGATGTGGAACGTACGCATCGTCAGCTGGGTACCCGGCTCACCGATGGACTGGGCAGCGATAACGCCGACCGCTTCACCGATGTTCACCTGGTGACCACGAGCCAGGTCACGGCCGTAGCACTTGGCACAAATGCCGTAGCGGGTTTCGCAGCTGATCGGCGAGCGAACGATCACTTCGTCGATGCTGTTGAGTTCGATGAACTCGACCCACTTCTCGTCGACCAGGGTGCCAGCAGGAACGATGACGTCCTCGGTACCTGGCTTGAATACGTCACGGGCGATAACACGACCCAATACGCGCTCACCCAACGGCTCTACAACGTCACCGCCTTCAATGTGCGGAGTCATCAGCAGACCGTGTTCGGTGCCGCAATCGATCTCGGTTACAACCAGGTCTTGTGCAACGTCCACCAGACGACGAGTCAGGTAACCGGAGTTAGCCGTTTTCAACGCGGTATCCGCAAGACCCTTACGAGCACCGTGAGTAGAGATGAAGTACTGAAGTACGCTCAAACCTTCACGGAAGTTCGCAGTAATCGGCGTTTCAATGATGGAACCGTCCGGCTTGGCCATCAGGCCACGCATACCGGCCAGCTGACGAATCTGTGCGGCGGAACCCCGCGCACCCGAGTCAGCCATCATGTACATCGAGTTGAAGGACTCCTGGTCGACTTCGACGCCATGACGGTCGATGACTTTCTCTTTCGAGAGGTTGGCCATCATCGCCTTGGAAACTTCGTCGTTCGCCTTGGACCAAAGGTCGATCACTTTGTTGTACTTCTCGCCCTGGGTTACCAGGCCGGAGGCGTACTGGCTCTCGATCTCTTTCACTTCGTCAGTGGCGGCACTGATGATGCGGGCTTTTTCATCCGGGATAACGAAGTCGTTAACACCGATGGAAACGCCGGAAATGGTCGAGTAAGCAAAACCGGTGTACATCAACTGGTCAGCGAAGATCACGGTCTCTTTCAGACCAACCACGCGGTAGCACTGGTTGATCAGCTTGGAGATCGCCTTTTTCTTCATCGGCAAGTTGACGACGTCGTACGACAGGCCTTTTGGCACAACCTGGTACAACAGCGCACGGCCGACAGTGGTGTCGACGATACGAACGTTGCTCACGCTGCCGCCATCACGGTCGTTGACGGTTTCGTGGATGCGCACTTTAACCTTGGCGTGCAGTGCGGCTTCGCCGGCACGGAACACACGGTCAACTTCTTGCAGGTCAGCGAACACACGACCTTCGCCCTTGGCGTTGATCGCTTCACGGGTCATGTAGTACAGACCCAGTACAACGTCCTGCGACGGAACGATGATTGGCTCACCGTTGGCTGGCGACAGAATGTTGTTGGTCGACATCATCAACGCACGCGCTTCCAACTGGGCTTCCAGCGTCAGCGGTACGTGCACGGCCATTTGGTCGCCGTCGAAGTCGGCGTTGTACGCAGCACAGACCAGAGGGTGCAGCTGGATAGCCTTACCTTCGATCAGTACCGGTTCAAACGCCTGGATACCCAGACGGTGAAGGGTCGGTGCACGGTTGAGAAGTACCGGGTGTTCGCGAATCACTTCAGCGAGAACGTCCCAAACCTCTGGCAGTTCGCGCTCGACCATCTTCTTGGCAGCCTTGATGGTGGTAGCGAGACCACGCATTTCCAGCTTGCCGAAAATGAACGGCTTGAACAGCTCGAGAGCCATTTTCTTCGGCAGACCACACTGGTGCAGACGCAGGGTCGGACCTACGGTAATTACCGAACGACCCGAGTAGTCAACACGCTTACCGAGCAAGTTCTGACGGAAACGACCCTGCTTACCCTTGATCATGTCAGCCAGGGATTTCAGAGGACGCTTGTTCGAACCGGTGATAGCGCGGCCACGACGGCCGTTGTCGAGCAGTGCGTCGACAGCTTCCTGCAACATACGCTTTTCGTTGCGCACGATGATGTCCGGAGCGGACAGATCAAGCAGGCGCTTCAAACGGTTGTTACGGTTGATCACTCGACGATACAGATCGTTGAGGTCGGAAGTCGCGAAGCGACCGCCATCGAGAGGGACCAGTGGACGCAGATCTGGCGGCAGAACCGGCAGAACGGTCAGCACCATCCACTCTGGCAGGTTGCCGGAACCCTGGAAGGCTTCCATCAACTTCAGACGCTTGGACAGCTTCTTGATCTTGGTTTCGGAGTTGGTTTGCGGAATTTCTTCACGCAGGCGGCCAATCTCGTGTTCCAGGTCGATAGCGTGCAGCAGTTCGCGGACAGCTTCGGCACCCATGCGGGCATCGAAATCGTCACCGAATTCTTCCAGCGCTTCGAAGTACTGCTCGTCGTTCAGCAGCTGACCTTTTTCAAGGGTGGTCATGCCTGGATCGATAACGACATAGCTCTCGAAATAGAGAACGCGTTCGATATCACGCAGGGTCATGTCCATCAGCAAGCCGATACGGGACGGCAGCGATTTCAGGAACCAGATGTGGGCAACAGGCGAGGCCAGTTCGATGTGCGCCATGCGCTCACGACGAACTTTTGCCAGTGCAACTTCAACGCCGCACTTCTCGCAGATCACACCGCGGTGCTTCAAGCGCTTGTACTTACCGCACAGGCACTCGTAATCCTTTACCGGGCCAAAGATCTTGGCGCAGAACAGGCCGTCACGCTCAGGTTTGAACGTACGGTAGTTGATGGTTTCCGGCTTTTTAACTTCACCGAACGACCACGAACGGATCATCTCAGGCGATGCCAATCCGATACGGATGGCGTCGAACTCTTCGACTTGACCCTGGTTTTTCAGCAAATTCAGTAGGTCTTTCAAGGCCTTTCCTCCTGGCGGAGCAGAGAGCGGGCAATCCTGCCCCGCTCTCGATTCGCGTCACGTGTTATTCGGTTTCCAGATCGATATCGATGCCGAGGGAACGAATTTCCTTGATCAACACGTTGAAGGACTCGGGCATGCCCGGCTCCATACGGTGATCGCCATCCACGATGTTTTTGTACATCTTGGTACGGCCGTTCACATCGTCCGACTTCACTGTGAGCATTTCTTGCAGAGTGTAAGCGGCACCGTATGCTTCCAGTGCCCAGACCTCCATCTCCCCGAAACGCTGACCACCGAACTGCGCCTTACCACCCAGCGGCTGCTGGGTAACCAGGCTGTACGAACCGGTAGAACGAGCGTGCATCTTGTCGTCTACCAAGTGGTTCAGCTTCAGCATGTACATGTAGCCAACGGTAACCGGGCGCTCGAACTTGTTGCCGGTACGGCCGTCGGTCAGCTGCATCTGGCCGCTTTCTGGCAGGTCTGCCAGTTTCAGCATGGCCTTGATTTCGCTTTCCTTGGCACCGTCGAACACTGGAGTGGCCATTGGAACGCCGCCACGCAGGTTTTGAGCCAGATCCAGGATTTCCTGGTCCGAGAAGTCATCGAGGCTTTCCTGACGACCGCCGATCTCGTTGTAGATCTCGTGCAGGAATTTACGCAGCTCGGCAACTTTGCGCTGCTCTTCAATCATGCGATTGATCTTCTCGCCCAGACCTTTGGCCGCGAGGCCCAGGTGGGTTTCGAGGATCTGACCAACGTTCATACGCGAAGGTACGCCCAACGGGTTGAGAACGACGTCGACCGGGGTGCCATTGGCATCGTGCGGCATGTCTTCAACCGGCATGATCACGGAGACCACACCCTTGTTACCGTGACGACCGGCCATCTTGTCGCCCGGCTGGATGCGACGACGGATTGCCAGGTAAACCTTGACGATTTTCAGCACGCCTGGAGCCAGGTCATCGCCCTGCTGCAGTTTGCGCTTCTTGTCTTCGAACTTGTCGTCCAGCAGACGGCGACGATCAACGATGTAGGCCTGGGCCTTCTCGAGCTGCTCGTTCAGGGCGTCTTCAGCCATGCGCAGTTTGAACCACTGGCCGTGCTCAAGACCGTCGAGAACTTCGTCGGTGATGTCCTGGCCTTTCTTCAGACCGGCGCCGCCTTCGGCTTTGTGGCCGACCAGAGCGGAACGCAGACGTTCGAAAGTAGCGCCTTCGACGATACGGAACTCTTCGTTGAGGTCCTTGCGGATCTCGTCCAGCTGGGACTTCTCGATCGACAGGGCACGAGCATCACGCTCAACGCCATCGCGGGTGAAGACCTGTACGTCGATGACAGTACCTTTGGTACCGGTAGGTACACGCAGGGAAGTGTCTTTAACGTCGCTGGCTTTTTCACCGAAGATCGCACGCAGCAGTTTTTCTTCCGGAGTCAGTTGGGTCTCGCCTTTCGGAGTGACCTTACCCACCAGGATGTCGCCTGCGCCAACTTCAGCACCTACGTAAACGATACCGGCTTCGTCCAGCTTGTTCAGTGCAGCTTCACCCACGTTCGGGATGTCTGCAGTGATTTCCTCTGGGCCAAGCTTGGTGTCACGGGCCACACAGGTCAGTTCCTGAATGTGGATCGTGGTGAAACGGTCTTCCTGAACAACACGCTCGGACAGGCAGATGGAGTCTTCGAAGTTGAAGCCGTTCCATGCCATGAACGCGATGCGCATGTTCTGGCCCAGTGCCAGTTCACCCATGTCGGTGGACGGGCCGTCGGCCATGATGTCGCTACGCTGAACCCGATCACCCTTACGCACCAGCGGACGCTGGTTGATGCAGGTGTTCTGGTTGGAGCGGGTGTACTTGGTCAGGTTGTAGATGTCGACACCGGCTTCACCGGTTTCAACTTCGTCATCGGCAACACGAACCACGATACGGCTGGCGTCGACGGAGTCGATCACGCCGCCACGACGAGCCACGACGCAAACGCCGGAGTCACGGGCTACGTTACGCTCCATGCCGGTACCTACCAGCGGCTTGTCAGCGCGCAGGGTTGGTACAGCTTGACGCTGCATGTTCGAACCCATCAACGCACGGTTGGCGTCGTCGTGCTCGAGGAACGGAATCAGCGACGCAGCAACCGAAACTACCTGCTTCGGCGATACGTCCATCAAGGTGACGTCTTCCGGCGCCTTGACGGTGAATTCGTTCAGGTGACGAACAGCTACCAGCTCGTCGATCAGGACTTTCTTGTCGTTCATCGTGGCCGAAGCCTGAGCGATCACGTGATCAGCTTCTTCAATGGCGGACAGGAACACGATCTCGTCGGTGACCAGAGCGTCTTTCACCACGCGGTACGGGCTTTCCAGGAAGCCGTACTGGTTGGTGCGCGCATAGGCAGCCAGGGAGTTGATCAGACCGATGTTCGGACCTTCCGGCGTTTCGATCGGGCATACACGACCGTAGTGAGTCGGGTGTACGTCACGAACTTCAAAACCAGCACGCTCACGAGTCAAACCGCCAGGGCCGAGTGCAGAGACACGACGCTTGTGGGTGATCTCGGACAGCGGGTTGTTCTGGTCCATGAACTGAGACAGCTGGCTGGAACCGAAGAACTCTTTCACCGCCGCAGCCACTGGCTTGGCGTTGATCAGGTCTTGCGGCATCAGGCCTTCGCTTTCAGCCATCGACAGACGCTCTTTGACCGCACGCTCAACACGTACCAGGCCAACGCGGAACTGGTTCTCGGCCATTTCGCCTACGCAGCGAACACGACGGTTACCCAGGTGGTCGATGTCATCGACGATGCCTTTACCGTTACGGATGTCGACCAGGGTCTTCAGTACCGCGACGATGTCTTCCTTGCACAGCACGCCCGAACCTTCGATCTCGGTACGACCGATACGACGGTTGAACTTCATCCGGCCGACCGCAGACAGGTCATAGCGCTCAGGGCTGAAGAACAGGTTGTTGAACAGGGTCTCGGCAGCGTCTTTGGTTGGCGGCTCGCCAGGACGCATCATGCGATAGATCTCGACCAGCGCTTCCAGTTGGTTGCTGGTGGAGTCGATCTTCAGGGTGTCGGAGACGAACGGACCGCAGTCGATATCGTTGGTGTACAGAGTTTCGATGCGAACAACCTGGGCCTTGGCGATTTTGGCCAGGATCTCGGTGTTCAGCTCGGTGTTGCACTCTGCCAGGATTTCGCCGGTTGCCGGGTGCACGATGACCTTGGCGGTTGTGCGGCCCAGGACGTAGTCCAGAGGCACATCCAGCTCTTTGATCCCGGCTTTTTCCAGCTGGTTGATGTGGCGAGCGGTGATACGACGACCCTGCTCGACAATAACCTTGCCTTTGTCATCCTGAATATCGAGGACAGCGATTTCACCACGCAGGCGCTGAGGCACCAGCTCCAGGCTCAGGGTCTCGCCCTTCACGTGGAATACGTTGGTGGTATAGAACGCGTCCAGCACTTCTTCAGTGGTATAGCCAAGCGCGCGCAGCAGTACCGAGGCAGGCAGCTTGCGACGACGGTCGATACGCACGAATACGCAGTCTTTCGGGTCGAACTCGAAGTCCAGCCACGAACCGCGGTAAGGAATGATGCGCGCGGAGTACAGCAGTTTACCGGAGCTGTGCGTCTTGCCACGGTCGTGGTCGAAGAACACGCCCGGGGAACGGTGCAGCTGGGAAACGATTACACGCTCGGTACCGTTGATTACGAAGGTACCGTTTTCAGTCATCAGGGGAATTTCACCCATGTAGACTTCTTGCTCTTTGATGTCCTTGATCGCTTTGTTCGACGATTCTTTGTCGAAAATGATCAGGCGCACTTTTACCCGCAAAGGTACGGCGTAAGTTACACCGCGCAATACGCATTCTTTGACATCAAATGCCGGTTCGCCCAGACGATATCCGACGTACTCCAGCGCAGCATTGCCGGAGTAGCTGATGATCGGGAAAACGGATTTGAAGGCCGCATGCAGGCCCACGTCGCGGAACTGATCTTTAGTCGCTCCCGCTTGCAAGAATTCACGATACGAATCCAGCTGGATGGCCAGGAGGTACGGCACATCCATGACGTCCGGCAACTTGCTAAAGTCCTTGCGGATACGTTTTTTCTCAGTATATGAGTAAGCCATCAGCGTTCCCCAGCTTGGTCACCTGCTTGTTTGGCCCCTCCCGACGGGAGCAGCCAGAAAATCGTGCAAACCCCATGGTTTGCGCCACCGCATCGGGTGGTTACAGCACGTTATCGGCACCGACCCAGTCGGCTGCCAATAACGGAAAAAGGCCGGTGGCAAGAGCCACCAGCCATCAGCCTGTCGCTTAACGCTCGGGCTGGAGACGCAAAGTCGATGCTTACTTCAGCTCGACTTTAGCGCCTGCTTCTTCCAGAGCTGCTTTGGCTTTGTCAGCTGCGTCTTTGGCAACAGCTTCCAGAACCATGGCAGGTGCGCCGTCAACTACAGCCTTGGCTTCTTTCAAGCCCAGACCGGTCAGTTCACGTACAGCCTTGATCACGTTAACTTTCTTCTCGCCAGCTTCGGTCAGCATGACGTTGAATTCGGTTTGCTCTTCAACAACAGCGGCAGCAGCAGCTGGACCAGCCGAAGCAGCAGCAGCGGTAACGCCGAATTTTTCTTCGAAAGCTTTGATCAGCTCAACAACTTCCATTACGGACATGTTGCCAACTGCTTCAAGGATATCGTTCTGAGAGATAGACATGAATCTAATTCCTGATATTGGGGACGGCCTACGCGACCATCGAAAAAAACAAAAAACGCGAGAAGTTGACGAGCCTTAGGCTGCAGCAGCTTCTTTCTGGTCGCGAATTGCCGCCAGAGTACGAGCCAATTTGCTGGTAGCGCCTTGAATCACGCTCATCAGCTGAGAAATTGCTTCGTCACGGGTCGGCAGAGTTGCCAGTACGTCGATTTGGTTAGCTGCGAGGAACTTGCCCTCGAACGCAGCTGCCTTGATCTCGAACTTGTCCTGACCCTTTGCGAATTCCTTGAAGATCCGGGCAGCAGCGCCTGGATGTTCTTTGGAGAACGCAATCAGGGTAGGGCCGGTGAACACGTCGTTGAGGACACTGAATTCAGTGTCAGCAACAGCGCGCTTGAGCAGGGTGTTACGTACAACACGTACGTAAACGCCAGCTTCACGAGCCTCTTTACGGAGTCCGGTCATCGCGCCTACTGTTACGCCACGGGCATCAGCCACGACAGCGGACAGAGCGACTTTGGCAGCCTCGTTGACTTCAGCGACGATGGCCTTCTTGTCTTCGAGTTTAATTGCCACGGGTTTAACTCCTGCTTGTTACCGTTTCATCCGGTCGAAACCGGATGTCGTTTTGGTGTCTGATTCGGTAAGGAACCGGGAGCACCATCTGCGTAGGCTTGTGGTTTAAGACTTGCGTCGCCTACGGTCTTGGATAGCCCCCGCCAGGCAGGGACCCCAATTTTTCAATTGGCGCAATCGCTTGCGCCAATCTTTGTCTTACGCGTCGAGCGAGCTTTGGTCGATGACCAGACCTGGGCCCATAGTGGTGCTCAGGGTAACGCGCTTGACGTAAATGCCTTTCGAGGAAGCTGGCTTGATACGCTTCAGATCAGCGATCAGGGCTTCAACGTTTTCCTTCAGCTTGACGGCGTCGAAGCCGATCTTGCCAACGGAAGTGTGGATGATGCCGTTTTTGTCGGTGCGATAACGAACCTGACCAGCCTTGGCGTTTTTAACCGCGGTAGCTACGTCTGGAGTTACGGTGCCGACTTTAGGGTTAGGCATCAGGCCACGTGGACCGAGGATCTGACCCAGTTGACCTACAACGCGCATTGCATCCGGGGATGCGATCACTACGTCATAGTTCAGGTCGCCGCCTTTCATTTCGGCAGCCAGGTCGTCCATGCCTACGCGGTCAGCGCCGGCAGCCAGAGCGGCTTCAGCAGCTGGACCCTGGGTGAACACAGCAACGCGAACGGTCTTGCCAGTGCCGTGTGGCAGCACAGTAGCGCTACGAACGACCTGGTCGGATTTACGCGGGTCAACACCCAGGTTTACAGCTACGTCGAACGACTCGCTGAACTTGACAGTCGACAGCTCAGCCAGCAGGGCAGCAGCGTCTACAAAGTTGTAGGCCTTGCCTGCTTCGATTTTGCCGGCGATAGCCTTTTGACGCTTGGTCAGCTTAGCCATTACACACCCTCCACGTTAAGGCCCATGCTACGAGCAGAACCGGCGATAGTACGCACGGCTGCTTCCATATCAGCTGCAGTCAGATCCGCGTTTTTGGTTTTCGCGATTTCTTCCAGCTGAGCACGAGTCACGGTGCCAACCTTAACGGTGTTCGGACGAGCGGAACCGCTGGTCAGACCGGCCGCCTTCTTCAGCAGAACCGAAGCAGGGGTGGATTTGGTTTCGAAAGTGAAGCTACGGTCGCTGTAGACAGTGATGATCACTGGAGTCGGCAGACCTGGCTCAAGACCCTGAGTACGGGCGTTGAAAGCCTTGCAGAATTCCATGATGTTCACGCCGTGCTGACCCAGAGCAGGACCAACAGGTGGGCTTGGGTTAGCCTGAGCGGCCTTCACTTGCAGCTTGATGTAAGCGGTAATCTTCTTGGCCATGAGGCACTCCAATTACGGGTTCGAACGCCTCGAGAGGCTCCCCGGTTACTTGCGCGTTTATCCCAGTGACGACAAAACCCCACAGCCTATGGCTGCGGGGTTGGGATGCTTGCTCAACTAGACCTTTTCGACCTGGCTGAACTCGAGCTCCACCGGAGTAGAGCGACCGAAAATGAGCACTGCGACCTGAATCCGGCTCTTTTCGTAGTTAACTTCTTCAACAACACCGGTAAAGTCCGCAAACGGACCGTCATTGACACGTACCGACTCACCCGGCTCGAACAACGTCTTCGGCTTCGGCTTGTCGCTACCATCAGCAACGCGGCGCAGAATCGCTTCTGCCTCTTTATCGGTGATCGGCGCAGGCTTATCGGCAGTACCGCCAATGAAACCCATCACCCGAGGAGTATCCTTGACCAAGTGCCAAGTACCCTCGTTCATATCCATCTGCACCAGCACGTAGCCAGGGAAGAATTTACGTTCGCTTTTGCGCTTCTGGCCATTGCGCATCTCAACCACTTCTTCAGTGGGAACCAGAATTTCGCCGAAGCCATCTTCCATACCAGCCAGCTTCACGCGCTCGATCAGCGAGCGCATTACATGCTTCTCGTAACCGGAGTAAGCATGCACAACATACCAACGCTTAGCCACGGGACACCCTTAGCCGACAATCAAGGAAACAAGCCAGCCGAGCAGGGAATCAAGCCCCCACAACAGCAACGCCATAACCAGGACAACAGCCACAACGATCAACGTGGTCTGCGTGGTTTCTTGGCGAGTTGGCCAAACGACTTTACGAATTTCGGTGCGCGCTTCCTTAACCAGTACAAAGAAAGACTTGCCCTTGACCGTCTGCAGGCCTACAAAGGCAGCTACAGCAGCAATAGCAAGCAATGCGAGTACGCGGTACAGGATCGGCGAAGCAGAAAAGTACTGATTGCCAACAACGCCAACAACCACCAGAGCGACTACTACAAGCCACTTGAGGAGGTCGAAACGAGAGCCTTGAGCTTCAGCTTTAGGAGTCATCTATGAAGATCCTGTGAAAAGAAAGCCAGACACACCAGGTGAATCTGGCAGGTCAGGAGGGAATCGAACCCCCAACCTACGGTTTTGGAGACCGTCGCTCTGCCAATTGAGCTACTGACCTAAAACAAAATCAGGCCGACCATTATGCCGACCCGAAAAAGACTTTACAACAACTTACTAGGCAACCTTGACTGCAACACCGACATTCACGACACCGGCAACCTTCAGAAACACATTCAGGCGCAACCACTACCACCTAAAACAAAGGCAGATATTTTCATATCTGCCTTGTTATATGGAGCTCTTGAGCGGATTTGAACCGCTGACCTCACCCTTACCAAGGGTGTGCTCTACCAACTGAGCTACAAGAGCGTAACACTGTGCAAAACCTGTAAACTTGGAGCGGGTAGCGGGAATCGAACCCGCATCATCAGCTTGGAAGGCTGAGGTTCTACCACTAAACTATACCCGCGAGCGCTTACAGCTCTCGCTAAAAATGGTGGAGGGGGAAGGATTCGAACCTTCGAAGTCGTAGACGTCAGATTTACAGTCTGATCCCTTTGGCCGCTCGGGAACCCCTCCTAAGCGAGCCGGCATTCTACATCATGCCAGCCTTCTGTCAAGCATTTTCTCAATCAAATCTTGAGGTTAGCTGCGTTGACCTCGCTTCACATCGTTAACCGTTTCCGGTGTTCGCTGTGGAGCGGGCGCCATTCTATGCAAACTATTCAGCGGGCGCAACCCCCTCGCACGGCATTATTTTATGTTTTAACTCATTGAATTCTTTAGAAAGGTTTTGCAGCTGCAGATCGTCCAGCCAACGCCGGCTTTCCGGTGCGATACGCACCCAATACCCCGCGCTTTCAGCTGCAGCTTTAGGCAGGGACTGATACTTGACCTCCATCCCGCTTAGACGACGCTCAACCGCCTGCGCGGCCTCCTGGCGCGTATAGCCGCCCAGATAAAGGCAGCCATTGTCTGTCGAGACAGTCTTACCCTTGTCTTTGGAGACGTCACTTGCTTCGCTCAACAAGCGGATATCTTGCTGAGACCCGCGATACAGACTCAAAGGCGTGACATCCTTCGCACGCAAAGGAGCCTCTTGTTGATGCCAGATGTAGTAGAAGCCATTGAGGACAAGCAGCAGCAGAAACAACCAACGCATAAAAACCTCAGGACAAGGGACAGGCCATGGCCAATCCAACAAACACCAAGTCCGGAACAACCCTGGCGTGAGGCACGACCTCAGCAACCAGGCTCGCATCCCCCCCAGTGAGGAATACGGCAAAGTCCTCACCCCAGTAGCTGCGCGCCAATTCGAGCTGGGTCAGCACGAAGCCGCGCAACATCAACAGACAACCACGCTCTACAGCCTCGACAGTCGCGCGACCAGGAACAAGACTTTCCTGAGCCTGCTCGGCTGCCAGATCCCCATAACGAATTTTGCGAGTGTGCGTGCGCAACTGGTTGCGCATCAACGGCATCCCCGGACAGATGAAACCACCCAGGTGCTCTCCATCCGCCGCGACAAAGTCAGCGGTCACGGCCGTACCGAAATCGAGCACCAGGCACGCACCTGAAGCGAGATGAAAACCTCCGAGCATTGCCAGCCACCGATCCAGCCCCAGCCGCTCAAACTCTTCATACCCATTGCGCACGCCTGACATTTCGCGCGCAGGCGCTGCGCACACAACTGGCACATCAAAGGTATCGCCGAGCAAAGACGTCAGCGCTGCGGTTTCCTCCGCGGTCCTGACACTCACCAACCGGCAAAACGTGAGGGCAAGCCCTTTGAGCGCCCCCAACCCCTCCAGCAATCCAAGATCGGAATCGACGACCCCCTCACCCAGCACCTGCCCGGCATTTGCGGCAAGCACACGCCACTTGATGAAACTATTCCCACAATCGAGCTCAAGAATCATCACGCAACCTCAGGCTCAACTCACCACCACTGAAGACTTTCTCCACGCCATCCACCTTCAGGCGCAAGGCGCCCTGGCCATCAATGCCCAGCACTTCACCATCAATTTGATTGACGCCGGCAATCAACGACACGCTTCGCCCCTGCCACAGGTGATTTTGCTCCCACTCTGACTGGATGGCCAAAAAGCCACCCGCCTGGTGACGAGCCAGGTATCGCTGCAGCGTCTCCCCCAACACCGCGACCAATTGGTTGCGATCAAACAATTTGCCTGACTCGAGCCGCAGGGATGTCCATTGCTGGTCCACCTCTTCTGCGGACTGCATGTTCACATTGATTCCAACCCCCAGGACCACGTGACACACATCAGCAGGATCACCAACCAACTCGAGCAGTATTCCCGCGATTTTTTTCTGACCTACAAGGACATCGTTCGGCCATTTCAATCCAGCGGATGCAACACCGAGTTCACGCAACGTCTGCAACACTGCGAGCCCAACGACGAGACTCAAGCCTTCCAACTGGCGCATCCCGCCATCAATGCGCAGCACCAGGCTGTAATAGACGTTTTCTGCGAACGGACTGACCCACTTGCGACCACGTCGCCCGCGACCGGCTGTCTGCCGCTCCGAAAGCACCACAAACGGTGCCGTTTGCCCGCGCTCAATAGCGCGCAGCGCTTCGGCATTAGTCGAGTCGATTGAGTCGTGAACCTGGACAGGCCAGGCGCAAGAGTGCGCCTGAGCGCTTATCTCGGCAGGATCGAGCAGCGCTAATGGCGCGGACAATTGATAGCCGCGCCCACGAACCTTATGAATAGACAACCCCAGCTCAGCCTCTAAATGCTGAAGCTGCTTCCACACGGCACTACGACTGACGCCCAGGGCAGCACCCAACGCCTGACCCGAATGGAATCGGCCATCTTTAAGAAGCTTTAACAACGTCAGCATGCAGGTCTCGCCTCACAATGAGGCCCGCATGATAGCCACGCGCCGAGCGATTGCATAGAAATCCAGTAGTCGTGGCTTTTCTTCGGCCAAAAACAAAACCCCTACCTGCATACGCAGATAGGGGTTTCGGAATTTAATCTTGACGATGACCTACTCTCACATGGGGAAACCCCACACTACCATCGGCGATGCATCGTTTCACTGCTGAGTTCGGGATGGGATCAGGTGGTTCCAACGCTCTATGGTCGTCAAGAAATTCGGGTACTGAGTCGTGGCCAGTTGGCCGCGCTTCAGCAAATTGGGTATGTGATAGCTTGGTGTTTTGTGAGTATTTCGAACTTTCGGTTCTTTCGTCTTCACACACCGCAATCTGATGCTCTTTCGAGTAGTCAAATTGCTTGGGTGTTATATGGTCAAGCCTCACGGGCAATTAGTATTGGTTAGCTCAACGCCTCACAGCGCTTACACACCCAACCTATCAACGTCGTAGTCTTCGACGGCCCTTCAGGGGACTCAAGGTCCCAGTGAGATCTCATCTTGAGGCAAGTTTCCCGCTTAGATGCTTTCAGCGGTTATCTTTTCCGAACATAGCTACCCGGCAATGCCACTGGCGTGACAACCGGAACACCAGAGGTTCGTCCACTCCGGTCCTCTCGTACTAGGAGCAGCCCCTCTCAAATCTCAAACGTCCACGGCAGATAGGGACCGAACTGTCTCACGACGTTCTAAACCCAGCTCGCGTACCACTTTAAATGGCGAACAGCCATACCCTTGGGACCGGCTTCAGCCCCAGGATGTGATGAGCCGACATCGAGGTGCCAAACACCGCCGTCGATATGAACTCTTGGGCGGTATCAGCCTGTTATCCCCGGAGTACCTTTTATCCGTTGAGCGATGGCCCTTCCATACA